>PIVK01000449.1 GCA_003354135.1 Rhodospirillales bacterium
AACACAAAGCTCTATCTTTAAGCATTAATGGGTTACAGGCTTATGAAAATGAGGTGACCTTGAGATCTTCCCTTCAATGTCACCCAAGGTCATATGTAATGGTGTCATTAGAATGTCCTTATATGGTTTCATATTTGTGTTTAATACAAAGTTAAGCTCTATCTTTAAGCGTTTACGGGTTACAGACTTATGAAAATGAGGTGACCTTGAGATCTTCCCTTCAATGTCACCCAAGGTCAAATGTAATGGTCTCATTAGAATGTCTATATAGGGTTTCATATTAGTGTTTTATGCAAAGTAAACCTGTATTTCCAAGCGTTTATGAGTTACAAGCCTGAGAAACATGTTTAGCTGGTGGCTCCACCTAGTGGCAGAAATGGAAATTTACCTAATAATACATTAGCCTGACACTAGAGACATCAATCAATACCATTAATAGGCTTTAGTTAGCATACATGAAGAACAAACTGAAATTAACACTTTTTTGGTGCTCTGTGACCTTGACTTTAACCTTTCAAGGTCACTCTAGGTCAAATCAAAGGCAAAATTTTAAAAGATCATATATGATTTTATATTAGTAGTTAATACAAACCTAAGCTGTATCTCTTACTGTTACTGAGATATAGCACTTTAAATGCTGAAAAATGTAATTTTTGGTGACGGGGGGCCCTAAATGGCCCAACTTGACAAACTTCGAGCGATTC
>PIVK01000450.1 GCA_003354135.1 Rhodospirillales bacterium
TAAAACAATGTTTCCAGTTTTTGTAATAGCAATGATAGTTAGTATTATATCATTATTTTTAATGACTATAATGTATTCTTAATTATCAACTAAGAAATATTCCATTGAAACATCTAATTCGGCTGTTGAGGCATTAATTTTACAACGAAACCATATATCTGTTTTTTCTTGTATTGGAAAATAACTTGTTAAACTTTTTTCTCTATAATTAGTAATTGCATTAATTTGAAGAAGTAATAACTTCGCTGATACTGGCGGAGTAATATTATCAATATTACCACAAGTCCACATACTAATATCAGCTACTTTTGAACTATCAATATTTACATATAGTGATGTTAAATATAGGGTTTTACCAGCTGGAACAGTATATATTCCTAATTGTGTTCTTCCAGTACCATATGATGATGTATCAATTGTTCCATACCCACCAATTCGTGCTATTGCTAAATTACTACCTGTTGATTGAAAATCAATATCATTATAATTAGTTCCTCTATTTGTTCCACAAGTAGCAATATATGCAGTTTGTATTCTTAAAAAACTATTAGTTGTTGTAACAGTTCCATTACCAGTTAAAGCGATAATTTCTGTTATTTCATTACAACTTCCATCTAATCCATTAATTAATATTGTTCTACAGCCTAAACCAATAGAATCATCTTGTGAATTATTTGAAATTACTTCTATTGTTGTAGCACC
>PIVK01000451.1 GCA_003354135.1 Rhodospirillales bacterium
AGCATGGTCAAGCTTTATGAGGGGGTGGCTTGAGTATGACATCAGTTAGTGGCAGCAAGAAGGGACAAACTTTTGTGAGTCGGATGAAAAAACGAAAGCAACCAAAAACAGAGATGGGAACCGGGATGTTTGGCCTCAAGTTGAGCGTCCGCTTGCAGAATTGGTTTTCCGCCTCGAAATCAGAAGTTTGTCCCTTCTTGCTGCCACTTTCTGATGTCATAATTTCATTAAATAATGGGCTGACATACGGAAGCTCTCCCAACATGTCTGGATCACGCCCCAGGAGGTTTTTATCCGGCTGGCGATGCCGCCGCTGGACTGCGCGAGTCCAGGGCTTGGATTTGAGCCAGGTTTGAGCCCAAACCGACCGGAATTGAGAAAGTTACAGCATGGTCAAGCTTTAATTATGAGGGGGTGGCTTGAGTATGACATTGACATAATTTCATTAAATAATGGGCTGACATACGGAAGCTCTCCCAACATGTATGGATCACGCCCCAGGAGGTTCTTTCCGGCTGGCGATGCCGCCGCTGGACTGCGCGAGTCCAGGGCTTGGATTTGAGCCAGGTTTGAGCCCAAACCGAGCATGGTCAAGCTTTATGAGGGGGTGGCTTGAGTATGACATCAGTTAGTGGCAGCAAGAAGGGACAAACTTTTGTGAGTCGGATGAAAAAACGAAAGCAACCAAAAACAGAGATGGGA
>PIVK01000452.1 GCA_003354135.1 Rhodospirillales bacterium
CTCATAAACACCAATTGAAATTCCAAGGCAACAACTAGAAACTTAGTTCAACTGATTTATTTGCGGACCAATAGAGATATGACATAAAAACATAATACACAAAAGACACCTAGGACGCACGACCCCTCCCCCCCGACACACAGTATGCATATAAATTAATGAATAGAACATACTTTGAGAGAAAACCCGCCAAAAACCGCCAAGATAAGCTAACATTTTTAACACTTCTTTTACTTGAAAACTTTATGGCCCTCTCACACCGGTCCGAAGGTACCTCCGCACGCGTTCCGACAGTTTTCCGGAGCATCCGTTCAATCACCGTTTAATATGCGGGAGGCCTACGTTGTAAGGACGGAGACATTCGGAGGTATCGGAGGTTTTACGGACAATTTCGCGGATAGAAAAATTTTTTTTTGAAAAGTTCAAAAATTTTTTTTCCAAGCCTCCGAAGACGACATCCGGTATGTTTACGGTGGGCAGTCGCAATGTTAACGTTACTACCGGTTTGCATACGGGTTGACTTCGGTTTCCCTTCGTTTGGTTTCGTGATGTCCGTTTGGCCTACGGAAGCATTTTTAATCCCAATTTTCGGTGAGACAACTGGAGGTTTACGTTTTGATACCGGAAGGTCATCCGCAAGCAAACCGTGGGGATACCGACACTCTAACGTAGTTGAACCGATTTGAAAATTTTTGTTTTTCC
>PIVK01000453.1 GCA_003354135.1 Rhodospirillales bacterium
CAACACTTCCGGTCTGCTGGAATCACTTCCTGTCATTATTACATCACTTCCGGTCATTATGACATCACTTCCGGTCTACTGCAGTCACTTCCGGTTGTTATGACATCACTTCTGGTCTGCTGGAGTCACTTCTGGTCATTATGACATCACTTCCAGTCATTATAACATCACTTCCGGTTAGTATGAGATCACTTCCGGTCTACTGGAGTCACTTCCGGTCATTATGACATCACTTCCGCCCTGATGGAGTCCCTTCCGGTCATTATGGCCTCACTTCCTGTCAGTATGACATCACTTCCGGTCCACTGGAGTCACATCCGATCATTATGACATCACTTCTGGTCTGCTAGAGTCACTTCCAGTCATTATGACATCACTATCAGTCATTATAACATCATTTCTGGTCAGTATGACATCACTTCCGGTCATTATGACATCACTTCCAGTTAGTATGAGATCACTTCCGGTCTACTGGAGTCACTTCCGGTCATTATGACATCACTTCCGGTCTGCTGAAGTCACTTCCGGTCATTATGACATCACTTCCGGTCATTATAACATCACTTCCGGTCAGTATGACATCACTTCCGGTCTACTGGAGTCACTTCTAGTCATTATGACATCACTTCCAGTCTGCTATAGTCACTTACAGTAACTATGACATCACTTCCGGTCATCATGACATCACTCCAGATTAGTAT
>PIVK01000454.1 GCA_003354135.1 Rhodospirillales bacterium
CCCTCTGCGTATGGTCCCAGAGAACACATATATTAAATATGGAAGCATTCGGTTGAGAAATGAATGGGAAGATAACTTTTTCGTAAATTTCCTGGAAAAAAGTCTAAGTCCTTTCCTGGATCCAGGAAAATCGAAAATTCAAAAATCCGGCTCTGCTACCCTCTGCGTATGGTCCCAGAGAACACATATATTAAATATGGAAGCATTCGGTTGAGAAATGAATGGGAAGAAAACTTTTTGGTAAATTTCTTGAAAAAAGTTTAAGTCCTTTCCTGGAACCAGGAAAATCGAAATTTCAAAAATCCGGCTCTGCTACCCTCTGCGTATGGTCCTAGAGAACACATGTGTGCAATAGGAAACTTGTCCTTCGAGAAATGAAGACGAAGAAGACTTTTTTGTAAATTGTTGACGGACGGACGGACAACGGAAGTCCACGCCAATAGCTTATCGGATCCTTCAGACAGATAGGCTAAAAAGCCAACCATTTGATATCTAGGATATTAACCCTTGTACAGCCGGCCTATTTTTTATAACATGGATTACCGGGGGGGGTCTATTGTCTGTGAATGTGGTAGAGGCCATTTATTTTGCAGTGAATCTACCTGGTCGGGATAATTAAGGCAGGCATACCTGATTATAGAACCCTGCTGGTATATAAGCTGTTCACCATCTTCGCATACCACTCTTTCCCATAAGCTCTT
>PIVK01000455.1 GCA_003354135.1 Rhodospirillales bacterium
ATGAATCATCCTATACCCTCTACCCTAATGACAACCCTAACCCTAGGGTTAGATAACCCCAACCCTAAAATTACCTTACCTGTAGGGTATGACAACATTACTAAGATGACATGACATGAAAATTGGCATTTCCATAGAATTGCCACATCTCTATGAAGAATTATGGTACAACAGCATTACTAACCCTAACCCCAACCCTGAATGAAATAAAATCAACATAATGGTGAAAATTGTCGGTTTGGAAATCATGGGAGTTACAGCTCTTTGAAATCAGTTAGAAATCCGTTACCTTCTTTAATATCATTTACTCAACACAAAAAAGGAGGGGTATGGAAAATGAATACACTTGTAACTTGGTTAATACTGGACGGATTTTAATGAACTTTTTTTTAAAATTCTCAGTTTTACGAGCTCTATTTGGCAGTGCCTGTTATAATGTTACAAGGTGACAACAGTCAATGAATGTGAACCCTAACACCCTGGAGAAAGTGACAAATTGTCAAATACAAATTTGTGACCCTAACCCTACCTCAACTCATCTTCATAATGAACCTATACCCTTAACTCAACTCATCTTCATAATGAATCATCCTATACCCTCTACCCTAATGACAACCCTAACCCTAGGGTTAGATAACCCCAACCCTAAAATTACCTTACCTGTAGGGTATGACAACATTACTAAGATGACATGACATGA
>PIVK01000456.1 GCA_003354135.1 Rhodospirillales bacterium
ACCCATTGCCAAATCCGTTCCCAAGCGCTCAAGATATCACCGCTCCTCTTTGGGTGTGGTTGCAAAGAACCGGATCATGGATGCCTTTCCCCCATCATGCGGTCATGCCGCAAGGATAGAGGTCCGGGCTGTTCGGCCGCTTCCTCCGGTTCTCCTTATAGTCTCTATCATCATCCCCCCTCCCTCGCGGCCCGTAGGACATCCAGGTTCTGGGCCGTACGTTGGGTGTTGGGGTGATCAGGCCCCAGGCTTTCGCGGAGAATCCTAAGCGCGCGTTCCATCAGCGGCTCTGCCTCGGCCAGGCGGTTAGTGTCCAGATAAAGCATGGCCAGGTTGTTAAGGCCGATGGCGACGTCCGGGTGATCGGGCCCCAGGGACGTCTCGTCGATCCTAAGCGCGCGTTTCATCAGCGGCTCTGCCTCGGCCAGGCGGTTGGTGTCCTGATAAAGCAGGGCCAGGTTGTTGAGGGCGAGGGCGACCTTGGGGTGATCGGGCCCCAGGGCCGTCTCGTGGATCTTGAGCGCGCGCTCCATCAGCGGCTCGGCCTCGGCCAGGCGGTTGGTGGCCTTATAAAGCCAGCCCAGGTTGTTGAGGCCGAGGGCGACGCTGGGGTGGTGGGGCCCCAGGGCTTTCTCGTCGATCTTAAGCGCGCGTTTCATCAGCGGCTCGGCCTCGGCCAGGCGGTTGGTGGCCTTATAA
>PIVK01000457.1 GCA_003354135.1 Rhodospirillales bacterium
CCGAAGGCTCCGTTATTTTCATCATTTTGTTGACTGCGGTTAGTCTGCGTTAACATTTACGTAGGCCTCCAGAAGGCCTAACGTAGACCATCCGCAAAGGTACCGAAACTTGGCAGTTTTGATTGACATGTGGCCACGCCCCACCGCAAACATACCGATAACTAACAATTGCCTGCCGTATTTGCACCGTAGACCAACCGATTTTGCCGAAAGCCAACCGTAGAACATGCGTAGACCAACCGTAAGTTCCGTAAACTAACGTAGGCTTGGCGCCAAGATTCCGCTAAGACGCGGTCTGCTCCGACGTCCGCCCGTAGACCATAAGAAGGCCGACCGTAACGGTTTGAATTCAAACTTACGCACACATTCGGAGGTACAACATTCATATTTCTCAAGGATATTTCATTTAAAATCAATTAAAATTCAATTTAAATTTGTGACAATGGATACAAGAAGGCAGGAAAGAAGTCTCAGGAGCAAGCCAGACTCTGATGATGACAAAAAGAAGAGGCCTCAACAGAAGATTGTGAAGATTGTGAAGAAGACTCCAGCAAAAAGGAAAATAGCACCAAAAACAGGTTAGTTTGTTTATTTATTGGCCTTTGATAAACTTCACTCTTTGTAGAAATTATGGTGATGAATATTGAGTCTCCAAAACATTCCATTTTGTCTCGGTTTGATATGATACAAATTGT
>PIVK01000113.1 GCA_003354135.1 Rhodospirillales bacterium
CAGCCTTGTGCTGAGGTCTTTTTAGACCAATCGCAAAGCGGTATTTATGTGAAAAAACTGCTTGACCTTTCATCGAACGCAGCAACGAAAAAGGGCAGAAACGTTACAATTCAAGACGAAACAAATCAAGGGGGAAATGACGATCACGAATCTCCTCTCGGTGGTCAAAACGGTGAAGAATTGGGTGATTATGAAAATGATCTCACCCAGCCAACAATCTCCGGCGATGAATTGCGCGGCGGGGACGAGGACGAGGACGAGGACCTGCAACTCACCCAGCAGCCACCTACGATCCCGTCCGCTCCCATCATCAATGCGATATCTAACGGCAACGGCGTCTCCTTTTCTATCCACTACAAGAATGGCGACGTCTTCAACCTCGGACGCAACCCCCCGAAGTCGGAGGACCCTTCGGTTCACGCCATCACAATCGTGGACCGTGAGCGCGGTGGCAATGACTGCATGCATGTAATTAGCCGCCATCATGCGAGGCTCGAGTGCAAACTATCGGGTATCATGATCGTTTGCCTGGGCGCGCATGGTATCCGCATTACTCGTCTGGGAAGGCATTTCTTGCTCTTTCCCGAAGCCTCCTCTGAGGGCCCCAGAGGCGGGTCCGTGTCTAAGATCGCACTTTCCGACGGTGACGTTGTGCAGTTCGGTCAACTCAACGTTTCCTTAAGGACCTGTGATCCTTACCCCGGCCTGGAGTACAGGATCGCGTTCCCGATGGAGCCGATCGGCATCGGTCGCCGTACCACCAAGGCTTCAAAAAAGGCCGCCGCGCAGCTCAAGGCCGCCACCGCCGAGGCGGTGGCGGAAGAAGCCCGCGCGGCAGTAGCGCCACGCGATCCCAGTGTTTCCCCTCTGGCAGCCGCAGCGGCGGAGGTGGTCTCCGAGTTCATGGAAAACATCACCGAGGCCAAGTCTGTACGAGGCGTTGGAGCTCTAGCAGGAAACATGTCTGCAAAGCTCAAGGCCACGCTCGGCACAGCGGCGGCGAAGAATAACAAGCCGGCCAAGAAGAGACGCGAGCAGCAGCCATACGCGGCACGCGCCGAGGCACGGAGCAAGCGCCTTGCCGAGGGCAAGGAACGCCAAGGCATGGGCTTCCAGAAAAAAATCTCCAAGCGTGGTCGCCTCTCCGCAGGAACGGTTAAGCAGAAGCGCAAGCTAAAAAAACAGCTGACATCTCAGCGTTCGGTCACATTCGAGATGACCTTAAATGGTGGCGGTGCCAGCGGGAACAAGGGCGGCGGAAGTAGCGGCAGCGGCGGAGGGTTTCGCACCCACAAGCGGCGGCGGTCCTAGTGGTGGCGCCGTGGAGGAGCGGGGCGTTGGACGGTGAAAGTGGACAGCGCGCGGGACATGGTCGAGGTGTTGGGCACGCGGGAGTGCAGGGCGAGGCCAAGGTGATCGGCGCGCGGGACGATGGAGGGGCTGGGCGAGCGGGATAAGGTCAAGGTGCTGAGCACACGGGAGCACGGAGCGAGGCCAAGGTGATCGGCGCACGGGACGGTGAAGGTGGTGGGCGAGCGGGATCAGGTCAAGGTGCTGAGCACACGGGAGCGCAAGGCGAGGCCAAGGTGATCGGCGCGCGGGGCGGTGAGCGTGTTGGGCGAGCGAGATCAGGTCAAGGTGCTGAGCACACGGGAGCGCAAGGCGAGGCCAAGGTGATCGGCGCGCGGCTCGGTGAAGGAGTTGGGCGCAAGCGGGTGAAGGATGTGCTGGGCACCCCCCCCCCCGCGGGGCGCCGAACGCTAAAGCAGTCGTGGGTTCGTGTGCCCTCGTGTATGCTAGCGGGCATTGCACGGGGGGTGATCACACGAGCAAGTGCCAGTCGGGCATGCAGAACGGTCCCCACCACCAAGCCCGGGGTTTGACTCTCTCACGGTGCGCTTGCACTAATGATCAAACCTCGGCCGTCGTACGGTGCGCTTGTACCCGGCGGGGGGGGTGATGAGGCAACGGTTGCGCTTGCACCGTCTCGGATCCTCCTCAGGTGATCGGACCAAGCCCGACATTCACGGCGCAAGATGGTCAAATTGCGACTATGTCCCGTAAGGAGCAGTGTACCGCACCCCAAGGGAGACCTTCGGGTGCACCGTCTAAGAGTCGACGGGTGGTCACAAGCGCTGCTATAGGGATTTGACGCAGCCAAGCGTGACTTCTTTGCGAGGTGGCCAGCGGAGGCGGGATGGCTGCGCTTGCGCCTTCCGTCTTCTGCGCTAAAGCCAGCTGAGGGACAATCCATAGGTCCCGCCAGCAGCCACGCCAGGTCGCCGAGGTGCGGGGAATCGGGATAGTGCACCCCCCCCAACTCACCCCGGCGACTGGTAAGAGAAGAGACGAAGGTTCAGAGAGCTGACGGCCACGGCCCTCCTCAGTGCAAGGAGAGGCTTAAGATGAGATCCAGCACCATGGGAAACCGTGGCCTCGGTGATGCCCACTGCGGGAGGAGCCGGGGCGGCCTTGTGCTTCGGCGCTTGGCTATATGGGTGATTTTTTATTGGGAGTTTCGGGTTGCTTGTCCGAGAGGGGTACACTTGCCACCCTATTCGCGCCCCCCCCCGTCTGGGGGCCTTATTGGGCGGCCAGTGCACCTCCCTCCCCCGTTCCCGAAGGGACGGGCGAGTGCGCATCAGGGCCTATTTCCTGTGCTCTATTTGCCGCTTGCGGTTTTAACTCATTCGCTGACATCGCAGTGATCGACCCCCAGTCTGGCAACGTCTTGACAATCCACTCCCTACAGACTCTAGCCAACTACGTCATGTGAGTGCACGTACCCTCAGATACAGTTGAATTTTCGGCTCACGTGGCCGGAGAACTTCGCCAAGCTCATGCAAGGTACGTGGGTACCGACGTAAT
>PIVK01000458.1 GCA_003354135.1 Rhodospirillales bacterium
GATGAATCAGAAGTGGGGGATATAAAATAAGGTTGTATATAAACAACGCTTCATTTAGAGAAAATATTCGAAGCCGTTAAGATGTTTATCTTTTTCTCCTCAAAAGACTCTCTTAGAAGACATCCTAATAATAAAGCATGGGAATTCACTGTAGAATTAGCGAATCCAATCAAATTGGAAGGACAGTGGGAATGCGCTCTAATGGAAATTGATTACGATAAACGAGTTAAAAAGGATTTGTATATAATTTGCGATCTTTGTGAGAGCAGTAATGTCAGAGATAAATCACTCTCGATACTCAGAGTAGTAAAGGCTCAAAATATATTTACAATACCGTATTTTGTGGGTGTTATATCTCACTATATCACGAGTGTTAAAGTATATATATTGGATGATAATCTACAAACCCCATCAGTCGCTTGTAGCACGTTGAGAGGAACACTTCAGCTGAGAGAGAAGTTTTAACATGTCGTTTGTACGAGTAAGGGTTAGTGTGAAGAGGTTGAATGAAGAGAGTGGCGAAATGTTACCGCGCAAAAGACATCGAAGAGGGAGAAACCCGAAGGTCAAGAAATCTAGTAAGAAAACACAGACCGAGAAGTCAACTAAGAAAGGGAGTCGTAACAAATCAACAAAGTGGATGTTATCTCTCTCACTACATATCGCGTGTTAACGCGTGTATATATATATATA
>PIVK01000114.1 GCA_003354135.1 Rhodospirillales bacterium
GAGGATGCGCTGGCCTGGGGAGGTGGAGCCAAACGGCTCTTCTCCGTCCAGGACCGGCCACCCCTCGAGAGGTTCTGGGGGACGGACGTATTCTGTGTGGACCCCTGCATAGTGCCGCTCCAGCAGGAAGTGCATCGGTACAGGAGCCCCTTGGCCTATGTGGGCCTGAGTCAGGCATATCGGAGCCAGGAGGTGTACGACGATGAAGTCAACACCACAGGAGACCTTGTGTTCCCCCTGGATTTCGTAAGGAATTTTCCGGAGTGTGCCATTGACCGGAAACTACGAGCGCTTTTCGTAGAGGGACGGCTTCTATACGACAGGTGGTCGAGAGGTGAGCTGAAGGATGAGTTGCAGGAGACGGAGTGGCTGCTATTTATAGCGTCACTGTGGCACGACTTGCGACGGAGCAAGGTCGCGCCAGGTAAGTTTTACCTAGCTACTGGAATCGTCACCGAAGTGATTGTGGGGAAGACAGAAGTCCCCGCAGGGGAGATGGACCTCGAGAGCGAGGAGGAAGGTAACACCACTTGCCACGTCCCCACTATTCTAGGAGTCAAACTAGGAACGTTGCCCCGAGCAGAGGTGCTGGACGAACTCATAAGTAACCTAGTCACCCAACCGACGTACGTAATGCCGGCTAGTCACTTGGTCGGCTGTGTGCCGAGCTTCTTCCACCTGCCAGCCGGAGTGCTGGTACCAGATGCTCTGTTAGTCGGACGTGTGACTCTACCCAAGTACCGCACAGAGGAGGGTGAGGGGTATGACCTTACGCAGTTCGCACCCCCGGACCACCGGATGTACTGCTCGCAGGAGCTGTGTGCTTCAAGGTGGAAACTGTTCGGCTGCCTCTGGTTTGGCCTGGGACGGCACTGGAGTGCTTCGCACAACGACTACGCCCGCATCGCTCTGTGCCCGCTGAACACACTGCAGGTGCAGTGTCGTTTCAACACTAAGCTGGATGGACGGGCCGCGGAGTACGTGCAGGCCGAGCACGTGAACCGAAGACACACGAAACTGACCCCGGAGGTGATCGCCGCCCAGAAAGAGCGACTGAAGAAACTAGGGAGTACGGAGTGGAGAGGCATCCTACTCTGGCCGTGTGTGGTTACTAAGAATGTCAGAAAGTCTGCAAAAGGCCAGTTGCTCCAGTCCTATGGACCGCCCACAGGATTAGATGTCATAGCAAGGGAACCATATGACAATAACACAAGTGCCCCTACGATCAACTCGCAGGATGGAGTGTGTGCTTACCTGTCGGTGGCTGACTGGAACCAAACCATCAACTACCCGTTTGCCAACGTGGTGGCCGAAATGGAAAGACATCATGCCGATCCTACTACGGCGATGCCCTGCATAGCAGCTGCGACCCCGATGAGGCGCCGCAGAACAGCACCACCTACCTCCCAGATGATAGTGGTTCAGCCTATGGACACCGCGGAGAACGATGACATCAAACCTGATGTGAAGGACCTCGCCTCCGTGGTGCGATCAGGACCCACCGAGGTGATCGACCTCATCACCGACAGTGATGATGATGACAGTGGACCACCCACCAAGAGGCCAGCTCTCAGTGTAAGAGAGGAACCGCTGTGGGGAGCCCCCAGTACCTCAGTGGTCCGACAGGAGGGTAGCTTGGGCCCCCCGACGCCAGCTGGTGTCGGTGGTGTGTCCATCGCCTTCCAGCCGGACCTAGGGGGACCGGGGCCAGACAGCATGGAAGGCGATGAACAGCTTCGCCATGCCGCCCTAGTCACCATGCCAGCCACTGTGAATGTACAACGCATGCAGATGGCCGAGAAACTGCTAGCCATGGCAGCAGAGTTGAGACCACCCGCTGCCACACCACTGGACAAACCACTGGTGGGACCACCCAGCACGAGGGGACGTAAGCCGTCTGGAGCATCACCAGCGATGACCAGAGCCAGGCAAGCCAGCCAGTCAGCTGTGATGTCCGCCCCTACAGGAAAGACCACAACATCTTCCAAGAGGAGACGAGCTTCCGTCCTGAAGGGAAAACACCTGGTGCTGGGGATGGTAGAGAAGACGTTGGGACCGGACGCTATGGAGAAAGTGTCGCGGGCAGTGACCGAGGAGGAGGCTGAACTGGAGGCCCCCTATGTCCCCATAACTAGAGGGAGTTCGGAGACGACTGACATGGAGGAATGGGAGACGGAACCAGCCGCTCCCACTGTCTTTAAAACAACCCTCAGGGGCCCCTTTACAGCCACTGAGGAACGGATGATGGCAAGCCAGGTGAGTGAGGAGAGTGTCCCGTCCCTGGCCTCTGGACCCGTTGCGGAGGCAGTGGCGGCTGCAGCCCATGTTACCGGGATCCCTGTGATCTATGCAGGTGAAGAGCCCATGCAAATCACAGCCAGCAGGGCTCCCGAACCACCCAGACCTCCACAGCCCGAGGGGAGAGAGGATCTCCGTGGGGAGATTGAGCGCAGGAAGGCGAGGAAGGCCAGTGACCAGGCCCCCACCTCCAGCAGCGAGGACGCCCGGACAAAGGCGAACGTAAACGTCTCCTTCCAGGGCAAACAAGGAGAGCAGCAGGAAATAAAAACCTTCAAGCAGGTGATGTCTGAAAGGGATACTCAGGACAGAGAACGAGGAAAACGCCCGCATGTCCGGAGTCAGAAGAGCGACTCCCCACCAGCAGGCGAGCAAGCCGCCCGACCCCACCCTGATCGGCGAGGACGCCGAGACTCAGGTCGGGACGACAGAGACCGCCACCAAGAGGGGCGTGAAACCAGATCGTCTAGGCAGCAGAGGGAGGCTCGGACGGATTGGGAGCGTCAGGAGCGCCTGCGGGAGAAGCCCTCCCGACGTGGCCGCTCACATGACAGCCG
>PIVK01000459.1 GCA_003354135.1 Rhodospirillales bacterium
ATATTTTGCCAAATTCTTTGTAAAGGTTGATTTCCTTTCCACTTAACATCAATAAATAATGCTGGGTAAATTCAATTTGTTTAACGGTGCGTTGTTGTATGTAGCTGTCCATTACGGGTTTACTGTACCTTTACACAATGTGCAGAAATGGTCTTGATGGTATGGGCATGTAGAAGTGTAACATGTAACAAATCCCATTTTTTGGCTCGCCTACGAAGCTTTGGCGAGTCTATAGTATGACGTTGGCGTCGGCGGCGTCGGCGGCGTCAAATCCACCTTGTGAACACTCTAGCATCAAGGGTATTGAACGGATCGACTTCAGACTTTGCAGGATTGTTCTTTATGGATAGTAGAAGAACCCTATTGTTTGGCGGAGTGCTGCTCAAATTTTTTGTACCATATTTTGGGGAAAATGACTGTTTTTTGGGCAATTTTCACATTGTGAACGATCTAGCATCAAGGGGATTGCCCCGATCAACTATATACCTTGCAGAATTGTTCTTTATGGATAGTAGAAGAACCCTATTGTTTGGTGGAGTGCTGCTCAAATTTTTTGAACCATTTTGGGGGAAAAATGACTTTTTTGGCCAATTTTCACATTGTGAACGCTCTAGCATCAAGGGAATTGCTCCGATCAACTACATACCTTGCAGAATTGTTCCTTATGGATAGTAGAAGAACCCTATTGTT
>PIVK01000460.1 GCA_003354135.1 Rhodospirillales bacterium
ATATGCAGCTTGATCTGCCGTAGCAGCTGAGATTGCAGCATTGGCTAGTTCAGCATATTGCGCAGTATCAGAATATGTAGCTTGATCTGCCGTAGCAGCTGAGATGGCAGCATTGGCTAGTTCAGCATATTGAGCGGTATCAGAATGTATTGCCTGATCTGCTGTAGCAGCTGAAATTGCAACATTTGCTAATTCAGCATATTGAGCGGTATCGGAATAGCTTGCTTGATCTGCCGTAGCAGCTGAGATGGCGGCATTGGCTAATTCAGCATATTGTGCAGTATCAGCATTGATTGCCTGATCGGCAGTAACAGCTGAGATTGCAGCATTGGCTAATTCAGCATATTGCGCAGTATCAGAATATGTAGCTTGATCAGCCGTAGCAGCTGAGATGGCAGCATTGGCTAGTTCAGCATATTGCGCAGTATCAGAATATGCAGCTTGATCAGCCGTAACAGCTGAAATTGCAGCATTTGCTAATTCAGCGTATTGTGCAGTATCAGAATGTATTGCCTGATCTGCCGTAGCAGCTGAGATGGCAGCATTGGCTAATTCAGCATATTGAGCAGTATCAGAATATGCAGCTTGATCTGCCGTAGCAGCTGAGATTGCAGCATTGGCTAGTTCAGCATATTGCGCAGTATCAGAATATGTAGCTTGATCTGCCGTAGCAGCTGAGATGGC
>PIVK01000461.1 GCA_003354135.1 Rhodospirillales bacterium
ATGATCCGAGCCACACAGGACTGTAAGTTCTGGTACATCACTCCATGCCCCAACGATTCCCTGGACCTGGAACTACCCCGCTTCCGGTTAGATGCTGAACAGCGGCTGGAGGAGTGTGATGACGTCGACAACGTAGCCGACTTGAACAGGGATGAGGGATATGAAAGCGATCTTCCCGACTATGTCCCCGATGGAGAAGACAGAGCTACCGCTAGTCTAGACGAAGCATTCCTACCCCCAGAGGAACAGGAACTGTTGGTGCCCATCAATTCTGCATTGAATGCCCTGGCGCATACTTTTGTGCCACGCCAAGTTCCTGAAGAGGAGGCCCCCGAGGTTGAAGGATTACACCCATGGGATCCTCTACTAGGTAGTGACCTAAGCGATGTAAATGACCGCTGGGACTCCGGCACGGAAGAGGACGAGGGCTATGTTCACGCGGTGACCACTCGTGCGAGTGACCGAGTTACTCGTACTGCCACCGGGAAGACCAAGCCCAAAGTGATCTTTGACCCCTCGCCCCCCACGCCGCGAGCCAAGAAGCTGGAGCACGACAAGCAGAGTGCCCCACGCCGTGGAAGCAGGAACCACCGTGCCAAACACAGGCAGCAAATGCTCAACAGCGGACAGAAACAAAAGAGAGTCCGATTTGACCATTCGTCCTCAGAAGAGGACGAGAAGC
>PIVK01000057.1 GCA_003354135.1 Rhodospirillales bacterium
GGGGGCACCACCTGGATCACTAAGAACATGCTGGGCCAAATGACCTCGAAGGAACGCCAGGCGGTTCGTTACGGCGTGCGGCGGCGGGGCGCGGACGGCAGCGAAATTCTGGTGCCGTCCACCTTCTCGCGGGTGTCCGACCTGGTCGACAAGAATGATCCTAATAACATGAAATTAAACGATATTTCTGACGTTTCCGTGACCGAGGTCTTGGATGTGGATTGGGACTGAGGCCGAACGCCCCTCCCCTTTCTATCCTCTGGCGCGCATGATCCGCGCCTGGTCGCGTTTCCAGTCCCGGTCCTTGACTGTGGTACGTTTGTCGTAGGTGTGCTTGCCGCGGGCTAGGCCCAATTCCACCTTGGCGATTCCGCGCGCGTTGAAGTAAACCTTCAGCGCCACGATGGTCATCCCCTGGCGCTGCGTGGCGGCCAAGAGCCTGGCTGACTCCCGCTTGTGCAGGAGCAGCTTGCGGTCGCGCTTCGGCGCGTGCTGGAGGTGGTTTCCCGCCGCCTCGTACTCGGGAATATGGGCGTTGATCAGCCACAGCTCGCCCGATTTCTCGGCGGCGTAGGCTTCGCCAATGGACCCCCGGCCGAGGCGCAGGGACTTAACCTCGGTGCCCCTCAGGATGATGCCGGCCTCGAAGGTCTCCTCGATGTGGTAGTCGTGGCGGGCCTTGCGGTTCTGGGCAGCGATATTTCCGGAGAACCCCTTCTTTCCCGTACCTTTGTTTTTGCCCGTCATGACGGATCAGGCGAGGAGCCCGGCGCCCTTGAGCGCGTCCTCCACCTTTCTCTTGCTGGCATCCGAGATATCGCACAGCGGGGCCCGTACCGCAGACTTGCACTTGCCGAGAAGGCTGGCGGCGTACTTGACCGGGCCCGGGTTGGACTCGCAGAACATGGCCGTGTGGACGGGCGAGAGCGTGAACTGAAGGTTCATGGCGGTCTCCAGGTCGCCTTCCCGCCAGGCGCGCTGCATGTCGGCACACATGCGCGGCGCGAGGTTGGCGGTTACGGAGATGCAACCGACGCCTCCCGCGGCCATGAACGGGATCGCGGTACCGTCCTCTCCGGAAAGTTGGAAAAAGTCGTCGCCGCAGGCATTGTGGGTCAGGATCGGGCGGTTGAGGTCCGATGTCGCGTCCTTGACACCGACGATGCGGGGGTGTTCGGCGAGGCGCGCCATAGTTTCGACGGTCATGTCGACAACGCTGCGTCCCGGGACATTGTAGATGATGACCGGTATGTCGCAGGCCTCGGCGATGGCCATGTAATGACGGTAGAGGCCTTCCTGAGTCGGCTTGTTGTAGTACGGCGTCGCCACCAGCGCGGCGTCGGCTCCCGCCGCCTTGGCGTGATGGGTGAGGTCGATGGCTTCGTCCGTGGAATTGGAGCCGGTGCCGGCAATGACCGGCACGCGTCCCGCGGCCGATTCGATGCAGAGCTCGACCACCCGGTGATGTTCCTCGTGGTTCAGGGTCGGAGATTCGCCGGTGGTGCCGCAGGGCACCAGGGCGTTGGTGCCTTCCTGGATCTGCCACTCGATCAGATCCTGATAGGCCTTCTCGTCCAAGGTTCCGTCATCCTTGAACGGCGTGATCAGTGCTGTGATGGATCCCTTGAACATGGCCGTGTTTCCTGCCTTTCCCGGGACCATAACGCCAAGGCGGTGTGCGGGCAAGCGGGGCTTATTGTTTTTAAACACTCCGGAGCATAGAATCGCTGCATGTTTAAGGGACGGAAACCTGGATGGAGGGGCATTCTCCCCGTTATTGTCTTGGCTGCGCTCGCCATTCCGGGCGGCGAGGTGCGGGCCGATCTTCTGGGCAAGGCCGATACCAAGGCGGCCAAGGCGGCCTTCGAAGCCGTAGACAAAGGTGACTGGCGCCGCGTTCGGCGCCATGCTTCCCGGGTCAAAGATCCCCTGGCACGCAAAATCCTGAAATGGTTCCGCTATACCCGGGCGGAGCCCAAGGCGACCTTTGAGGACGTGGCGGCCTTCATCGACGCCAATCCCGACTGGCCGAAGCAGGACCTGCTCAAGCGCCGGGCCGAAGAGTCCATGACCCTCGATACCGATCCGGCGGTCGTATTCGATTGGTTCGCGCACCATGAGCCCGTCAGCCTGGACGGCAAAGTGCGCCTCGGAGAGGCCCTCGCCAAGGCGGACGAGCGCGCGCATGCGCGTACCGTGCTCCGCGATTCCTGGGTCAGCGGCAACTTCGGCAAGCGCCAGGAGAAGAACTTCTATCGCCGCCACTGGAAGAAGCTGACCAAGGGTGACAATTCCCGCCGCCTCGACCGTCTGCTGTGGGAGGGGCGCTACGGACCGTCGCGGCGCATGCTGTGGAAGGTCAAGGGGACCGAGCGTTTGCTTGCCGAAGCCCGCTGGATGTTGCGTCACCGCCGCGGAAACGTGGATGCGGCCATCGCCCGGGTTCCGAAAGAAGCCCGGAACGACCCTGGTCTGGTTTATGAACGCATCCGGTGGCGCCGTCGCAAGGGGAAGACGGAGAGCGCGACCGAACTCCTGCTTTCCTGGAAGGGCTTGGTGGTCAAACCCAGGATCTGGTGGAAAGAGCGTTCCATTCTGGCGCGGCGCGCCTTATCCAATGGGCTCGTGTCCGAGTCCTACCGCATGGTTGCGGCCCATGGGCTGGAGCCCGGCGGTGCCGACTATGCCGAGGCCGAATGGTTGTCCGGGTGGATTAAGCTGCGGTTTCTCAACGAACCGACCGAGGCTTTGCAGCACTTCCAGAAGATGTTCCAGGCAGTGCGGTTTCCCATCAGCCGGGCACGTGGAGCCTATTGGGCAGGCCGTGCCGCAGAGACCATGGGGGACAACGACTGGGCCTCTCTTTGGTACCGTACGGCGGCTCACCATCCCACCACCTATTACGGACAGCTGGCCATCAGAAGCCTGGAACCGGCCCGGCGGCCCGAGTTGCCGCCCGAGCCTACACCGAGCGAAGCCGAGGCGCGCAGGTTCGTCAAGGACGAACTCGTGCGTGCCGTCCGCATGCTGGCCGAACTCGGACAGGGCAAGCGGCTCAAGCCTTTCATCCGCGAACTGGCGGCGCACGGTGAAGGTTCGGGCTGGAAGGTGCTGACCGCAAAGCTGGCACGGCGTTTGAGTCGCGTCGACTTCGCCATCGATACCGCCAAGCGGGCTGGTCTCGACGGACGCATCTATGCAGAGGCCGGTTATCCGATCCCGGCACTTCCCCGTCTCAACACGCGGAAGGTGCCGGGCCGGGTCGAGGAGCCCTTGGTCCTTTCCGTTATTCGTCAAGAGAGCTTGTTCGATCCCAAGGCCAAAAGCCGTGCCGGAGCCCGGGGATTGATGCAGTTGATGCCGCGCACCGCCTATAAGGTCTCCAAGAAACTGGGACTCAGGTACTCGAAGAAGCGCCTGACCGAGAATCCAGCCTACAATCTGACCTTGGGGCAGGCCTATTTGGCTGAGATGCTGGAGGAATTCGGCGGATCCTATGTTCTGGCGGTTGCGGCCTACAATGCCGGGCCGTCCCGCGCCCGGGCGTGGGTCCGGGCCAACGGAGATCCCAGGGACGACGACATCGAGATCGTGGACTGGGTGGAAATGATTCCCTTCTCGGAAACCCGCGACTACGTTCAGCGGGTGCTTGGGAACCTGACCGTCTACCGCCATCGCTTGGGGGGGCAACGCAAGAAAGAGTCCGGCCAATGACCGCTTCGCTTTCAGGAATCAAGGCTTGCGTTTTCGATGCCTACGGCACGTTGTTCGACGTCATGGCGGCAGCGGAGCGCGCGCGCGATGTCCTGGGAGACAAGGCAGGGCCGCTGGGGGAGCTGTGGCGGACAAAGCAATTGGAATACACTTGGCTACGCAGTTTGATGGGGGCTCCGTGGAAGGATTTCTGGGGCGTAACGGGCGACGGTCTGGACTACGCCATGGAAGCCTTGGGGCTGGAGGACGAAACGTTGCGTGGACGCCTGATGAACCTTTATTTACAGCTTGACGCCTATCCTGAGGCCAAGGAGGTCTTGGGACTCCTGAAGGCCGCGGGGCTCAAGACGGCTATTCTGTCCAACGGTTCTTCGGGAATGTTGTCTTCCGCGGTGACCGCGGCCAACCTGTGCCATGAATTGGACCTGGTGCTGTCCGTCGATGAGGTAGAGGTCTACAAGACCGATCCCAGGACTTACCAGCTTGCCGTCGACGATCTGGATGTGGAGGCAGGAGCGATCTGTTTCCTGTCGTCCAATGCCTGGGATGTAGCCGGCGCAGCACATTTCGGGCTCCAGGTGGTGTGGGTCAACCGGTTCGGCCGGACAGCGGAACGTTTGCCGGGCAGGCCGATAGCAGAAATCAAGGATATCTCGGGGCTGTTGCCGCTATTGAGACTCTGAAAATGGGATGTGGCGGCTATCGCGAGCGGCGCTTTACCTCTCAAGACGGGTTGTCTCTCTATTACCGCGATTACGGTGATCCCGGAGCCCGCGCCGTTCCGATCGTGTGCCTGGGCGGGCTGACACGGAATTCCAAGGATTATCACCGCCTCGCCAGCCGGTTCTCCCCGGGCCGCCGCGTGATTTGCCCGGATTACCGTGGGCGTGGTCTGTCAGAGTATGATCCGGATTGGCGCAACTACAATCCGTCCACTTACGTCATGGATCTCCATCACCTGCTGGCTGCGGCGGGGCTGCACCGGATCGTGGTCGTCGGGACCTCCCTGGGGGGGCTGATGGCGATGGCTTTGGCCGTGAGCCACCCGACGGCTCTTGCCGGCGCGGTGCTCAATGACATCGGACCAGAGTTGTCTTCCGGCGGGCTCAAGCCGATCATCGACTATCTGCGGACGCCAAGGACCTTTGCTAGCTTGGCCGAAGTCGCGCTCTATCTGAAGAAATACTTTCCAAATCTTCCTGCGGCCAATGAAACCGAATGGCAGTCCATCGCCGACAGAACCTACCGGCGGGCCGGAGACGGGTCATTTCGCGTCGACTGGGATCCGGATATCGTCAAACCGCTATTGGTGGCGCATAACGAGGGAACCCAGGATCTCTGGCCTTTGTTCAGGGCACTTGGTGACCGGCCCGTGTTGGCTCTGCGTGGCGAATTGAGCGACCTTCTTTCCGAAGAGACTTTTCTGCGCATGGGACGCGAACTGCCCAATATCCATACGGTGCTTGTGCCGGGGGTTGGACACCCTCCGGGTCTCGAAGAGCCCGTTTCGAGGGTGGCACTCGACAGTTTTCTCAGTCATTTTCCGTAAGACCAACGCACAAGGCCGGGGGAACGCGGGCCTTGTGGAATATCCGCTCGCCCTATCCCGCCGCTTTCTTGGGCTCACTCTTGGTGGCCGGCGGCGGCAGCGACCCAGCGGTACCATCGGTCACAAGCAGGTTCACCTTGTTTAATTCCTCGTCCAGGCTTTCTGTCAAGCGGCGGCAGTGGCCTTCCAGATAGGCGCCCTTTTCGATGGAAAGATTCTCATGAAGGATATCGCCAATGACTTGCGCCGTCGAAGCCAGGCTGACGGATTTGGCCTTGATCTGCCCGTTGATGTTGCCGTGGACCCGGACGTTGTCGGCGACGATTTCCCCCTTGATGTAGGCCGTTTCGCCCACCAGCAGGGTGTGGGTGCGGACATCCCCATCGATGGTGCCGTCGACCTGAATCTCACCGTCACTGTTGATGTCGCCGATCATCCGGAGGTCGGGGCTGATGATAGACGGTACCGCAGCACGCGACGGAGAGCCACCGTTGCTCCGCACCTGATTCTTGCTATTCTTGGAAAACATGGCGTCCCGCCTTGATGAATTTTAGGGGGTTAAGCGTCTTTTTGTGGAAAGCCACCTCATAGTGAAGGTGAGCACCCGTGCTGCGCCCCGTATTGCCCAGAAGCCCGATCTTATCATGGAATTCCACCTTCTGTCCCTTCTTGACGAAGAACTCGTTGAGGTGGCCAAACCGGGTGGAGATACCGGCTCCGTGATCGATCTCGACCACCTTGCCGTACTTGTTTTTCCAGCCCGCGAACCTGACGGTGCCCGGTGCTGTCGCGAAGACCTGAGACTTGTACGGCCCCCCGAGATCCAAGCCGTAGTGCATGGCCCAGCGCTTGTTCACCGGGTCGCGCCGCTTGCCGTACGCCGAAGTAATGTAATAGGTGTCCATCGGTGCCGCGAGCGGCAGTTTCCGCATGACCGACTGCAATACGGAAGTCCGATGCAGGCGCTGTTCGAGGGAGATCAGGTTACCCTTGAGTTCGGCTGCCGGCAGATCGTCCCTCTCCACCTTGGCTTCGATAAAGGGGCCTCCTTGGCCAATGGAGATCCCTTGATTGGCTGCCAGAACCTTCTGGACGTTGAGGCCGGAGACCTTGACCACGCGCTCCATGGTCTCGATGTAGGTCATGGTGCGCTCTGTGAGTTGCTGAACCGATTCCTGCTCCATTTCCTGGAGTTTGGTCAAACGGTCCTCCAGGCGATTTCGGTGCTCCTCAAGGCGCAGGCCTTCGTCACGGGCCAAGTCGCGTTCATTGAGCGCAATCTCCAGGTCCTCTTCGCTAGAAGTCAGATCTTCCTGCAGAGTGAAATTCTTGGTTGCCAGGCTGCGTAGCCGCGTCCTCAGATCGACAAGGTTCGATTTCAGGTGTTCGCGGGTCGTAACGATCTTGCGCCGATCCCGTTCGGTGACCTGGAGTTCCCCCTCAACGGTGCGCAGGTTCTGCTGCAAGGCGGCGTTCTGCTCCACCAAGCCCAGCATAAGCCCGTGGTTGGATTCGAGATCCAACGTCACCGCATTGAATTTGCTCTGGTAGGCCGTCACTTCTTCCAGCAGGCTTCGGTAGGCCCGGCGGGTTTCTGATATCTGGTTTTCCTTGGAGGAGAGAATCTGATCGTGCAGGGCATAGTTGAAAGACGTGAAGGTGGCCCAGCCGCCGACTGTGACGAGCATAGCCATCATGACCATCTGTACCGACCCCGGCAGCCGGAGGTAACGCACGCGTCCTTCGGCCCGCAACATGAGTTGCCGCTCAGGGAAATAGGTGCGAATCCTCTGCTTTATGCGATCCAGCCGGCTTTCCCGATCGTACCGGTCGGCCATTACGATCCCCTTATCCTCACGGTCCGTTGTTCCCTTGAACTTGGATCGGGGGCCCAAATTTCCCGCAGGCCCCTATTCCTAGTTCAAAGTACGGGTCCAAATCTCTAGATATGGATTTCCCCCGACCTTGGCGTTGACCGTATATATTAAGGGGGACTCATGCAAGCATGGAATCGCCCGGAAACCGCATATGATGTGCCGGATTTCCATGTCCGTACCGACCGGTCGGCAATTGAGATGGATCGTCACAAAGCCTTTTAACCCCCCTGTCTTGGATTGGCCGTGTGCCGGCCAGCCGGAAGGGCTATTGTGGGCGGTGAGATACACGCGGGGGTAGCTTCCCAGCCTTGTGGGGCGGCCAGAGGGATGAGAATGGGCATGCGTACACTTCCGGAAGGATTAAGGATTTGGAATCCAGCCATTTTGTTGGCAACGTGGTTCGGGACTGGGGTGTTGCCCAGGGCGCCGGGAACGTGGGGATCGGCGGCTGCACTGCCCTTCGCCTGGGCGATTCACACAGCGTTCGGGTGGCAGGGATTGGCATTGGCGTCGATACTGGTTTTCGGTATCGGGGTTTGGGCCTCCGAGGTCTACGTCCGCCAGTCCGGAGCGGAGGATCCGGGGCCGGTGGTCATCGATGAAGTGGTCGGTCAATGGCTGGTCCTGATCCCTGTTGCGCCGGATTTGCTGCACTATCTGGTCGGATTTGCGCTCTTTCGTCTGTTTGACATTACGAAGCCCTGGCCGGTTTCGTGGGCGGACCGAAACGTCAAGGGGGGCTTGGGCGTGATGCTGGACGATGTATTGGCCGCGATCTATGGTGCAATCATACTGTCCATCGTGGCGGGTTATTGGGGGGGGCTTTGATGTTTTCGAAGGAGATCCAGGACCGGGCCGAAGCCGTCTTGACGGCTTGCCGGGAGCGTGGACTGAGGCTGGCCCTGGCCGAGTCCTGCACGGGCGGCCTCATTACGGCGGCGCTGACCTCCGTACCGGGATCGTCGGAGGTGGTCGAGCGAAGCTTTGTGACCTACTCCAACTTGGCCAAGAACGAGATGTTGAGCATTCCCGTCCGCCGGATCGAAAAGCACGGGGCCGTCAGCGAGGAAGTTGCCCGTGCCATGGCCGAAGGCGCACTCCGCTTCTCGGATGCGGACATCGCTGCCGCGGTAACCGGCATTGCCGGGCCGACGGGGGGAACCGATGAAAAGCCTGTCGGCCTTGTCCATATGGCGGTTTCGGCCCTGCTGGTCGGCAAGACCGCAACCCGTCACGGAAGCCAAGTCTTCAAGGGCGATCGCGCCCAGATCCGCCAGCAGGCGGCCATGCGCTTGCTGGAGATGATCGAGGAAGAGGCGTCTCGTCCGTAAAGCGGATCAGGCCGCCGCCCGCAGGGCAAGGCTGGATTCGAGGTGGGTTCTTGAGCGCGGAAGAGCGCAAGGAACTGAATATCGTCGGGTACAACCCAAAAATTCGCCCGATAATATCAATTTTCGGGCATAGCACGGTTATGGTTGCGAAACATTTTCCTCCAACCACGACGATAGCTCCTTCTCCGATAATGTCCCGTCCGCAAGCGCCAGAAATGTCCCCAGGCAAGCTGCGTCATCTGCCAACAACTCGTAGCCGTTCAGGTTTAGAAACAGTTCGGCGGCAACTAAGGCTGTTCTCTTGTTGCCATCAAAAAAAGGATGGTTTTTCGCAAGGCCGTAGGCATAAGCAGCAGCCAGAACAGCAGCGCTGGGATTGCCGTGATTTGCCTGATTAATCGGCCTCATCAACGCCGATTCAAGAAGCCCATCGTCTCTTAGCCCTTCCTGGCCGCCGTGCTCGGCGATCTGCTCATCATGAAGCGCCAGGACGACCCGTTTGTCGACCCAAGTCCACGCCATCACTTTGCCAATTCACGCAAAACGGTACGGCGCTTTTTCATGATTTTGCGTGCGGCCTCCATCTGCAGCTCGAACTCCGGATCATAAGGCGTTAATTGAATCCCATTGGCCGTTTCCACAACGTAAAGAGTATCGCCCTTCTCCACATGGAGCTTTGCGAGAATCTCTTTCGGCAAGATGATTCCTGTTGAATTTCCAACGGCTTTAAGCTTCAAGGTTGTCATTGCCGGTCTCCTGCGAACACGACGACTTGTATAACATTTGTTATAACAAAAACCAAAGGGGCAAGGCAATCAAAAGGATATTTGACCGACACGATTCTTCCGAACGCAGCGAACTTGGAGGCGGCAGCGGAAAATTCTAGCCGCCTGATCGAAAAGCACGGGGCCGTCAGCGAGGGAGTTGCCTGTGAAGACGCGCTCCTCTTCTCGGATGCGGACATCGCGGCCGCCTGCTGGAGATGCTCGAGGAAGAAGCGTCTCGTCCGTAAAGCGGATCAGGCCGCCGCCGCCCGCAGACAGCTTCATCGTTGCAACCCTTCGCTTTCATGCGTCACTTCAGCCGGAACGTCGGCAACATAAAGGATCGGTGCGGCTGACGATCAGCCCGAAGATCGCCAGCGCGAACGTGCCGGCACCGCAGATCAGGAAGACCGCAACCATCGTCGTATGCGTTATCAGCGCCCCGATCATCAGCGCGCTCAAACTATCGCCAATGAAGGCGATGGTCGACCACATGCTAAAGACCTTGCCCATGCGGTTGTCCGGCGTACGCTGCTGAATGAGCACGACCAGCGGAATGTCCGTGATCGCCTCGGAAATCCCGATGAGGAACGCCACGCACACCGCCAGGCCAATATTGTCAGTCAGGCCGAGCACCGCAAAAAAGCCGCCCCAGAGCGCCCACCCCCCGAAGATGTAGAGCTTGGGAGAGTTGAATGTCATCCGCCCGAGCACTAGCGACGCGCAAAAATAGCCAAGAGTAATCATCGCGAGAACCCAGCCGAATCCCGATGCCCCGATGCCCCATTGTTCGTCCGCGACGCGCGGGAGTGCGATCCGTTCGAGACCAGTGACGAACATGAGCCCGACACCGAAGAGAACGATCCCCCAGAAAAGATCCAGATGCCCTCGGAGGAAACGGAAGGTGTTTCCGAGTGCGTCGAGGATGTTCTCTTCTGTTTCCTCGTGTTCGATTTGGCCGATTTGCCGGAGCGGCACCACGAACGCGACCGAAACAAGGAAGGTCAGGATCGCAACCGTATAGAGTTGATCCGCTCCCCAAATCTCGATCAGCACCGCGCCAAACGCGAGGCCGGTAAGCCGCGCGCCACGAAACCCGCCCTCGACCAGCGCCACACCAGCCGAGCGTAATTCGTTGTTCAGGACGAAGGCGACAGACGCATTGAGTGCGGGCTGAAAGAAACAGCGCGCCGTTGTCAGAACAAAAGCGACCGCCGCGAGATGCCAGACCGCAAGGATGTCCAGCATGGCAAGAAGTGGCACTACGGCAACGGCGACTGCGCGGATCAAGTCGGAGACGAGCATCAAACTCTTTCGGTTCAACCGGTCGGCATATACACCGCCCAGCAGACCGAAGATCAAGTAGGGCACGCTTGCGCAGAACACGACGACCCCGGCGATCCAGGCGCTCCCGGTCATCTCGTAGGCCAGCCAGTAAAAGGCGACGTTGTAAATGGACTCCCCGAAGGTGGAAATCATCTGGCCAAACAAGAGCAAACGGTAGTCGTGAATCCGAACCAGTTCGTCCCATTTGGAATATCCCGCCATGCTCACCTCGGACTCGTTGTTGCTTCGATCACTGTCCACCCCGCCCTCTGGCGGCCGTCACGGGGCTCCCCTGCCCCTTTTGTATACCTATTCGTCCAACCAGTCTTCAACCCGCAGGCCGTCGACGCGGCAAAACCCCCGCCCGTTGCGGCACGAAGGCCGCCACCGGGGGGGGTGAACCTGGAAGACATCTATCAGGCTCCGAGAACCAGCCAGTCCCATACATCTTAACCGGGCCGCCAAACTGTCCAACGATGTGGGACCTCCTCAATATTCGGCACCGTAATATCGGGGAATGGGTCATTTTGTCCAAAATCTTTGACTTCGGACATGAGAGGGCTCACCCGTAAAGGCTCTTCGCCCGGTCCTCGAAGGCACGCATCATCTTATGGGTGGCCTCGTGGAATACGGCGCCGATGGCGAATTCCAGGAGCTTGCTTCGGAATTGGAAGTCGACCGAGAACTCGACGATACACCGCCCCTCCCCGTCGGAGGCAAAGACCCAGTGGTTTTTCAGATACTTGAAGGGACCGCGTTCGTAGGCGACGTCGATGCGGCCGGGCCGCGCCAAGATCACCCTTGACGTGAAGGTCTCGCGGAAGGCTTTGAAACCGATTGCCATGTCGGCTGTCAGCAACGCGCCGTCCCGGTCACGCCGCCGGATTTGCAGGGACTTGCACCACGGCAGGAACTCCGGGTACCGCTCGATATCGGCCACCAGATCGAACATCTGCTCCGGTGCATACGGCAGGCGGCGTTTTTCGGCGTGCTTGGGCATGGCGGAAGGATAATACCAAGGTGCGGTGATAATGACTCATAGAGATCGCTTATACAGCCCGTCGGAGGGCGTCGGGAAGCCTTGACGATGCGCCGCATCGCCTGCGTCTTTCCTCCTACCCGACGGGCTGTATAAGCGATCTCTATGGGTCATATCACCGCACCTTGGTATAA
>PIVK01000462.1 GCA_003354135.1 Rhodospirillales bacterium
CGGAGGCACCAAACCCATCACCGCCCCGGATCATGATCACGATCCTGCCGCCGTCGTTTTTCCTGATCCTGCTCTTGATCAGATTTTTTCACTTTTTGCTCGCCAAATGACTCGCGTCCTTCTTTACCGTCATCTTTCTCCTCAGATGCAGCCTTGGCAAAGACATCAGTAAGACGAACACTGCCACCACGCCACTGATCCAGATTCCGGCTCTCGGGCTGCCGCTCCTCTTTCTCAACGATGCGACCCACAGTTTTCACCTTCGCGCGAATGGCCTCATAGCGCTTCATATCAATAGCAGGCATGTGACCTTCCCCAGGAATCCCGGACCAGGCGGTAAATTACTTATGGACCATCTGGAGGGATATTATGAGCAAGCGCAGGACATATACGGCGGAATTCAAGGTAGCGACGGTTTCGCGGCTTTTGGAGGGCAATGAGAAACCGAGTGTTGTTTCCCGTGAGCTTGGCGTGACGCTGCCCCAGTTGAAGACGTGGAAGCTTGAGCAGCACTCTGGTAGACAGGATTGTCCTTACACCGGCTGAAATTGACGGCACGAAGACTTTGGAAATCGACCTGCACGGTCACCTCGCAGGCATCCTGAACCTAGGCGCACAAACAAAAAAGCCGCTCACGGAGAGCGACTTTTCAGTAGAGTCTATAAATTTGGTTGCGGGGG
>PIVK01000058.1 GCA_003354135.1 Rhodospirillales bacterium
ATCCAGGACTACCTCAACCATCTCATGCTGTCCGATTTTTTAAGGATCTATTGGTGTGCCAAGCCATAAAATCTTCGTTCCACGTTCCAGTCGCGGGCTTTGGAGACAGAAAAGGCATTTGTCTCTTCTCCTTGGAAGAGAGATCGCCTTTCCGTGGCCTTGGGTCTCGGGCGTTCCGATTATCGGCTGGGGGCGAAAACGGAGTGGCCGGAGAGCCGGAGAAGACTGCAAGACGCGGAACGGGTCCTGCTGGTTTCTCGAAGACGCCTTCCTCCGCTCCCACGGCACCGGGGACCGTTATCCGCCGCTGGGGGTGGTCGTCGACCGGGAGGGGATCTATTACGATTCCACCTGTCCGTCGGAGCTCGAAAACCTTCTCAATTCGGATGCCGATCTCCTGAACGGCATTCGCGATCAGGTGCGCCGGGCATGGGACCTGATCCTCACCCACCGGCTAAGCAAGTACAATCACGCACCGCCGCCTCCCGCGCATCTGTTTTCGTCGGAGGAGCGCAAGCACGTCCTGGTGGTGGACCAGACGGCGGGGGATCTGAGCATTGAACTCGGCGGTGCGCGGGCGGATACCTTCTCCGCGATGTTGGCTGCCGCGCGGGACGAGAATCCGGGGGCCGTGATTTACATCAAGACGCATCCGGAAGTGAGTTCAGGGCGCAAGGCGGGGCACCTGTGTCACGTGCCGGAGGACGCGAACACTGTCTTGCTCCGCGAGCCCATGACCCCCCTGGCGTTGATCAAGCGGATGGACCGGGTCTACGTGGTCAGTTCCACCATGGGGTTCGAAGCCTTGCTGGCAGGTAAGCCGGTGACGTGTTTCGGTATACCCTGGTACGCCGGTTGGGGGGTAACGGATGACCGTCAGGCCTGTCCCCGGCGCACACGTAAACGTTCGGTCGAAGAGTTGCTCGCCGCCGGCTATTTCCATTACGCACGCTATCTCGATCCGGTGACCCGCAAGCGGGGGACGATTTTCGACGTCATCGAATTCCTTCGTCTGCAAAAGGAGACGATGGATAAACAGGGCGAGGGAAGGACCATATGCATAGGTTTCCGTCATTGGAAATCTGTCGCCGTCCGGCCTTTCCTTTCGGTCTCTCCGGACAAGGTCCGTTTCGCGTGCGGTGCGGCCGCCGCGCGCAAGCTGGCACCGGGGCCAACGGATCGCCTGATTTTCTGGGGAGGAGGCGTTCCCGCGGAGGTCGCGGAATTGGCGGCAGAGACCGGCGCACGTCCCGTCCGCATGGAGGACGGTTTCTTCCGTTCGGTTGGGCTGGGCTCGGACTTTATCCCCCCCCTGTCCCTGGTGCTCGACGAGCGGGGCATGTATTTCGATCCGAGCCGGGAGTCGGATCTCGAACACATCCTGAATACCGCGGCTTTCACGGCGGAGGAAATCAAACGGGCGGTCAAGGTCCGGAACTTTATCGTTACCCATGGGATCACCAAATACAATCTGGAAACCCGTACGCCCCCGAAGTGGGACAGCGAGGACCGAACGGTCGTTCTGGTGCCGGGTCAGGTAGAGGACGATGCCTCGGTCCGCCTCGGCTGCGAGAACGTCAGGACCAACATGGGCCTCTTGGAAGAAACACGGCGCACTTGTCCTGATGCTTACATTGTTTTTAAGCCCCATCCCGACGTCGCCTCGGGAAACCGCAAGGGAAAAGTCGCGTTGGCCGACCTGCAACGGTTGGCGGATCATGTGGAGGAATATCTCGATATTGGGAGCTGTATCGAGGCATGCGACGTCGTGCACACCATGACGTCTCTTTCCGGTTTCGACGCCCTGCTGCGTGGGAAAGCGGTCGTGGTTCACGGTCGGCCTTTCTACGCCGGATGGGGATTGACCGAAGATCGGCTGCCGATCCTCCGGCGGACCCGAAAACTGACTCTGGACGAGCTTGTGGCGGGGGCGTTGTTGCGCTATCCGCTATACTGGGATCCCGATCTCAATGGATACACTACATGCGAGGCGGTTCTTCAGCTTCTCAAGGAAAGACGGGACACCCTTGCCGCGAGCGGCAAGCTCGAACGCCTACGGTCCGGATGGTTCCGACGCCAGGTTCGGAAGGCCGGAATCTACCTGGGGGCTCTTTACAAAGAAAATTCAAATTAATTTTCCGCAGAGGCTCTGTTGTTTTTAGGATAACAGGTTCTTTACCGGTGCGCGCATCAGGATCATCGGACCATCGTAGAGCAGATGTTCGGATTTCGGCATTGGAACCTCGTCAACGAACTCGAATCCGATAGAGCGATAGTTATCCACCGCTATGGTATTTTCCTTCCACACATGCAAGCTCAGCATCTGGAAACCACCCTCTTCGGCAATTCCGGCCGCCGTTTCCAACAGGACCCTCCCGATCCCCCGCCTATGCGAATCCTCGCGAACGGCCAGTGTGTTGATGTAGAAGGAATCGTCAACACGGCCCTCAATAAGATGTTGCAGGGGAGCAAGTCGGCTCTTCGGAATCATGGTCCGCAACATTGCCGGCAATTCGTATTGGCCCGCAGGATATCCCAACATGCACCCCAACACTTCGCCCTTCTCCTCTACAAGAACCGCGTTGTCGAAATGATACGGGGACGAAAGATCGCTCACGGCGAGAAGCAACAAGTCCTCTGCCTTGACGCCGGGAAGCACTCCATCGAGGAGATGCTCGAAGATTCCGGCTCCCGCCATCCGGATGGACCCAACGATCTCGGCTCGGTCTTCGGCACCACCGAAACGAATTTGAAGAGTGCTCATGTCTTCCTCAATTCTTCTGTCAGGGCCAAAATCGCACCGTCGATTTGATCCGGCGTGTGGTCACAGTTCATGAAGAACCGGAGGCGCGCGCCGTTTTCGTTTACCGCAGGGTAGATAACCGGCTGAACGCTGATGCCTTTCTTGAGCAGGTTATTGGACAGCCGCACCGCTGGGATCGATCCACCGATAATAATCGGCACCACGTTGATGCCGGCCGAAAAACCCGTGTCCAACCCCGCGTCCCGGGCACCATGAAGGAAGCGTGCCGCCGCTGCGCGCAACCGCTCTACCCTTTCCGGTTCGGCCAACATGAGGCGCAATGCCTCGTCCGCCGCCGCCGCCATGGGAGGGGGCATGCCGACCGAGTAGACGAAGGCGCTGGCGCTGAACTTGAGAAGCTCCACTAACGCAATGCTTCCCGCTACATATCCGCCGCACCCGGCCAGAGTCTTCGACAGGGTTCCCATCCAAACATCGACGTCGCCCGGCGCTACGGAGAAGTGTTCTCCGACGCCACGCCCCGTCGCCCCGACCGCACCGATGGAATGCGCTTCGTCGATCATCAGCAAAGCCTTGTGGCGATGCTTTACCTCCACAAGACGGTCCAAGGGGCATAGATCCCCATCCATGCTAAACAGTCCCTCCGACACGATCAGCACTCTTTCGAACTGGCTGCGGGTCTCGGCAAGAAGTGCATCCAGAGCCTGCCAGTCATTGTGAGGAAAGACACGACGCGACGCACCGGAGAGCTGGATTCCCTGCACGATGCTGTTGTGGGCCAAGCGGTCGTGAACGACGAGATCGCCGTCCCCCACCAAGGTCGCGATCGTGCTGACATTGGTCATGTAGCCGCTGACGAAAACAATGGCATCCACAGTTCCATGGAGATCGGCCAGGGAACGTTCCAAGGCACGATGCGGCGGCTTTTCCCCACCAACGACCCGGCTGGCCCCTGCCGAGGTACCCCAGCGGGACGCTGCGGCAGCAGTCGTCTGAATGACCTTGGGATGCCCACTCAGGCCTAGATAGTTGTACCCTGAAAAATTGACGACTTCACGTCCGTCGATTTGCGTGACCGCACCGCAGATCGAGTCGTTGACAAAGAAGAACGGATTCTCGATCTCGGCCCTTTCCGCCACCTCCCGCTGTATATGCAACTGGAGATACTGGGGAAATTTCTCAATTCGGTAAAGTGATTCGGATACTTCTTTATTGGCCGCCGGGATCGTCTCGCAATTGATGCTACGATTGGCCAGAATTTTTTTCAAAAGTTCCTGCTTCTCGTGCCGATTCACGACGTTAGCCTCTTCTTGACCGTGCCTGTGCCCGTTTGCAGTTCGACGGCAATTTTCTGCGTCTCCGACAGGTCGACTTCCGATGCCCCATGGCGTGATACCTGCACAGTGACTTCGTCTTTATCGGAGTCCCCTCCCCCCTCGATAATGTTGTTGCAGACACGTTCCACCAGATGAAGAAGGGTTCCTCCCTCCGAGAGCGCCATGGGGGGAATATCCACCCCGAATTTCTCTTCGATCGCCAGCTTGAGCTCCAATGCCATGAGACTGTCCATTCCCATATCGAACAGGGGTTTCCTGGGGTCGATACGGTCGGCGGAAAGCCCGAAAATGTGCCCTAATTCCTCGGAGAGCATCTCCGTCACGAGGCTATGGACCTCGGGCGGGGACAGTCCTTCTATGATATCCCATATATCGACCGGCCCAGTTTTGGAATTGCCCCGGTCGCCCTGATAAACATTCCGGAAACGAGCCGTACGCAGGATGGGAAGCACACCATTCAACGTACGCCAATCGATTTCCGCCACCGTGGAGCAAGTCCTGCCCGACAACATCAGATGTTCGAGGCGTTTCAATGCTTGGCCGGACGTCATCGCCCTGATGCCGCTACGGTTCTCCAAACCCTCGCGCATATCGGCATTCCGGGCCAGATAGCCCACATCCGAAATGGGCCCCAAGCACAGAGCCATTGCGGGAAGTCCGGTCCGGCGTCTGTGCTCGATGATCGCCTCCTGGGCGGCGTTCGCCGCAGCGTAATTGGCTTGTCCCGGGTTCCCGATCAGCGTCGAGATGGAGGAGTAGACGACGAAGAAATCCAGTGGCAATTCGGAAGTCGCTTTATGCAGCAACCAAGCTCCCCTGGCTTTCGGTTTGAAGACACGGGCCAGCCCCTTCTCCGTCAAATTGGAAACCAAGGCATCCTCATAAACGGTCGCGGCATGGATCAGTCCCTTCAGTCGCGTCCCGAATTTTGCGAACAGAGTCTCGACGGCTGCGGCATCAGTCACGTCGCAAGCTGCGACATCTACGCGAACACCCCTTTCCGCAAGTTCCTGGACACGCCGAGTCTCATCGTCGCCGAGGACCCCACGCCGCGACACCAGCACCACGTGGCGTGCGCCCTTTTCTGCCAGCCAAACGGCCGAGGCGAACCCAAAGCCGGTCGTGCCCCCGGTCACCATGTAGGTGGCATCGGCATCCAGCCTCAGCTCGCGCACGCGGTGTATCAAGCCATCCCCCTGATTGACGGCGGGAGGAGTCACGACGATCTTTCCAATGTGAAGAGACTGTTGCATGTGGCGGAATGCCTGAACCACGTGGCCGTGGTCGAACATCCTGTAAGGCAACGGCGTGAACACACCCTCTTCGAACAGCGTCTTCATTTCATCGAACAACTTCCGCGCCAGTTTGGGCTTCTCGGACATCAGTTGATCGGCATCGATCCCAAAGTAGCTGATATTGTTCCGGAACGGCCTGAGGCCGATGCGGCTGTCAGCAAAGAAATCACGTTTCCCCAACTCCAGGAAACGCCCGAACGGACAGAGGGTCGATAGACTCTTGTGAATCGCCTCGCCTGCCAATGAATTGAGCACCACGTCGATGCCTTCTCCATCCGTCACCGCCATGATCTGATCGGCAAAGATCGTAGTCCGGCTGTCGAAGATCCGGTCTTCCGGGACTCCATACAACGCCATAAAAGCCCTCTTCTCCGAGGTGCCAACCGTTGTGAAGATTTGGGCCCCTACGTGACGGGCATATTGGATTGCAGCGAGTCCGACGCCGCCTGCGCCCCCATGAATCAGAATGCGTTCGCCTGGCTGAAGTCGGGCGAGATGATGAAGAGCGTAATAGACGGTGAAAAACACCGTTGGAATGGTCGCAGCCGCAGGCAAACCGATACCCGCCGGCTTGCAAACGACGGAAGATGCAGGAACCGTCACGTAATTGGAAAAACATGACGGAGCGAAAAAGAAGACGCCATCGCCCTGCTTCAAATCGACCACGTTCGAACCGACACGAACGACGGCACCACTCGCCTCCATGCCGATAGTTGCCCCAGCGAAGCCGTTTTCGACCGCCTCGTCGGGCAAAACACCGAGCGAGAACATGATATCCCGGAAATTGACGCCTGTCGCGGATACGGCGACCTCCACCTCTCCCGCCCCCGGTGCGCGGCGAGGTGCCACGTCCCAGCTTAGACTGTCCAATGAACCAGGCGTAAAGGAAAGGGATCGTTTCTCCTCCACAAGCGGTAGCGGCGTAGAAATATCGACCTGACGCAAGCGCGGTGCGAATCGGTGTGACGGACCAAGAATAATTTCGGACTCTCCATCTCCGGACAGGATTTCCGCCGAGAGGACCTCGATCGGCGTCTCCGGATTGTCGGCCTTGATGTCGATGAGCTTTATCTTCAGATCTGGACGTTCGTTGCATAAAACGCGCCCGAGCCCCCACAGCGCCGCTTGGCCGGGGCGGCCATCGTGCGCCCCCGACGTAACGACGACAAGCCGAGTGTCTTTGCCAAGTTTTCCGGCAAGCGATGCCAATGTCCAACAGTGGTGTTGACCGATATCCTCGTATTCCAGCCCCGCCAGGAATACGACGCCGTCATAGTGAACAGCGGCTGCTTCGTCGGGCGAAAGAACGAAAGCTCCGTGAAGGTGTGTCGCAAGCCCCTCCACGCGATCAATTTCCGTTCCCGATGGTTCGGCAACGATCACCCACGTGCCATCGTCATTCTGGCAGACATCGGAGGACTTCGTCGCCATTTGTTCCATGCCATTGCGCGCCGTAAGTACGGCCACGCTACCGACCTCTTGGACCATTACGTCCGTCAATCCGGCAATATTGGCGAAATTGCCGAGCATTTCTTGGTCCAACTGAGGTGGGAGAGAAATATCGTTGTCGTGGCGACGCCACCATCGTTCCGACCATCCGAACGCCAGATCCCGCCACAAGGCCGGCAACACCTCCGCCATGAGAACCAAGCCCCCGGGAGCAGCAAGTGCCGCCATTCCCTCCAATGCAACCAAGGGTCGCTCGACATCATGCAGCAGGAAGGCTGCAATGACGATGTCGTATCGGACATCTGGTGTCTGGGAGATTCTTTCCAGATCAAGAATATCCAGTTGCTCCGTCACAACATTCGGCCGACTCTCGATCTCCGCGGCTAGCCGCGCCAAGTTTTCCTCGTCCGGATCGGTTACCGTAAGTGTGACGCCCTCCTTGGGTAGGACAGTGAGAAGCCGGCGAGTCAGCCCTCTCGTGCCGGCGCCCACCTCCAGGATACGAAGATGACGGCCAGCTGGGCGGTTCTCCAGCACGTTCTCGAGTGCCGCGACCACCGCGATATTTCCACTTGAGTAGGTCGGCGACGAGTCGAAGAGATGTTCTAGGGCCGACATCGAAATCGGGGACGCGCCAGAAAAGCCACACAAGGACCGAGGAAGTGCCCTGCCCGCCTGTCCAAGGATGAGGAGTTCAGCCAGATGGTCCGAATGGCGGGCGAGCAGGTCGCGCCAGAGTCCATCAGGGGCAGAATTGTCGTCGGAAGAGGACGCCCCGGCTTGTTTCGCGAGGCTGTGGCAGGTTTCGAGAAGGTTCCTGCATTCCTCGGGAATCGTCTCGTGATCCTCCAAGCCTTTGAGGGCGTGGCGAGCGTATGCTCTTGCAATGCCCGAAAGATCGAGGGACTGCTTCGCTTCCTGAGCCGCCAGTTTAATCGCTTTTTCGGCCACCTCCAGAGGCAAAATCAGCGCATCTCCGGATACAAGAAGCGGCACGGGCTCAAACGCTGTTTCATACAGCCAATGCCGTTTCTCTCCTCGATTCAGCAGGGCTGAACGTAGGAACCGGAAGTTCCTCGCCTCCGCCACGACAACGTTCTCGGAGGTCATGACGACGAAATCGGCCGTCAGGGTACGCGACCCCGCTGCCGTAAGCGTCAGCAAACAGCGATCCGGCATCTCATCCACACCGTGGAACAGACACCTGCCGATCCGGTACGGCAGGTAAGCCACCGCTTCGTCCCCCTCGGCAAGCCGCGTGCGCATCAGATCGAAAAGAGCCTGAAGACACCCGTCGAACAGAGCGGGATGGAGGAGATATGGCGATTCGGCATCGCCCGATCGCGGGATTTCCAGCTCCACCACCGCAACATCGTCGTGCACGGAGACCCTGCGTACCGTCTGGAAGGACGGGCCATAGTCAAGGCCAAGAGATTCCGCGAAGGCATAATGCTCCGCCGAGGAGAATGTAATCGCCTCCTCTCCCATCAGGACGTCCATCTCGCCGGGGGCGGCATGGACAGGCTTGCCAAGCCGTGCCTTTGCATGCAGTGACCAGGGGTCGTCGTGCATATAGCGCCGGCTTTCGATCCGAAGGACCCCATCTTCCCCGTTCCAAGTGGTGCGAACCATCTTCGGTTGCCCCGCCTCGATGATCAATGGCCGCTGGATATCCAGGTTCTCCACGTCGGCGCGGCTGTCCTTGAACACGATCTGCGCGGCCTCGAGGACGATTTCCAAAAAACCGGACGCCGGAAAGACCACGCTTCCGCCGACACGGTGATCTCCGAGGAAGGGGAACACATCCGGATCGATGAGGCTCTCCCACATGGTCGCATCGGCGATGGGGCGCGAGCCGAGCAGAGACCCCTCGGTCCTTTGATATATCGGCCCCCGCGCTTCGGGGGTCCTTGGAAACCAATGTTTCTCGCGCTGCCACGGATAGGTTGGAAGATCGGCGACCGTCCGGCGGCCAGGGAAAATCCGTTCCATATCCAATCCGGCTCCCGACACGAAGAGCTTGTCTAACGCCGCATCCACCATCCCAGGGCTATCCTGCCCGCAAACCAAGGTCGGAAGCGGGAGGCCGGAGCGTTTCACTTCTCTCAAAGTCTGGCGAATGTAAGATTGCAGGATCGGATGCGGCCCGATTTCGAGGAACGTCTGGATTCCCGCCCCGCACATTTCCGCGATGCACTCCCCGAAGCGCACTGGATCGCGCGCGTTCCGCCACCAATAACCGGCATCGAGTTCCTTCGTCTCCAGCAGATCTCCGGAAACGGTGGAATAAAATGCGGCTCCGTCCGCGTTGGCGGAAAGTGCGAGACCTTCAAGGTCGCGCATCAAGTCCTTCTCGACGGGATCCAGAACCTTGTTGTGGAACGCATAGTCGAGATCGAGCGAATGGAAGGAGATCCCTTTGGACTCGAATGTCCGCCCGAGTTCCTCCAGGTCTTCGGCCTCTCCGGAAAGGGTGATCGCCACCGGACTGTTGAAGGCGGCAATCTCCACGCGTCCGTCGAACGCCTCGATCATGGTAACTGCATCCTCTGGAGGCAGGCCGACAGCCATCATCCGGCCCTGCCCCCGAGTTCGGCCCTGCGCCTCGCTACGGGCGACGATCACTCTCACGGACTGCTCCAGGTCCAGCGCCCCGGCGACCCAGGCCGCGGCGACTTCGCCGACCGAATGGCCTGCAACCGCCTCGAACCGAAGCCCTTTGGCACGAAGGCTCTCGACAAGTGCGACCTGCAACGCGAACAACATGGGTTGCGCGATCTGCGTGTCGTCCAGGTTCCAGGAATCGACGTCCGGAGCCATCTCGGAAACGAGGGACCAACCGGCAACCTGCCGCACCAAGGCGTCGATCCGCAGGAAGCTGGAGCGGAACACCGCGTCCTCCTCCATAAGGGTGCTTCCCATGCCGGCCCACTGGCTGCCGTTCCCGCCGAAGATCAGGCCGACCCGTGCATCCTTGGAAACCGCCTCTCCGACGGTGAGCCCGTCGGGATCCCCACCGTCTCCATATTCCCTCAGTATACCCACGGGATCCATCCCCCGCGCGACGAGGCGAACATCGTGATGGTCCCGCCGATGGGCCAACGTCCAAGCCGTATCGGAGAGGTCCGGCGCGTCTGGCGATGAAAAGGCCTCTGCAAGACGCCGGGCCGAGGCACGGAGAGCCCCCTCGCTGCGGGCGGTGAGATAAAGAGGGGGCGTGCCGACCGGATCCGCCTTCGGCTCCTCGGAAAGCGGCTGGCGGTATTCTTCCAAGATCACGTGGGCATTGGCACCACCGAAACCGAACGAATTGACCCCCACCAGGATTGGGCGATCCTTTGCTTCGATGGGCGATAGGGAGCGTACGGGCGCTAGGTTCAGGCTAGCGAAATCGGTCTCCGGATTGGGTGTCTCGTAATGCAGGGTCGGCGGCAGGGTGCGATGCTTGAGGGTCAAGAGGGCCTTGACGACTCCCGCCATGCCGGCCGCCGGCTCGAGATGGCCGATGTTGCTCTTCACCGATCCAACGGGCAATGGTCCGGATTTGCGTCGGCGCCCGATCGCGCGCCCGATCGCGCCGGCTTCCGCCGGATCGCCTACGGCCGTACCGGTACCGTGCGCTTCGAAATAGGCGATATCGTCCAGCTTCACCCTGGCTGCACGATAAACCTTCCTGAGGAGAGCCTCTTGGGCCTCCGAGGACGGTAGGGCGATCCCCTTGGTGCGGCCGTCGGTATTGATGCCGATTCCCCGGATGACTCCGAGAATTGGATCGCCGTCACGTTCCGCATCATCGAGACGTTTCAGCAGCAGAACGCCCCCCCCTTCGGCACGGACGTACCCTTCGGCCATCCTGTCGAACGTACGGCAGCGACCGCCGGGAGCCAACATCCTCGCCTTTGAGAAGCCCATGAAGTTGTAGGGACTGAGAAGGACGTTAACGCTTCCCACGACCGCCATCGGACATCGACCGTCACGCAACGACTGAACCGCCTCGTGCAGGGCGACCAAGGCCGAGGAGCACGCAGTGTCGATGGCCATGCTGGGGCCGCGCAAATCAAAAAAGTAGGAAAGACGGTTGGCCGCGATCGAAAGGGTCGAGCCCAGCATGAAATAGGCGTTGCCACCTTCAACGTCGCCTTGGCGGACATTGGCGTAATCGGTGGCCGAGATTCCGACATAGACCCCCACGGAGGTTCCCGCCAGCCATTCGGGAACCTGTCCACCCCGTTCCATGGCCTCGTAGGTCATCTCCAGCAACAGCCGTTGCTGGGGGTCCATCTGTTCCGCCTCGCGTGCACTGATCCCGAAGAAGGACGCATCGAAGCCGGACACATCGCCCAGTGTTCCAGCGGCAAAGGTGTAGGAGCGCCCGGGCGTGGAAGGATCGGGGTGGTAGAAAAGGCCCTTGTCGAAACGATCATCGGGAATGGAGGTAACAACGTCCCTTCCGTTGGACAGAACGTCCCAGAACGAGGAAAGACTATCCACCCCCCCGGGGAAGCGGCAAGCTGCACCAACAATTGCTATTTTCGTCATATATATAGAGACTCTTGCAAAACTATATCCCGCTCACGTCAAAACTCGAAAATCCTTGGCCGAAATGACGCGGAAATTATCGGATATGGCGTCGCGGAGACTATTGAAACTGGCATAACATCGGTTGTAGGTGACGGTCTTGTGCATGAGCCCCCGCAGGCGTTCGATAGGGTTCAGGTGAGGACAATAGGGCGGGAGGAAATACAATGCAATCAATCTACCGTCCCGGCTGGGCCAGCCATTTCTGAACAATTTTGGCGTGATGATAACGGGCGTTGTCCACGACAGCCACATCGCC
>PIVK01000463.1 GCA_003354135.1 Rhodospirillales bacterium
TGCTCCGATTTATTTCAAACTGCACATGCGTGCTTACCCATATAAGCTCACGACGTGCGTGGAAAATGGCCATTCTATGTAAAACGGTTTTGACTAGAGAGGCACTTATAGACACACTCTGTACCCTGGTATATAGAAAATGCCATACCTGGCTTGTGAGCGCTGTAACTTCTGAACACCTGGTCTGATTTACTTCAAACTGCACATGCATAGTTATCACAATCAGGGCACCAACTGATTAGAAAATGGGCATTGTAGCTCAAAGGGTTTTTGACTAGAGAAGCACTTAGAGACACAGTGTACCCTGGTATATAGAAAATGCCTTATATCTCAGTAAATGTTGCTGGTAGAGCTAAGGTTTGTATTAGACACCAATAGGAAACCATTTATGTAGATTCTAAATATCACATTTGCTTTGACCTTGAGTGACCTTGAAAGGTCAAACTCAAGGTCACTTTATTTAATGTCCTATATCTCAGTAAATATTGCCGATAGAGCTATGGTTTATATTAGACACTAATAGGAAACCATGTATAGAGATTCTAAAAATCTTATTTGCTTTGACCTTGAGTGACCTTGGAAGGTCAAACTCAAGGTCACATTACTTTGATGGCTTATATCTCAGTAAATATTGCCGATAGACCTATGGTTTGTATTAGCCACTAACAGGAAACCTGTT
>PIVK01000464.1 GCA_003354135.1 Rhodospirillales bacterium
CTTGTCTCGCCATATATCCAGCTGGTGCTGCAGCACACGTTCTCCACCAAGAGAAATGCTTACCATCGAGGGCAGTTCACAGTTGACAACAAGCTCAAAGAGTGATGGCGTCATGTAGAGGTGGGTGATCTGTGAAACATGTGAAGTGTCAAACAAATCATAGTATGCCCTGCAGTGCGTGTAAAATATTCATTGAATGACAACCCAGTCAGCTCACCTTCACTGTGTCGATGAGTAGCTCCAGTTCATCCAGCAATTGGTTCTTGGATGCTAGCACCATAGCAGCACCCATTGACAGGGTTGAAAACTGAATGCTATAGCTCATGTCAAAGGTCATGGGACTCGAGAGCAAGAACCGGTTCCCTGGACCTAGACCCTTGGACACATGTAATACCCCATATTGAATGAAACAAGAGATATTCACATGCTCTATCACCACGCCTTTGGGCTTTCCTGTTGTGCCCGAGGTGTAAATGATGTAGCAAGAGGTGTTGGGAGCAGGGGGATACCAGTTTACAGCACTTGGCTCTGGAAGAAGTGAATCATTGAGTATGTTGGTCACACTCAACACAGGGCATTTCACAACATTTCTGTGTTCTGCCAATGCATTCTCATCTTTAACCAGCAGTGCCTTCAACCCCGCATCCACCGTGATCAGCTCAATTCTAGCAGCAGG
>PIVK01000465.1 GCA_003354135.1 Rhodospirillales bacterium
ATGGCATATTATGACCAACAAGGTCTGCTAAAGTAACAGTACATTAAAACTTGTAATAATAAGAAAGGTTAAAGAAACAATGTTGGGAGTCAACACAGGGCTCTGACCACTTGTATTCTCTACGGACATTGGAAAAATGCATGTTCTAAAAAAAAACTACTTTCAAAAAACTTTCACCCCTGAATTCAAACTCCATTTCTTTGATGGTTCCAGAAATGTTTTTACTTTATATATTATTTGAGAAGTCAAACTCACTTTGATTGACTCAGGATCAAACTCACATGGTGGGTGTCAGTGGTGTGTCATGGTGGGTGTCAGTGTTGCGTCATGGTGGGTGTCAGTGGTGTGTCATGGTGGGTGTCAGTGGTGTGTGTCAGTGGTGTGTCATGGTGTGTGTCAGTGGTGTATCATGGTGGGTGTCAGTGGTGTGTGTCAGTGGTGTGTCATGGTGGGTGTCAGTGGTGTGTGTCAGTGGTGTGTCATGGTGGGTGTTTCTTGTGGCTTATGATACATTGTTAAAGTGGCCATATTGGGCCCAGGAGTGGTGCTCCCCCGAAAGAGTCTTAGGTTTCCAAGTTCCCCACATTAACTCATGCATGTCCCATTGGGGTAACCGTACTCCCTCAGTGCCTTTACGGGTATCTTAACTTCCCCCGCCTAGGCCGGTCTGCCAAAG
>PIVK01000466.1 GCA_003354135.1 Rhodospirillales bacterium
AAAAATAACTGCTGCCATTTTAAATGTTGAACCATTACCAATACCAGTAGTAATAAACATTAATAAGAATAAAGATAAAAATGGATAAAACATATTTTCTGGATTATCACTTTTATTACTTTCAATAATTATAAAACCAACACCGATTGTTGCTAATATAGTTATTAAGATAGCCCAACTTGTAACTCTTGCTCCACCATATTTATCACTTAACCATCCTCCAAATGGTCTAAATATAGAACCTAAAAATGCTCCTAACCAAGCATATTTTGATGGGTCTGGTGCATTTGCTAATTCTAATCCATTTGCATCATATCCGAATAAATCTTGAATAAGTTTTGGAAATACACTTGAATATCCAATAAAAGATCCGAAAGTCATAATATATAAGTAAGTCATTAACCAAGTATGTTTATTTTTGAAAATCTTAAAATCATTTCTTAATTTTTGATTTGTATTTCCAAGAAATTTAAACGATGTAAAATATCTTAATATTAACATTGTTACTCCAATAGCAATTAATACTACTAAGAATGATTGTAAAATCTTTAATACTGGTTCTGACATACTATCTCTTGTAATTAAAAATATAACTGTTGCTATACCAGCTCCGACATAACCGATTATTTCTAACCACCAATATCCAATTAGATTTTTTAATTTATTTTTAACA
>PIVK01000467.1 GCA_003354135.1 Rhodospirillales bacterium
AAAGAGAGAAAGACACAGAGAGAAAGAGAGAGAGAAAGAGTTAGAGAGAGAGACAGAGAGAAAGAGAGAAACAGAGAGAGCGAGAGAGAGACACAGAGAGAGAAAGCGAGAGAGATGTCGGATCTGGGGCATACTGAGATAGCTATTGCATCGCATAGCCGACGGCCATGTGCGTCCACTTGCCGCAGTTGAGGGGTGGTTGGGGTGCGGGGCAGGCCCTCACAGCCGTTCCCTATCAGCACCGTATGACCAACCGCGCCCTTCGCGCGCAAAGAGCAGCAACCCTAAGCCGAGCCAGCCAGGGACGTGTTAGCATACCGACTGTCAAAGCTCCCTGCGAGCAGGGGAGGCATCTGCCCCTCCAGTCTGATATGGCAGTCGGTGCCAGAGCACCATCCTGGCGAATGTTGCGTGTGAGTCGGCGCTTTCCACAAAGCCATAGTTCACGTCACCGTGTAACCAAACCAACACACAACAACACTGTGACTCATCATGGCGTGGCCCGTATCTCAGTGCAATCGAGTGTTTGTGCACAAAGGTGGGGGTTAGCCTTGTTATTTTGCGCCGTTTGAAGAGCATCACTGTCACTGGATGGACAGGATGGCCCGACACGTGGCGGAGGAGAGAGAGAGAGAGAGAGAGAGAGAGGGAGAGAGAGCGGGCGGGAGAGAGA
>PIVK01000468.1 GCA_003354135.1 Rhodospirillales bacterium
GAAGAAAGCACGTTAACAATTGAATGAGGAAGAAAAGCAGCACCTCGTGTAAGATTTGGACATTTATTACAAAACCAAACACACACAAGGAGACTGCTTTTCCATGATAGTATACCCGACAGTTGAGCCAACGACGGCATTATGGCCAGAGGCGCTAGAAGTCGTTTTTCAATCGCTGCCATCGGGGTCGGGCACAGTCCTGGCGCCGAAACTGCCCCATCTCTCGATATGGGAAGCACTCGCTGTGGGAGCGCTGCCGCTGATTCCAAGAGAAAGTCGTCCTCATGGGATCATCACATGGGCGTCAGGGATGTTCGGCGTTTCACGTACGAGCATCTATGCGTTGGGCAAACGGATTGAAAGTCGGATGCTGTCATCTCCTGAATGGCAGTCATCACCCTTGAAGCATCCACAGGTTGAGTCCGAGAGCGAAAATGGAGTGAATCGCATAGAGATGACGCCTGGGCGTGTGAAGCGAACGATATTGGCGGCCACCTTTCCGGGCAATGCCTCGATTCGCCCCACCCAAGACATTTTGGAGGCCGCCTTCGAGCAGAGGCCGAGCATCGGCGCCATCAGCGAATTACGGCTAGAAGCAGGACGTCGAGCTGGCCGAGTGTTGGCTGATTTGGATTTCAGTACGGTAGGTGCGGAGCGGGACGCTCTGTCCGT
>PIVK01000469.1 GCA_003354135.1 Rhodospirillales bacterium
GTGTATGACTAATAGTGCATAACCGACTCAGGAATGTTGCCATTCGTGAACAAACGAGACGTTACACAAATAGTGTGTAACTGACAGAGACGTTACACAAATAGTGTGTAACTGACAGATAGGATTCTGTTGGTCATCCATTTTCTTATTCACTCTTCGAAATCCTAAGGAAGGATAGTAACATAGCGAATAACACTATTTGTTTGGCTACTACTCTCTTATTCTTCAGTGTAGTGGTTAGCGGTGGGAAGAGTCACGTGTTATGATCCCGACACGTCAAAACCGCAAAACTGACTTGTTATCGCGCAGTGACTACTCGACAGTGTACCAACCTACTCTTTGCTGGGATCTTCCTCAGCCTTCAGCTGCACACGTCTATCTCCTAGTTCCTACTGGGAACTTACTGGCAAATACACGATACGTATCCTTCCCGCTGTCCGTAGCGTTGATCCACTGGGATCCTCAGGAAGGACAGTTCACACGATACCTCGATACACACTACCTGTAGTGTGGTTCGCCGGGTTCTCCTGCAGTCACCCAGTTGCTTCTGAGCTGCAGGGATACAATTCACCGAGTGGTTCTTCAAACAGCTTTATATTCTTTAGCTCTGGCTAAACGTCGCTGTGCTATACTCTACAAGTTTCGTATATCCCTTGGATAGGTGACTAAT
>PIVK01000470.1 GCA_003354135.1 Rhodospirillales bacterium
AAAGTGTCCAAGGGTAAAAGGTATCACATACTAAAATTTGAATCAATTATCTCTATTGGTAGTGGAATTATGACCATAAGTATGATTTTGCACTTAATGACCTCCTGACCTCATTAATATGCAAATGAGGTCATGGTTGTCATAGTGACCTTTCCCCCACCTAGTTATAGTATGGTACCAAGTTTGGTTAGGATAGGCCCAGAGGCCTTTGAGATATAGGCATAAACGTTGGGACGGACATACGCACGTACGAACGGAGGGCTCCACTATACCCCCCTTTCGGGGACTACCGTCCCGCGACGGGGGGTAATAATTACAACTAGAAAAGAGCCTCTCGGCCAAATATCAAAATTGATATCAACAGGTGTCACATCTGGTTGATAGCATACCACTTCCAGCCATTGTGACTTAAATTTCCATCATCTTTCAGTCTAATGGCGTCCACTTCCGGTCTGCTGGAGTCACTTCCGGTCATTATGACATCACATCCAGTCATTATGACATCACTTCCAGTCAGTATGATATCACTTCCGGTCTACTGGAGTCACTTCCGGTCATTATGACATCACTTCCGGTCTGCTGGAGTCACTTCCAGTCATTATGACATCACTTCTGGTCAACGACATCACTTCTGGTCTACTGGAGTCACTTCCAGTCATTATGACATCAC
>PIVK01000471.1 GCA_003354135.1 Rhodospirillales bacterium
GAGAGTTATCGCAAGGCCCTTGCCGTCAAACCCGATTCCGCTGCGGCCCATTACAACCTTGGCAATGTGCTCCATAAACAGGGGAAGCTGGATGAGGCCGTGGCGAGTTATCGCAAGGCTCTCGCCATCAACCCCGATTATGCCGAGGCTCATAGTGACCTGGGCAATGCGCTCCACAAACTGGGCAAGCTGGATGAGGCCGCGGAGAGTTATTGCAAGGCTCTCGCCGTCAAACCCGATTCCGCTGCGGCCCATTACAACCTTGGCAATGTGCTCCATAAACAGGGGAAGCTGGATGAGGCCGTGGCGAGTTATCGCAAGGCACTCGCCGTCAAGCCCGATTACACCGGGGCTCATATCAACCTGGGCAATGCGTTAAAAGAACTGGGGTGCCTGGATGAGGCCGTGGCGAGTTATCGCAAGGCACTCGCCGTCAAGCCCGATTACACCGAGGCTCATATCAACCTGGGCAATGCGTTAAGAGAACTGGGGTGCCTGGATGAGGCCGTGGCGAGTTATCGCAAGGCACTCGCCATCAACCCCGATTACACCGAGGCTCATATCAACCTGGGCAATGCGTTGAGAAAACTGGGGTGCCTGGATGAGGCCGTGGCGAGTTATCGCAAAGCCATCGTCATCAAACCCGATTTCGCCGAGGCTCATAGCAAC
>PIVK01000472.1 GCA_003354135.1 Rhodospirillales bacterium
TCAATTCACTTTCAGACCAATCACCGCTACGGTGTTTACTGGCACATCTCTTCTGGATGTTGATAAGAATGCAGCCACTAGGATCGCTGTGAAGTGTGATTACATGTATTGTTTACCAATCATGGGAACCCAGAAGAGATGTGCCAGTAAACACCGTAGCGGTGATTGGTCTGAAAGTGAATTGACATTTTTTTTATTTTTGTGAATTTGCGTGTCGTGGCATCACATGACATTGTGAGCCACCATGTCACCTCAATTAGGCAAGGCGCTGGTGACAGTCTAGCGGAGGCATGCTTGTGCGAGTGCAACACTGGTGTTGCAGCGTTACGGCGACGGCATCATTCGCCCGCCGTAACGCTTAATGTTTTTGGCCGTGTCAAGATAATAAAAAATAAAACGTGCCCCCATTTACTACCTAATGCATTGAAAATGGAGTTTTACCTATATTTCCATGAAAGTAGGTTGCAGTGTCGTAATTCTTGGTATGTAGGCCAATATGGCCAAGAGGTGTCCAAAAAGTGAAATACATTTAATATTTGGTCCTTACTGGTCAATTAAGTGGCCGTTTAAAAAAAAACATTTTTTGAACTATATCTCAGAGAAAGTAGGTGACGGTGACCTAAGTTTTGGTTTGGAAGTAAAGGTCACATACAAATGCCATATGAGTC
>PIVK01000473.1 GCA_003354135.1 Rhodospirillales bacterium
ACCCAGCCTAAAAACTTGTCTGAGCAATAAAAAATTTCATTATGAAATGACCTTGACCTTTGACCTCAGAGGTCATTGTTAACTTTGGCCTAAATATATTAACCCTCGCACGGCCAACGTATTTCCCATCGCCTCGCACGGCCAGGGGGGGGTATTTTCTACCCCCCCAATGATCTCGGAATATACAAGAGACTGAAAGCTGAAATTATGGTTGCAAGTAGAGGTCTATGAGTTATGATCAAAAAAATAGAGAATGCCCCCATAACACCCTGTAGTGGTGGTAAGGGGGGCACTTATGGGTTTTGGCCCAGTGAGGCCCCAAATGGGGACTCGCGCTGTTTTACCAACTTTGAAGGCCCATATCTTTAGAACCCCTCAATTAATTTTCTTCAAATTTGGTGTGTGTGTTCCTTGCATGCCCCTCTATCATTTGCATAAAGAATATCTTGAGCGAAAATTATTTAAACATTTTTCATATTTTTTGACCCCCATTTGGGGCCCCTAGGGGGTGAGGGGTGGGGGCGCAAATGTTACTAAAATTTTGGGTGAAAGTCCCCCGACAGGTATTGGGACCGGCATATTTTTGAAATGTTGCAATAAAAAGTTTTATCCGACAAACCTCAGAGGGGGGGTAGAAAATACCCCCCCCTGGCCGTGCGAGGGTTAAT
>PIVK01000059.1 GCA_003354135.1 Rhodospirillales bacterium
CAGCCCGTCGGAGGGCGTCGGGAAGCCTTGACGATGCGCCGCATCGCCTGCGTCTTTCCTCCTACCCGACGGGCTGTATAAGCGATCTCTATGGGTCATATCACCGCACCTTGGTATAATCCTAGGACGCAAGGTGTGCCCGCCGGGCCTCCCGCAGTGCCGTAAAGTCTTTGTCCGCGTGATACGACGAACGGGTCAGAGGGGTCGAAGCCACCAACAGGAAACCCTTGGAAAGCCCGATGGTTTTGAGCCCTTCGAACTCCTCGGGCGTCCAGAAGCGGTCCACGGCCGCGTGTTTGGGAGAAGGCTGCAGGTATTGGCCGATGGTGAGGAAGTCGACCCCGGCGCTGCGCAGATCGTCCATGACCTGGCTCACCTCCATGCGCTCTTCGCCCAAGCCCACCATCAGACCGGACTTGGTGAAGATGGCGGGATTCCGCTCTTTTGCACGTTCCAGCAAACGTAACGAGTCGAAATACCGGGCCCCGGGACGGATCGTGGGGTAGAGGCGCGGTACGGTCTCCAGATTGTGGTTGAAGACATCGGGGCCAGCCTTGATTACGGTCTCCAGCGCTCCCTGTTTGCCACGGAAATCGGGAGTTAGGATCTCAACAGTGGTCTTGGGGGACTTTTCGTGGATTTCGGTGATCGTGCGCGCGAATTGGCTTGCGCCGCCGTCCTCCAGATCGTCGCGATCAACCGAGGTTACCACCACGTGCTTCAGCCGCATTTCGGCCACCGAGATGGCGACGTTCTCCGGTTCCGGAGGGTCCGGTGGTTTTGGCTTTCCGGTCGCAATGTTGCAGAAGGCGCAGGCGCGGGTGCAGGTGTCGCCCAGAATCATGAAGGTGGCATGCCGATGCGCCCAACACTCGCCGATATTGGGGCAGGCCGCTTCCTCGCAGACCGTATGGAGGTGTTTCTCGCGCATCAGTTTGCGCACTTCGCCATATGCCCCCTGCCCCGGCGCCTTGACGCGGATCCACGCAGGCTTGCGTGGACTGGGGTTGTCGGGCCGGTGGGCTTTTTCGGGGTTCCGGGGGGGTGGTTTCTTGCTCATGGCCTGGACGTGGGGCGCAGGAAGGCCTGCGTCAAGTTGCGACCGGGTTCCAACAGGCCTCGAAATCGCCGGGCTTGAAGACATCGGTGATGAAGGACTCGAGGAAGGCATCGTCGTCGCCGTCGAATTTGTGCTCGACCAAGGACTGGGTGAGATGGGCATAGATGATCAGGAGCGCCATGGGGTCGATCCTCCAAGCACCGTCCGAGGGACGGAAATGGATGGCCAGGTCCTGGGCCTCTCCTTCGATGGTGAGCTGTCCCGCGACAAACTCCCCCTCATCGTCCTTGGACGCCACAAAGCCCTCCAGTCCGAGCACGTCAAGGAACTGGCGGCCGCCGGGGAAGAAAGATACGGCGTAGGCGAAATAGCCCTGATAGCCGAGCGCCTCCAGGACATCGCGTTCGAATGACGCCCGGAAGCCCAGGACACAGGCTTTGGAATAGGCGTCCTTTTCCGAAAGCGTTTCCCGGTCGGCCGTAAGGACCGCCTCGCGGAGTGCCTTACCGTGGCTTAGCGCCTGGCCCGTCAAAAGCAGGGTCAGTGTATCCAGGTCGTCTTCATTCACCGCCTGCTTGAAGCGTTCAAACGTCCCCTGCAGCTCCGGCAGGAGGTCCGGGTGCGGCACCGGTGCGCCGCCCGTGGGGGGGCTGTCGGTCATGATGGCCCTTTCTTCTGGAAGGTCCTGCATACAGCCTGCGGTCATTCCGGTCCAGGCCCTTGGCCGGTCCAGGCCCTTGGCTGGTCCAGGCCCTTGGCCGGCGTTCGACCGGGGAATGGGGGTAGGCTATGCCTTATGGAAACGGATCATCCGCGGACGGAGACGGGAGACCGGCTGCTCGGCGTGATCGCCACGTTGGCGGCCGAACTCAGGCGCGGCGGCGGAGATCTTCCGGACGTAACGCGCCTGCGGCTTCCGTCCCCCGGTCCGCTTCACTTCTCCGTCAACTTGGCCTGTTGGACAGTGGCCTGGACCACCTTGTCCTCCTCGACCATCTCCCAGCCCGTGATCATCGAGCGGATATGCTCGAAAACGGAATGGCCGAGGGTGGTCATATAGACGTGGATGACCAGGAACCCCGTGATCAGGAACGCTCCGGCCAAATGGATCGTGGCGACCGTTCCCAGGTCCAGGTATGGCGCCAGCATCCACGTCTCCCAGTTGTTGAAGAACATATAGCAGAGACCCGTGATCCATAGCATAGGGGCCATGACCAGCTTGAAGAACAGGTAGGCCAGCCTCTGCAGGGGATTGAGCTTCCGGTGGTCGGTCCGTTCGTAGGGATGGAGTTCGCCCCGGAACAGGTCGATGGCGTAGAAGCGGGTAACGGCCAACAACTTCTCCCGCGTTGGGATGTAGTGCTGCCACTGGCCGGTCGTCAGGTGCCAGAAGATCGCGAACGCCCACAGTCCGATCAGCCCCCAGGCCGCCGTCGTGTGGAATTCCACGGCGCGTTCGAAGCCGAGCAGGTAATAGGTTCCGTGAATCTCGAAACCGGTCGCGCCCATCGAGATGATCAATGCCGCCTGGGACCAGTGCCAGAGCCGCTCGAACCGGGAATAAATTCTAACCTTATGCAGCATCGCAACGGTTCCTTCTAAAGCAGAAGAAGATTCTGAGTGCTGTGTGTCCCAATACGCCGAGAACGCAGAGCGCCACAAACGCGTACCCGAGAAGATCCAGCAACGGCAGGTTGTCGCGGCTTGGCACGTAGAAGCCGGGGAGGCCGTTCAGGCGGCTATCCTTGGCGTGGCATGAATCACAGGCCAGCGCTTCGTCCTTCGGCGGAACCATATGGGTGATCGGCCAGTACATCACCGTTTCGGTGAAGCCATATTTGCCGCTGAAGGGTTGTCCCGCGTAGTCGGCCCCGGCCTTGACGGCTTTGTCCCAGTCGAAATTGGTCCAGAATGCGGTATCATCTTCATTGCTGAACAGATGGTTGACGAGGAGCGTCTTGTTCTCGGTGTCGTAGATCTGTTTGCCCCGCATCACCTTGAAAGGCCAAATCCTGGATTTCGGGTCGTCATAGCTGCCGACGATGTCGTTGACGGGGATGGGTTGTTGGCTGTCGTCCAGCTTGTCGGTCCAGAGTGTGTAGCGGACCTGACCATCAAACCAGCGGTATGTGGGGACCACATCTTCTTCGTACCGGAAATCCCCCTTGATGCTCGAATATTCCGGGTGACCATCGTCGCCCATGATCACCATCGGTTTGCCGTCCTTGTCCAGGCGGCCGGCGGTGGACCAGTCCCACCAGGTCTTGGTGGCGATCATACCGCGCGCAAAGGCGGGGATGTGGCAGGTCTGGCAGGCGACCTTGTCCGTGTGGTCGTTCAGCTTGGCTTTGTTGATATGGGGAACGGTTCCGTGGCAGGACTCGCAGGATGCATGGCTCTTGTATTCCTTGCCCGGCGCGTCGATGCCCTCTTCGTCCTTGGCCGTAACCCGGTAACGGCTTCCCGGCACCGCATGGCCCTTGGGATTGTGGCAGGTAGAGCAGGTAAAGTTGAGTCCCTCGGCATCCATGTGGATGTCCAGGAACTCGTCCGGTTCGGACAGCGAAGAGTCGAGATCCCCGTGTTTCACCCCGTCTCCGCCACCGCCGTAGAAGTGGCATGAGCCGCAGGACCTGCGGCTGGTCGGGCCGACGGCTTTCGCGATCCGGGTCAGGTCGGGAGCATCCTCTCCTTCGTAGAGCGGGTGCCCCGCCTTGCCGTAGGCCTTACGATAGGTTCCCGTGGTGTCGTGACAGACCAGGCAGTCGACCCGGTCCTGCTCCGAAAGATCGGTCTTGAGGTTCTTCCATCCGTAACCGATGTGGCAGCTTGTGCAGACCGCTTCATTGGACATGGGGCTGCCGCAGAAGCTGTTGATAACATTGCGTTTCCCGAGCTTTTGTCCCGTGTCCGGGTGCTCGTAATCCCAGGTCCAGTGCGTTGTTTTCTGGATCTGCCGGGCAGCCTCCGTGTGGCAACTGAGGCAGGCCTTCGTCACATCCGGTCCGAAAGAGAATTTGACCTGCAATACCTCGAATTTTGTATGGTCGGCGGTCGTTTTCCGGTCGTCGCCGGTGTCGGCCCAAGCGGGCACCGTGAGGCCCGTCAGGCAGAGGATTGCGGCAAAAAACACAACTCTCGCACGCCACCGTGCGGGCTTGGATCTTCCATGCTGCATATTTTCTTCCAAACGCTTTGAAGATTTAGTGCCCCTGTTCCCCCTCTCAAGGGAACGGAATAACACAAACTTATTATGTCGAATATACGTAAAGCTTGCCCTGAGTCAAATCACACAAAAAAAATGAAAAATTCCGAGCGCCCTTATTGGGGAGGTGTGTGGCCCGGATGACGTGCCGCGCTATCCTTGAGCACATGTTCCCCCTGCCTTGGAGTCCGAGCCATTCCAACGCTTGCTGTTTCGATTTAATGAGAGTCGGTCAGAATGACCATCTCGTTTTCGTCGGCGTAGCCCAGCATGCGCCGGGTCTGCTCGTCGAGCATGTCGGGGTCGAGGCTTTGGGGATTGAGGCGGGCGACGCGGTTCGTCCAAGCGGTGCGTTTGCCGCCAACGGATAAGGCGAGAACGTGCTTAACGGCCACCTTCTCCTTGAGGTGCCACCAAGCAATCAAACCCCGTTCTCCCTGGACGGCGTGGAAGGCAAAATACCCCACCACATAGATCCCAAGAACGGGTCCCAATACCTGGCGCGCACGTATGCGCAATTCTGACGCAATAGCCATCAAACGCTTGATCTGTTGTTGTTCTTTCGGCCGATCCCAAACGCGATGGCCTAAAACCTAAACTTACCCTAGGCCGAAAATATTAACGGGCCGTTATCTCGGGAACTCTTTATTTCCAAAGGCGTTTGCCAATTCACTCCCTCTTTTCGGGAACGGTTTTGTGCGGCTCTCCGGACGGAGCGGCAAACAAAGACCGCCCCTGACGCACCGGCCCGTCGGCCCCTCACGGGCCCCATCGGAGATAATCACCACGCCTTGGTATAAGGGCGGCTTCCGCCATGAAGATTGTGGACAGGGTCACGCGCTCCCGAATGGTCACGTCACCAACCGTCACGGTGTCCGCTACCGTGAAATAAACCGCCGCCGCCGCATTTTCGGACACCGGCCCATAGGGTCGTGGGAGCCGGTCGGCATGTCGGCGGTCTTTTCGTTCGGGGTCGGGTCGATCATGGCGCCCTCCTTCGATTCGGTGGTGAAAAAATCCAAGCACCGCATCGGGCAAAAATCCTTTTGGACAAGACGGCCGGGCCGAAACCGCCGCGCCGAAGATCGGCGGGTGGGGCGTCATTCCACATAATCACCCCCTACGCCCAATGCGCGCCGTCGCCGGCCTTGAAGTCCCGAAGGTCTTCCGTCGCCTGACCCATGACCCGGGTCGTCAGCTCGTTGGATCGTTGGCGCAGTCCGCCGATTTGCGCCCAGAGCGCCGAGGCGGCGGTGTCTTCGGCCTGCTCCTCGGCCGCCCAGGATGTGCCTCTCAAGGCGGCGAAGGCATCCGCCGCCCAGGCCAGGGCATCGGCATATCCGGACGGGTCCGGCACCGCTTGCAGCGCCTTGTGTGTAAGCGCTGCCGAACGGGCCGTTGTGTTGCGCTGTTGGACTTCGGTCAGCAAGGCCAGGATGCGCCGGGCGGCTTCGTCGTCGATGGCCTGGACCTGTGCCTCTTGCAAGTCCGCCTTAAGCATAGAAAGGCGGGGATCGGGAATCCCTCCCGTCTCTTCGTCAGGTACCAAACTCAGACCGTTCGCCACTCGCACAGTCTCACAATCCGGATGCAGCGCCGCCACGTCCGGGACATTGTCTCTGTAGTATGCGAGCACAAGCCCATCTTTCACGCAGATTTGAGTCATGATTCAGCCTCCTTAACCATCAATATAGCCTCCCTCATTGCCTTCCGTGTTCACGGATGGGCTAGTGGTGGTGTAGGTACAACCCGCCTCCGCACGGATATATCCGTAACTGATAGCTTTAATGTCCGTGGCTACGCTGTCATTCACGGTGGTGGATAATGTCAGTTGGGCAGTAGAGTTGAAGGCGCAGTAAACGCCGTAACTGCCGTTATTTTCCGCCCTTGCCGACGAGCCTATGTAGAACATCGCCCCCCTAACCACGTATACACCGTGGGAACCGTTGTCAGAGACTCGGGCAGACGAACCCAAAACCCTGGCCATGCTACAGCCTTGAACATATATTCCAATACCCAGGTTATACGCTATAACGCCTTCATTGGTAGTAAAAGTGCTACCCCACGAAGGCCCGACCCCGTGGCCTACGTTCCCGGCGACCTTACAATAGTGCGCTGATATGTTGCTCCCATCATTAAGGATCACACCACCGGCCCCGCCGCCTGTAACAACCATATTCTCCACAGTCATTACTCCACTAACTGAAACATATACCGCAGTTGATGTGGTATTGCTGATAGTCGGGCCATCTCCTTGAACAGTGCCGCCGAGCACATAAAACGAATGCCCCCAACCATGCGTACCAACATCTAGTTCCGCATCAAGATAGTGCACTGGCTTCTCCAGGAGAAAGCACTTCCTGGAAGTGGATGTACTGACAATAGCCACGTTCCTAATACGAAGATGGCCATCCTCTCCGAAGGTGAAGCCGTTCACGTCTGCCGCCGAAAAGTCAACCACCGTATTCAGCGCCTTCGCTGTGCCGTTGTTGATGTTCCCGCCCGAAAAACTGGAATTGCGGTCAGTGTTGGTGATGGTGATCCGACTATTTGCCGCATCCACGTCCGTCACTTCCCAGCACCCGTTATAGACCGCGTGGCCCTCGCCGGAGGACCCGGTTGCCCCGCCGATCAGGCAGTACTTTCCCGTCTCGAAAATGCTTGCGTCGGTCACGTTCAGGATGCACGAGTACGCCCCCGCCGAACCCGACACGCTTTGCTGGCCGGTGATTGTGGTGCTCGACGGCGTGGGACCGGAAATCAGAATTTGTGATCCGTCCGGGTGACTGATGACAATCGAGGCCGTTTCCGTGAACACTTCCGCGGCAAGCGAGATCGTCACCGTCACGTCGGGCGCGAGGCGCCTGTCCTTCAGGCTGTCATAAGCGTCTTTCAGGGTCGTGAAATCGCCGTCCGACGAAGCCACGGTGATGGTGGTGTTTTCTGAAATGAACGCCACCGGGCTTTCCAGAAGCGCATTCGGGACCAGGGTGGTCATGGTTGAAACTCCTTATTTCGACCGGCCGGGCCAGCCGGCGACATTGCCCGTATAGGTGCCTTCCGTGATTTCCGCCTCAAGCACATCGTATGCCGCATAGGCCGTCACGGCGGAGTAATCCCCCCGCCAGACATAGACCAGTTTTCCAAGATTGATTACAGCCATCGGACCGTTACCTCCGGTTTACCGTTTTGGGGCATGATCGGAATAATCCGGGCCGTTTCGTGACGCGGCGTATTCCGTGAATCGCCCTCCGTTTCAAAAGGACGGAGCGGATTTGCGCGGGCATCCGGCGCCATGAAGTGGCTTCGATTTCCCGCGATCCGCTCCGGGGTGGTCATGATTAAGACTCCCTACTCCGGCCAGCCGGGCCAGTCGGCCACGACGCCCGTGTAGGTGCCCTCCGTGATTTCCGCCTCAAGCACATCGGATGCCACGCGGATGGCTGTGATTTGCGCCCAGGCGCTTTCCATGGCCGCCGCTTCCGCGCGTTCCTCGGTTGTCCAGTCGGCCTCGCCCTTGTGCAGCAACTCGACGGCACGCACCGTCATGTTGCGCTGTTTCCACTCGGGTGCGACGCCGAGGATACGCCGCCCGGCCTCCGCCTTTGCCTCGTCGACGGTGGGCAGGACAACCGGCACCGGCCCGAAGGCCGTGCCGTCCCAGGTGCCGCCCCCGACCGCCGCGCCGCCGTCGTCGGGGACCAGGGCGGCAACGATGTCCGCGTGGAAGTGTTCGTTGATGTCGGCACCGTCCGGGATTTCGATGATTTCACGGACGGTGCCCTCTTCGATTCGTGCAAAATGCTGCATTATTCGTACTCCTGTACGATCACGATCCCGGCGTAGCCTTTGCCGGTGAAGCTGCTGGTGTAGTAGCCGCCGCCGCCGCCGCCGCCGTAAGTCGTTGCGTCCACGCCTTGATGTCCGCCACCGCCGAAGAACCCACCGCCACCATGCCCGCCGGCAGTACTAGCCCTCGATTGACCGTCTCCCCCGGTGGTGTTGATGTCGCCGCCGCTGCCGGCCCCGCCACTACCCCCCTCCCCGACGGGGTTGTGTACGCCGCCGGTTGCGGAACAGTAGCCACCGAAAGACGACGTGCTGCCGGTGGCCTCGATGTCGCCACCGGCCCCGACCGTCACCGGAACGGAAGAAATGCCGCCGACGCCGATCAGTTTGCGGCTGTATCCACCCGCGCCGCCGCCACCGCCACCGCCGCCACCGCTGCCGAACCCAGATTGACCGCCACCACCGCCGCCAACGACCTCGACGAGAATCTTGGTGACATCGGCGGGTTTGGTCCAGGTGCCGGACGCGTCAAAGACCTGAATGGACTTGACTCCGTTTTCCTGAGTCGCCTGGAAGGACGGCGCCAGGTTGGGGCCGTTCGAGGTCAGCACCTGCCCGTCGGTTCCGACATCCGCCGTCGCCGGGATGCCCTCGGTCATGAGATCCCACTTGACGGGCACGGACGCCGGGTTCTCGCCCGCCGCCGCATCCGCCGTGCAGATGTAGACCTTATTCAGGTAACGGCAGACGTCGTAGGCCGCATAGGCCGCCGAGGCGGAGTAATCCCCCCGCCAGAGATAGACCAGTTTTCCAAGATTGATCAAAGCCATCAGACCGTTACCTCCTGTTCATCGTTGGCGTCGTACGGCCCCGACCTGGCCGTTGTGGATTTTACGGTCATGAGCGGACCGATTGTTAAAAGGTTAACGTTTATATCGTATCGTTGTCTTTTACTCAACCCTCTATTTATCCGGCCCCTCGATAACTCCGCGCGGCTACGTGCCCTCGCCCCCTACGCCCAATGCGCGCCGTCGCCGGCCTTGAAGTCCCGAAGTTCTTCCGTCGCCTGCCCCATGACCCGGGTCGTCAGCTCGTTGGATCGCCGCCGCAGTCCGCCGATTTGCGCCCAGAGCGCCGAGGCGTCGGTGTCTTCGGCCTGCTCCTCGGCCGCCCAGGATGTTTTGCCGGTCAAGGCGGCGAAGGCATCCGCCGCCCAGGCCAGGGCATCGGCATATCCGGACGGGTCCGGCACCGCTTGCAGCGCCTTATGCACCAGCGCCGCCGAACGGGCCGCGGCGTTGCGCTGTTGGACTTCGGTCAACAGGGCCAGGATACGCCGGGCGGCTTCGTCGTCGATGGCCTGGACCTGCGCCTCTTGCAAGTCCGCCTTAAGCATGGCGAGACGCGGATCGGCAACCTCTCCCGTCTCTTCGTCGGGCACCAAACACACACCGTCCGCCACCAGCGCCGTCTCACAGTCCGGATGCAGCGCCGCCACGTCCGGGACGCCGTCCTCGTACCAAGCAAGCACGAGGCCGTTTTTTACGCAGATTTGGGTCATGATCCTGTATCGATGTAGGCACCTTCGTTGCCCTCCGTGTTCACGGCGGGGCTGGTGGTCGTGTAGGTGGCTTGGCTCGCGTAGACATAGCCGTGGGTGGAGGCAGAGATATCCGAATACGTGTTATCGCTGAAGATGGCGAATGACACGTCGGCAGTAGAGTTGTGGACGCAGGAAACGCCGTATGCGCCATTGTTTTCCACCCTTCCAAATTTCAGAAAGAGCGCCGACCCTCTGTTCACGTACACGCCGTTGGAACCGTTATCGGAAATCCGGGCAGACTCGCCGTGAATCCAACCGGTAGCGTTACCCGTGAGGGCCAATCCTGTAGTCGGGTTGTGCACCAAAACCCCGTGCCAGGAGTAGAAGGTGCTGCCCCAAGAAACATAAGCGCCAAAGTCGGCATTACCCGCAACGCAACAGTGATTCGCCTGCAAAAAACTGCCGCCCGTAATGAACGCACCATTATGACCGCATCCAGTGGCAATCAGGGACGGGGCGTCTACCCGCCCCCCTCCCCACACGGTAAGGCCATGGGAAAGGGTGTTGCTGACGGCCAGGCCCGCGCACCGGGCGGTATTCCCTCTTATGCTGAGCGCATGCATCCAACCATTCACCCCGACATTTAAGTCGGCGTCGAGATGCTGCGTGCCCGCGGTGTTGATATGGAAACAGTCCTTGGAAGTGGACGTGCTGACGAGGGCCATGTTCCTGATCCAAAGGTAGCCGTAATTCCCGAAGGTGAAACCGTGCGTGGCGGCGGTCGAGAAGTCGATCACCGCATTCAGCGCCTTGATCGTCCCGCCGTTGACGTTGCCGCCCGAGAAGCTGGAATTACGGTCGGTGTTGGTGATGGTAATACGGCTGTTGGCCGCGTCCACATCCGTTACTTCCCAGCAGCCGTTATAGACCGCGTGGCCCTCGCCGGAGGACCCGGTTGCCTCGCCGATCAGGCAGTACCTGCCCGTCTCGAAAATGCTCGCGTTGCTCACGTTCAGGACGCACGAATACGCCCCCGCCGAGCCTGACACGCCTTGCTGGCCGGTGATCGCGGTGCTCGACGGCGTGGGACCGGTAATCAGAATTTGCGCTCCGTCCGGGTGACTGATGACAATCGAGGTCGTTTCCGTGAACACTTCCGGAGCAAGCGAGACCGTCACCGTAACGTCGGGCGCGAGGCGTTTGTCTTTTATGCTGTCAGAGGCGTCCTTCAGGGTCGTGAAATCGCCGCCGGACGAGGCCACGGAGATGGTGGTGTTCTCGGAAATAAACGCCAGGTCGGCGTTGGTCGGCACGTCGTCGGGGCCGGTGCCCACGTCTAGGGCTGCCGCCGAACCGAAGGCGGCGTTGGTCGGCACGTCGCCGGGGCCGGTGCCCACGTCCAGGGCTGCCGCCGAACCGAAGGCGGCATTGGTCGGCACATCGCCGGTGCCGGTGCCCGCGTCCAGGGCCGCCGCCGAACCGAAGGCGGCAACCGCGGCGTCGCCGACGCCGTCGAAGATCAGTGCCTTGTCGGCGCGTCTCGCGGCCGTGGGCAAGGTCAGCGACGGAGAACTGTCCGAGACCGGAGCCGTGATCTGACGGTCGATTTTCTCGCTCAGTTCGAGCACCATCATCGTCAGGCGGTCGAGCGCCGTCTCGTGGTCCTGGGCATAAAGCTCGCCCTGGTTCCGAATGTCCTCCGTTTGAAGTTTGGTCATTACCCGGCGGATGGTCACGCTCTCGCCCGCCGCCGGGGGCGTGACCATGGTGACGCCGCCGCCGTCGGCATTGCCGACACCGGACACCGCATAGTGCGTGCCGAGGACCTGAACCGCCGCGTTGCCGCCGGAATCGGTCAGAACAACC
>PIVK01000474.1 GCA_003354135.1 Rhodospirillales bacterium
AATTTTTTATCCACAAACCATTTATCACCAATCAAAATATAATGATTGTGTGTTACGATGTAGATATTTGTCTTGTACAATATATTTTGTTTGGAAATGTTTGTGATTTGGATAAATTAACAATTTGCTCATCATATCTATGTGTCATCTTTCAGCTGGGACCAGCTGCTGTGGAGGTTGAGCCTGTGGTTCCTGATGAAGCAGACACAGAAGACACACCACCTGTCCTGGACAGGGAGGCGTCCGTGGAGAGTGTCACTCTCCAGGTGACAGGCGCCACCCCTACTTCTAGCAGGGCCCCCCGGAAGTCAATGGCGAGAAGTTCTACCCCCACCAGCAGCACGAGCAGCGCGGCGCCACTCCAAGATGCCCAGGCTGTGGCAGACCGGATGAGGCAGGAGGTCCTCCGGGGTCTTGATGACTTTGTGAGGAGGCCAGAACCTTCCCCGTATGAGGCCTTTGGGGCCTATCTCTCCAGTGTCACCAGCAGCCTCCACCCCTCCTGCAGGAATGACTGGATGATAAGGGTAAGCACTCTTTATCTCATAGCAATTGTACCAAATAATCAGTTGAAACTGCAAAGGATTTGCTGCTACAAGGTGTTGAATATAATAAATGATTAGATGGTCCTCTGTTTGTTTTAAGTACAAAACTTGATGATGAGAG
>PIVK01000475.1 GCA_003354135.1 Rhodospirillales bacterium
ATGTCACAGAAGAGGTCATAACACACGAGTGCGGTAGCACGAGTGTGTTATGACCTCCTGTGACATTATCGAGTGTGTTATGAAACCATCCATGTATTATTGTTTTTATCATATACATGTATCAAACAAAAATTATTTTAAAAATCAAAATCAATTCTTATTTTATAAATCTTTTAAAAATATAAAGAGAATTACCGGCCCTGGTGTTGAGAAAAAGTGGAAATGTTAACTGAAGTATACAGTGTAATATATAATTGTCAATTTTAAACTGCCTAGATTTCTTCTCAATGCACTTTTGTTTTCAATAAACTCTTTTTAATAATGAAAACAAAATGCCAATTTACTGTCTAATTAAGTTAAATTGTTGTGACATGTTATCACAACAATATTACCTAGGAATACAAGCCCAATGTTTGTAGCTCCATGATATTACAAATTGCCTTGCATGATTGACAGCTGAAATTAACATGCAGGTGTGCATTACGAGCGTTTGGTAAGAAAACAATAGGCCAACTCATAACACACGGGAAAAGTGTGTATTACGGAATTCGAGCTGTTAATAATACATGGTTTTATATAATAACAGGGCCGTCAAAACAATGCAATTATGGACAATAATAGACTAGGTATATGATAAATGTAATTATTTTATCAATACTAAAAAT
>PIVK01000476.1 GCA_003354135.1 Rhodospirillales bacterium
GAGGAAGTGATATGTTGCAACGCCCTAAAGGTGCCATTGACATGGAGGAGACCCAGACCAGACAGATGCTACTGGACAGGTGTTATATCAGGTTTGCAAGTGACGTCCATAAGGAGTTGTTATGAATTTTTTTAGGAGGGAAGAGGAGCACAGGAAGTGCTGTGAGAGCTGCCAGTACTCTTGCACAGGGATGGCCCATGCAAGACATTGCCCACGACCTCGGAGGGCCGGTACAACCCTCTGATTTTAGGCCCGAGTGTACTGTGGCCTGTGGAAGCAAGGAGATGCACGGAGATGCAGGAAGAAGGAAACCGTGGAGGTTTCGCGTTCAACTAGGCGTAGCTCGCCCCCTTCGTGGAAGGCTGGCTTGGTGTTAGTAGTTCCTGGATGTTCACACCTTCATTGACTCATTAAAAATTAGATTTTGTGTCATATTATGGACTGCCGAGGGAGTGCACGCCCTCGGGAGTCAACAGTATTTTGAGAAACCATGAGGTCATCTCTTCATGGTGTGAACGTCTAGGACCGAAGAATGGAATGGGCTGGAGAAGGAAAAGTACGTTTATGCCCTATTCTTACACCACAACCGATGATGGAGACCCCAACCGATGACACTGATCCCGTCAACCGACGTTGGAATCCTCGGTTCGAGCACCAGGAATA
>PIVK01000477.1 GCA_003354135.1 Rhodospirillales bacterium
ATTCCTGGGCGCAGTCCAAGCGGCTGCCCTGGACCAATCCCTATCCCACAACGAGAGCTTAGCACGGTGCCATTACCTTAGACACGCCATCATCGACGTCATGCGTCAGGACACAGACCCGAGCACAGCCCAAACCGCGATCGTGGCCACCCTTGCCGATACTCATGGAGACATCGAATTCTCTTTCGATTTCTGGACGGTTACCAAACGCATTCTTGAAGACAGGTGCATTATCGTCCGCGTAAGTCCCCAGCCCCAACAATTTGACCCCAATAGTGGACCTACCCGAATCGACCACCTCCCGAACGTCCAACGCCTACGAGAACGATGGCCGACGCACGACCGCATCGGCTTCCTACTTGGAGGCACAGGAACTGGATCCACCGCCCCACTCAACGCCTTCTTCATGACACCAAACCACGAAGAACCCACGACCGCCCCTCCCCCGCCGTCAGACCTACACACACCCAGTGGACCAGAAGCCAGGCAACCCTCCGACACCCAGCAAGCCACACCCACGCCCGAGACGCACCAACCAACCGGCGCCCTCGCCAACTCGGCAAGGGAGAGCCTCCCTTGTGCCAGCAGCCCCAATCCCGAAGCGATGTCTGACGAAGTTCACAGCGACACGCCGTCAAAGTACGAACAACTCCGGATAGCCA
>PIVK01000478.1 GCA_003354135.1 Rhodospirillales bacterium
AGCTCACACATCAACCCTCGCAGTTCACCTCCATTCGCATAAACTGGGTATCCCTTTCACTCCAGTTCCCGGGACTGGCCGTCAGAACCGTGGCGTGATGCCCGCTGTTACCAGCGGCGGTTCGAATTCCCGGTTCCATTATTGCCGCCATACGTCCCACTGTTCCCCGGATTTCCGTATCCGGAATTCAGTCCAGGGGAGGATGTCCCGGAAGGCGCCGGATCTCCGAGTGTGCTTCGGTAGCCACCAAGGGACGTGCCGCGTCGTTGTTGGTAGCGCTCGGAGGAATGACGTTGCCGCGCCTGTTCCCTGGTTTCAAAGGGGCTTTGGGCCTCGGCCTGCGAGGTGGCGATGGAGAAATAGATGGCGGCGGTGGCTAGGCCACAAAACGCCAGCGATGACCCAGCGCCATGCCCACCTTCAATCCGACGACCTTCACGCGACCCTGCGGAATCGGGTCGGCACAAAAGTCGGCACCCGGCAAGCGGATTAGAACCCCACCAAGAAACGGGGCAGAAGGTAGCGCATTGTAAATAAAGTGGGAAATTGGTGCGCCCGGCAGGATTCGAACCTGCGACCTGCGGATTAGAAGTCCGCTGCTCTATCCATCTGAGCTACGGGCGCCTGGAGACGTTCAGCCGACCTTGTCGTAGGCATACTTG
>PIVK01000479.1 GCA_003354135.1 Rhodospirillales bacterium
GGTATTGCATTTGGGTTGGTTTGTCTGTTTGTTTGTTTGTCTGTTTGTTTGTATGTTTGTCTGTCCGGGGCTGTATCTCGGAAACTACTCATCCGATTTACTTCAAATTTTAACAGAAGAACAGGTTTACTCAGGAATGAGGAATCACCAAACAAGATGGGGATTGGCCCATCGGGGGATGGGGTAGCCCATCTGCGTCACCTTTTACGTTTTCGTAATTATCTCGTGAACGGGGCATCGTAGAGAGTTCTAGTTTTTTTTAAATGTTCAGCAAACGAAGGGCTTCCTAGCGGTTCGAGGTCGTTTTGGCCTACGACCTACCGTTTTTGACCTAAATTATGTTTTACAAAAGTTCGAAAAACAAAAGTGGAAGAAGAAGAAGAACAGATGCGATATAACGTTATTACATATTATATAAATATAGACAGTGCACGGGGGAGCGCTAATAAGCGTATTTATGATGTTCTCTATACAATGTATATAGTGTAGTGTCAACAGCAAGGGCGAGGGTTTGCAATCTCTGATTGTCTTGTTCCAAGGGTATTGCATTTGGGTCTGTCTGTCTGTTTGTTTGTTTGTTTGTTTGTTTGTTTGTTTGTTTGTGTGTTTGTTTGTTTGTTTGTTTGTTTGTTTGTTTGTTTGTTTGTCTGTCTGTCTGTCTG
>PIVK01000480.1 GCA_003354135.1 Rhodospirillales bacterium
ACCCATTGCCAAATCCGTTCCCAAGCGCTCAAGATATCACCGCTCCTCTTTGGGTGTGGTTGCAAAGAACCGGATCATGGATGCCTTTCCCCCATCATGCGGTCATGCCGCAAGGATAGCGGTCCGGGCTGTTCCGGTCGAGGCTGTCAACCGAGAAGGCCGATCTGGCGGGTGTCTGCGTCAACCGGATAGGCACGCATCGTTTGAGAAGCAGGGCAGGGGCTCCGGAGGCCCCGATCGCCGTGTAGATCCGCGCCGAGATGAAGCGAAAGCCGAAAACTGGGTATCCCTTTCACTCCAGTTCCCGGGACTGGCCGTCAGAATCGGCGGCACCGATGATCATGCGATAGGGAACCGGCCCGACAGAAACAGTTTGTTGGGCGAGGATGCACCTCGCTTAATGATTGTTCCCTTTTCCGCCCGGACAATTTCGGCTACCCTGTGGGTGAACACCCAACCACAGGATTCCACCGTGCGCTACATTCTCGATATCACACTTATCGCAACTCTGGCCACGCCAGCACTCGCCCAATTCCGGCCATTTGAAACCACAGACGAAGCCCGGCAACGCCATTCAGCCGAGCGCTATCGGGAATATGAACGCCGAGGCCGTCAGGCGCCGCTTGGCGGATATAGCAGTCCGCTCGGTGATCCAGCACCA
>PIVK01000481.1 GCA_003354135.1 Rhodospirillales bacterium
GCGCAACTCGTCGTCGAACACGCCGGCGCCCTCGACCATGAGAGTCTTGAGCACCGGGCCGTTGGGCGCGCTAACCGTGCGCTGCCGAGGGTCCTCAAGCGCGAAGCGGTTCCGGCCCTCTGCCGACATACTACTGATGGCATCGGCATAACACTTTGGCACAGCCGCATCGAAAGCTACGATCGGGTCTGTGAGAGAATAGGCTTTGACACCATCCTCCATCAACTGCAACAAACAACCGCTGTACACAGGCATGTCCAACATGCCGTGACCGCGGCCGGAGCGCTCTGAACTCTGGGAACGCCCGCGACCGTGACCGCCCTTTGAGCTGTCGACGACAGCCCCAAAGGAATGACCTTGCTGGGCGGCGTTTTGGCTACCAGAGCCAGAAACGCTCCCGCCGCCCTTGCCACCGCTGCCACCGCTCGTTCCGTCGTCATCTAACAGGGACAAATCGTCACCCGGACCACTGTCTGACACTGCGACTTCGGAGTAACCTGGCGCTGATGACTGCTGCCAGATAGGATGGGAACTCTTCAACATATCCGATAACATGGCGGACGTAGCGTGCTGAGAAGCCACGTTGGTCCCCAGGTTACAACCAACACTGCATAGCGCCGTCAATATCCCAATCTGTGAGTGGAAAGATTTTCCGTCGC
>PIVK01000482.1 GCA_003354135.1 Rhodospirillales bacterium
ACACAAACTCACATAATAATTTTGCTCTTCGAGAGCAGCTAGTGTAATGAAACTTTGCACATGCTTTGATATAGATGTGGGCTAGGTCAAGTTCGAATTTTGAAAAAACATTTTGAATTTTAGTTGCTTTTACGGCTTAGGACTTAGTCTCTGGAGGTACCACACTCGGCAACACAAACTCACATAATTTTTTTGCTCTTTGAGAGCAGCTACCTTAATGAAACTTTGCACATGCTTAGATACAGATGTGGGCCAGGTCAAGTTCGAATTTTGAAAAATAATTTTGAATTTTAGTTGTTTTTTCGGCTTTAGACTTAGTTTCTGGAGGTACCACATTCGGATATACAAACTCACATAATCTTTTCTTTTTAAATTTGTTTTTTCTATTTGTGAACTCAGCTAATAAAGGTATATGTACTGATAGTTTGTCATTAGTGGCAAGCATGTAGAAAATGAGACAATGCGGGCACGGGGCATCTGTGTCTCGACACATTTTTTTCTAGTTTTATTATATGAATAGGTTGAGGGTTGGCCAAGGACAGAATGATTAACTTTTGGGGTAAACAAAATTCAAAATGGCCGCCTGGCACACTATCAATTTAGATATGATCTTGAATTACTTTTTAGGTCAAGACATTATGGATTGAATACACAGCC
>PIVK01000483.1 GCA_003354135.1 Rhodospirillales bacterium
AAAATCATACTTATGGCCATAACTTGGATACAAATTGAGATAATTGATTCAAATTTTAGTACATGATACCTTTTGCCCTTGGACATGTTTGGGATATGCATAAAGGTCAGATTTGACCTTGACCTTGAAAATCGGTGGGACATATAATTAGGTAACATTGACCTATAATGTATAGATCAATGTTCAAACATTTAGGTCTATCTCCAAGGCCCTGGGCCTATCCCAACCAAACTTGGTACCATAATACATCTGGGTGGGGGAAAGGTCACCATGACCTGCATGACCTCATTTGCATATTAATGAGGTCAGGAGGTCATTAAGTGCAAAATCATACTTATGGCCATAACTCTGCTATCAATTGAAATAATTGATTCAAATTTTAGTACATGATACCTTTTGCCCTTGGACACTTTTGGGGTATGCATAAAGGTCAGATTTCACCTTGACCTTGAAGATCGGTAGGACATGAAATTAGGTCATATTGACCTATGATGTACAGCTCAATGTTACTATTGTTTATGGCTATATCTCCAAAGCTTGTGAATCTATCCTAACCAAATTTGGCACAATAATACATCTGGGTAGTTGAAAGGTCACTATGACACCCATGACCTCATTTGCATATTAATGAGGTCAGGAGGTCATTAAGTGCAAAA
>PIVK01000484.1 GCA_003354135.1 Rhodospirillales bacterium
TAAATTAAGGTCAAAGGTCACAATGACCTCAGACACAATGACCTCTGAGGTCAAGGTCACGGTCATTTTATATTTTTATTTTTATGGCTCCGGTAATTTTGTAGACTGGTTTTGAAGGGTTACCAAATCAATGAATTTGTGTTTTAATGTGATTCGGAATGTTTAACCTCAATTTCGTTCTTGACCTTGACATCCAAGGTCACAGGTCAAGGTCATGACCGAAATTGAGGTTAAGCATTCCAAATCACATTAAAACACTATTCATTGATTTGGTAACCTTCCAAAACCAGTCTACAAAATTACCTGAGCCATAAAAAATAAAAATATAAAATGACCTTGACCTTGACCTCAGAGGTCATTGTGTCTGAGGTCATTGTGACCTTTGACCTTAATTTATTAAAATCCAAGTTTGGACACTTCTGGGCACCAGGGAAGGACACTAAGGTTACCTACTGTCCTATTTATGAGGTCAGGAACTTTATTGGTGACATGACCTCCAAGGTCAAAGGTCATGTCCGAATTTGAGGTTAAACATTGTAAATCACATTAAAACACTATTTATTGATTTGGTAACCTTCCAAAGCCAGTCTATAAACTTGCCTGAGTCACAAAAAGTGAAAATATAAAATGACCTTGACCTTTGACCTCAGAGGTC
>PIVK01000002.1 GCA_003354135.1 Rhodospirillales bacterium
GCCGCGCGCGCCACAGGTCGTGGACGCGAACTCCTGGATCGTGCCGGCACCGAGTTGCCGAAATCCGGTGACGAACTCCAATAAGACTGACATAAGGTAACCCCGAAGGGCTTGCGCGAGGCATATGATAAGCGTATTGTCATGTGCAGAACATTATAAGGAGCAGCCCATGGAGACCGCAACGGAACGCACCACGGTCTTGATGACGCCGACGGAAAAGAAAACGCTGGAAGCGAATGCCCGCCAGACCGGAGTTTCCATCGGTGAATACGTGCGCCAGTCCGTGGCCGCCTATGATCCGCAGCAAGCGGAGGAGCTGGCGCAATTGGGCGTCTTGGCGAAGGAACTGATTGCCGGCAACAGCCATGCCTCCGCCGCGCTCGATACAGCCCTGGTGGAAGTCGCGGCCATGCGCCGCCAACTCTCCCGGGGAAGGGCCGTATGAGCGCCATCAAGGACATCCTCAACGGCCTCAAAACGGCCACCGAGCTCAACGGTAGGGTCGTGAAAGTGGCGGAGTCCGTAGCGCAGATGGCTACCGATCTCCGCGATATCGACCGCCGTTTGGTGCGCGTGGAGACGGTCATCGATATCGCGAAGCCCGACGGGACCGTCTTGCGCATCAAATCCCGCGACGACGTCAAAAAATAACCCCATGGATAGGGCAAAAGATTTCGAGGGCGGCGGATGACGGCGACCAGGACCAAGAAAGAACGTGCACCGGCCGATCCCGACATGGCGGGATTCGAGGGCTTGGCTGCGGCCATCGAAGGAGACCCGTACCGGTTTCTGGGGCCTCATGCGACGCCCAATGGCAAGGGACAAGTGATCCGTGTCTTCCGTCCTGACGCCGACACGGCAGATCTTATCAACGCCAAGACCGGAAGCCGCATCAAGGCGATGAAGCGGGTTCATCCCGCCGGGGGCTTCGCGGCACATCTGCCGGAGCAGGCCAAGGACGCCGACTACCGGTTACGCCTGACCGCCGCCGGGAAAACTTGGGAAGACGACGACCCCTACCGCTTCGCCCCCTTCCTGGGTGAATTCGACCTGCACCTGCTGGCCGAAGGAACCCACCTGGAAAGCTGGCGCAAGCTGGGAGCGCACCCGATAACATTGGGCGGCGCCGACGGCGTCAATTTTTCGGTCTGGGCGCCCAATGCCAAGCGGGTCAGCGTGGTCGGCGATTTCAACGGCTGGGACGGGCGCCGCCACCCCATGCGCAACCATCCCGCCTGCGGTGTGTGGGAGATCTTCATTCCCGGACTCACGCGGGGGGCGCTCTACAAGTTCGAGATCTTGAGCGCCGATGGTACGGTGTTGCCGCTAAAGACCGACCCTTATGCCTTCAGTTGCGAACTGCCGCCCAGCACAGCCTGCATCGTTGACGAGCCCCGCGACTATCCATGGGCCGACGGCGAATGGATGGCGGCACGCGACCGGCGTCACCGCACCGACAGTCCGATCAGCGTTTACGAGGTGCATCCGGGGTCCTGGCGCCGTGTTCCTGAAGACGGCAACCGCTTCCTTACCTACCGCGAACTGGCGGCGGAACTGGTGCCCTATGTCGCCGAAATGGGCTTTACCCATATCGAGCTGTTGCCGATCAGCGAGTTTCCTTTTGACGGTTCCTGGGGCTATCAGCCCATCGGACTGTTCGCACCAACCTCCCGCTTCGGCGGGCCCGACGACTTCCGCCACTTCGTCGATGCCTGCCACCAAGCCGGCGTCGGGGTGATTCTTGACTGGGTCCCGGGCCATTTTCCCGAGGACGAGCACGGCTTGGGGCTGTTCGACGGCACACACCTCTATGAGCACGCAGATCCGCGCAAGGGCCGCCACATGGACTGGGGGACTTTGATTTACAACTTTGGCCGTGCCGAGGTGGCCAACTACCTGTATTCCAATGCGCTGTTCTGGCTCGACCAAATCCACATCGATGGGCTGCGCGTCGATGCGGTGGCGTCGATGCTCTATCTCGACTATTCCCGTGAGGACGGTCAGTGGGTGCCCAACGAGTTCGGCGGCAACGAAAACCTGGAGGCGATCGCCTTCCTCAAGCGCCTGAACGAACTGGTCTACGAACGTCATCCCGGCGCCTTCACCGTGGCCGAGGAGTCAACCGCCTGGCCCATGGTATCTAAGCCGACGCACCTCGGCGGCCTCGGTTTCGGCTTCAAGTGGAACATGGGCTGGATGCACGACACCCTGAACTACATGTCCAAGGAGCCGGTGCACCGGCATTGGCACCACAACAATCTGACCTTCGGACTGCTCTATGCCTTTCACGAAAACTTCATGCTGTCGCTGAGCCACGACGAAGTGGTCCATGGCAAGGGATCGCTGATAGGGCGCATGCCGGGGGATAACTGGCAGAGGTTCGCCAACCTGCGTGCCTACTTCGCCTTCATGTGGACTCATCCGGGCAAGAAGCTTCTGTTCATGGGCGGCGAGTTCGGGCAGGAGGCCGAATGGAACTACCGCGCCAGCCTGGAATGGCACGTGTTGCAGTATCCGCTGCATTCCGGAGCCCAGCGTCTGGTGGCCGATCTCAACCGGCTCTATCGTGACCTGCCGGCGCTTCATGAAAAGGACAGCTCGGGCGACGGATTCGACTGGATTGACTGCCTCGACCACGAACAGAGTGTGCTTGCCTTCAAGCGAACGGGCCGGCATGCCGAGGATTTTGCCGTCGTGATCTGCAACTTCACGCCGGTGGTGCGGGAGAACTACCGCATCGGCGTACCCGAGGACGGTTACTATACCGAGGTTCTCAACACGGATGCCGAGGTCTACGGCGGGTCCAACGTCGGCAACGGGGGAGGCCTCGATGCCGATGCGGCGCCGTCCCATGGGCAAGACTGGTCCTTGAACCTGACCTTGCCGCCGCTGGGCGTGGTGGTCCTGATACCGACGGGCGGAACCTAGGCCATGCAAGCCGTCTGGCCTGGACATCCTTATCCTCTGGGCGCCACCTGGGATGGCAAGGGCGTCAACTTCGCCCTTTTCTCGGCAAATGCGGAGAAGGTGGAACTCTGCCTCTTCGACGAGAGGGGCAAGAAGGAACTGGGGCGCATCGCGCTGCCCGAATACACCGACCAGATCTGGCACGGATATCTCCCCGACATCCAGCCCGGGCAGTACTACGGCTACCGCGTTTACGGCCCGTATGATCCGGGACGCGGGCATCGCTTCAACCACCACAAGCTGCTTGTCGATCCCTACGCCGCCAAGCTGTCGAGCGAGTTGGCCTGGAACAAGGCCAACTATGGCTTCCGCCTGGAAAGCCGCAGGGCCGACCTGTCATTCAACCGGGCCGACAACGCCCGCTACATGCCCAAATGCGTGGTTACGGAACAGTTGTATCCCTGGACCGGAGACAAGGCCCTCGAGGTTCCGTGGCAGGATGCCCAGCTCTACGAGATGCATGTTGCCGGTATGACCAAACTTCACCCGGGCGTGAAACCGGCTTTCCGAGGAAAATTCGCCGGTTTGGTTGCAGAGCCGGTGTTGGAGCACCTCACAAGTCTCGGCGTTAACGCGGTCGAGTTGCTGCCCATCCACCCCGGGGCCGACGAGCGGCATTTGATCGAGAAAGGACTCGGAAACTACTGGGGCTACAACCCGTTCAACTACTTTTCCCCCAACCCGCGCTACCTGGCGACCGGCGAGATCAACGAATTCAAGTCCATGGTCCGCCATTTCCACGACGCCGGGATCCAAGTCATCCTCGACGTGGTCTACAACCACACCGCCGAGGGAAACCACCTCGGCCCGACACTGAGCTTCCGAGGCATCGACAACGCGTCCTATTACCGGCTCAATCCCGAAGACCCGCGCCACTACGTGGACCATACGGGATGCGGCAATAGCCTTAATCTCGCCCATCCGCGGGTCTTGCAGATGGTGATGGATTCTTTGCGCTACTGGGTCACCGAGATGCATGTAGACGGTTTCCGTTTCGATCTCACCACGACACTGGCGAGGAACAGCATGGGGAATTTCAGCACGCAGAGCCCCTTCCTCAACGCCGTGCGTCAGGACCCGGTGCTGTGCCGCGTAAAGCTGATTGCCGAGCCCTGGGACCTGGGACCTGACGGCTACCAGCTGGGGCGGTTCCTGCCCGGGTGGTCGGAATGGAACGACAGTTACCGGGACACGGTGCGTGGTTTCTGGAAGGGCGAAGGCGGTGTCATTGGTGACTTGGCATTCTGTCTCACCGGATCGTCCAACCGGTTCGAGCATCAGGGGCGCCGCCCGCGGGCCAGCGTCAACTTCGTCACGGCACACGACGGATTTACCCTGGAAGACCTAGTCAGCTACGACCACAAGCACAACGACGCCAACCAAGAGAACAACCGCGACGGTACGGACAATAACCGCGGCTGGAACTGCGGGGCCGAGGGGCCGACGGACGATCCGGCCATCCGGACCCTGCGCGCGCGCCAAAAGCGCAACTTCGTGGCCACCCTGCTGCTGTCCCAGGGCCTGCCGATGCTGGTCGCCGGCGACGAGATGGGCCGCACGCAACAGGGCAACAACAATGCCTACTGTCAGGACAATTCCATCAGTTGGATCGACTGGGAGGGCCTAAGGGACGAGGACCGCGCCTTTCTCGACTTTACCCGGACGCTGGCTCGGATCCGCCGCGAGCACCCGGTGTTCCGCCGTCCGCGCTTTTTCCATAGGCATCCGGAGCAGGACGCTACGGTCAAGGACATCGCCTGGTTGTCGCCCGAGGGGCGCGAACTGACCCAGGACGAATGGAACCTGTCCTATGCCCGCTGCTTCGGCTTCCTGCTCAGTGGCGATACGGGCGAATACTTCACCCACGCAGGCCAACGTCAGCTCGACGACCGCTTTATCGTGTTGCTCAACGCCCACCACGAACCGGTTCCCTTCCGTTTGCCGGCCGCCGCCCTGGGAGGAAACTGGAAGCTGATGGTCGACACCGCGCTCGATTTCGCCACCACGGACGTTTCGGACGGCGGCGCTGTTTACCGGGCGCGGGGAAGCTATTTTCTGCAGGGCCGATCCCTGGCGCTTCTCGTGCGCCTGCGGGGACACGGGGCCAAGGATGGCGGGGTCGATCAGCCTGCCCTCCCCTTTGACGCCGAAAAAGACTAGCCCATGGAGCGAGGGGACATGGATACCGACGCGCTGCTCGACCACCTGTCCGACCTTGCCGGCATCAAACCCTTTTATTGGGACCTCTTCGGCGGCTACCACGAGACTTCGCGGGAAGCCAAGCAGGCCATCCTGGAGGCCATGGGATACGCAACGGGATCCCAAGTGGCGCTTGCGAAAAGCCTGCGTATCTTTGACGAGGGCCCCTGGCGGAGCATGGTGGAACCGGTCACGGTCTTGCGCCGGCCCCATCCGCCGACGGTTCGCCTGACTCTCCCCTCCCGTCCCCCGAACCGCCGGGTCCGATGGACCATCATCCAGGAGGACGGGACCGAAACCGGCGGCGATTTCATCCCGGGCGAGCTTTCCATCGACGACGCCCGGGAATTGGATGGGGACCGGCTGGAACGCCGCTGGCTTCCCCTCCCCGAGGCTATTCCCGACGGCTATCATCAACTGGTCATCAAAGATGGGAGAAAGACGGCACGGGGGCGGCTTATCATTGCGCCCGATCGGGCCTACCTGCCCCAGTGGATACAACGGGGTGTGCGCCGTTGGGGAATGGCGTCGCATGTCTATGCGCTTCGGCGCCATGGCGACTGGGGCATGGGGGACTTCACCGCCCTCAAGATGCTGTGCCAGGCAGGCGCCAAGCTGGGTTCGTCCGCCATCGGGGTCAATCCGCTGCACATGCTGCAGCTCGACAGGCCCGAGCACGCCAGCCCCTATTCCCCGTCCAGTCGCCTGTTCCTCAATCCACTGTACATCGACGTGGTGGCGGCGCCCGGGTTTGGCGCCTGCAAGGCGGCGCGCGACGTCGTCAACGACTCCGACTTCAAGGACCGCCTGAAAACGGCCCGCGAGAGGTCGCACATCGATTATGCCGCGGCGTCGGCCATGAAGCTGGAGGTCCTGGAGACTCTGTTCAACTGGTGCGAATGCCGCAGGAAAGACAAGCCCGACAGCTTCCGGGCCTTTCGCGAAGAACGGGGCGAGGCTTTGCACCGTTTTGCCATTTACCAGGCGCTCCGCGAACACTTCGGCGACAAATCCTGGCGCGACTGGCCGAAAAGCTATCAGCGGCCCGACTCGCCCGAGACCGCCGCTTTCGCCAAAGAGAACGCGGAGCGCGTAGCCTTCCACGTTTGGATGCAGTGGGTGGCGGAAAGCCAGCTTCAAGAGGCTGCCGACGTCGACATGCTGGTCGGGCTCTACCGCGACTTGGCGGTGGGGGCCGATCCGGATGGCGCGGACGCCTGGGCCGACCCGGACTTCATTGTCGGGGATGCCCGTTTCGGCGCTCCGCCCGACGCCTTCAATCCGCTGGGTCAGGACTGGGGCATGCCGCCCCTACATCCGCACCTGTTGAAGGAGCGCGCCTACGAACCCTTCATCCAAATGCTCCGGGCCAACATGAAGTCCGCGGGCGCCCTTCGTATCGACCATGTGATGAGCCTGATGCACCTTTATTGGCTGCGTCCCGGAGACGATCCCGCCAACGGCGCCTATGTCGCCTACCCGTTCGAGGACCTGCTGGGAATCCTGGCCCTGGAAAGCCACCGCAACGAATGCCTGGTGGTGGGCGAGGATCTGGGCACAGTCCCCGACGGGTTCCGCGAACACATGGAGGCAGAGGGGATACTGTCGCATAGGCTCTATTATTTCGAGCGCTGGGAGAACGGGCTCTTCAAAAGGCCCGAGACTTACCCAGCCCTCGCGCTGGCGACGGCCACCACTCATGATTTGCCGACCATCGCCGGGCACTGGAGGGGGGCCGACCAGGAACTCCGGCGTCGCCTGGGGCTTTTTCCGTCCGAAGAGGCACTTGAGGCGGACCGGATCCTACGGGTCAAGGACCGCCAGATGCTGCTCGCGGCCCTTGAGGACCAGGGCATGCACCCGGCCGGCCTGACGTTGTCGCCCGATACCGGGGAGGAGGGGCTCCGGGCCCTGACGCTGGCTGTCGAACGTTTCCTCTCCCGCTCGCCCGCCCGGCTTCTGATGCTGAACCTGGACGACCTCTACCTGGAGCCCGACCAACTCAACCTGCCGGGCACGATCCTCGAATACCCCAACTGGCGCCGCCGCCTGTCGCACATGGTGGAGGATCTGGTTGACGACACCTACATCCGGACCGTCCTGCGCGCCGTCATCGCCGAACGTCATGGGCTCACGCCGCCGCTGGCGTAGCGGTGATAAGCCCATTTGCATTCCATCCCTCGGCTTCCTATCTATAAGGGGTGATGAACAAGACACTCACTCTGGCCTGCATCGGCCTCCTCGGGCTAGGAGCCTTTTTCCAGCTTAACGACGGAAACGGCGCGCGCGCGATGAAGACAAATGATTCCTCCGGCCTTTCGGTGGCCACCTTTGCCGGTGGTTGTTTCTGGTGTGTCGAGTCCGGATTCGAGAAGGTGCCCGGTGTCCATGAAGCGATATCCGGATATTCCGGTGGGTCCAAGGACCACGCGACCTACGATCAGGTTTCGAGCGGCCGCACCGACCACCGCGAGGCGGTGCAGGTCCATTACGACCCCGATGTCATCTCTTATGAAGGCCTGCTGGAAGCCCTCTGGCGGACCTTCAACCCGACCGACGTCAAGGGCCAGTTCGCCGACCGGGGGTCGCAGTACAGCCCGGCCATCTACTATCACGATGAAGCGCAAAGGATAGCGGCCGAACGTTCGAAGGAGGCCCTTGCCAAGTCCGGCCGGTTCGCCGATCCCGTGAACACACCGATCATTCCTTTCGAGTCGTTTTATCCGGCCGAGGACCATCACCAGGACTATTACAAAGAGAACCCGGTCCGTTACCGGCTTTATACCTTCGGCTCGGGCCGCCAGGGGTTCGTCGAGGAAACGTGGGGTGAGGATTTGAAGGTGGACTACGCTCGCTACCAACCACGCAAGGAAGAGACCATGCCATCGAAGGACGACCTCCGGGAACGGCTCACCGATCTTCAGTACTCCGTGACCCAGGAGGACGGCACCGAGCCGGCCTTCCAGAATGAATATTGGAACGAGAAGCGCCGCGGCGTCTACGTCGACGTGGTCAGCGGCGAGCCCCTGTTCTCGTCGACGGACAAGTTCGACTCCGCCACCGGGTGGCCCAGTTTCACCCGTCCGATCGAAGAGGGAGCCCTGACCCGCCACGAAGACCGCAAGATCTTCACGACCCGCATCGAGGTGAGGAGTGCCGGCGCGGACTCACATCTGGGCCACGTCTTCGACGACGGCCCCGCGCCGACGGGGCTGCGTTACTGCATCAATTCGGCGGCGCTACGCTTCGTGCCGGTCGAAGACCTGGAGACAAAAGGGCTGGGGCAGTACAGGGAACTGTTCGAGTAAGGATCAAACCTCCAACGGCCTGATCCCCCAGATGACCAGGCCCCTAGACTTTAACCTCCGCACGAAGCCTAATTTGTTGCTGAAGCTGTGCATACAGTTCTATTTCGGCTTCGTGTCGCACTTCAACCGAAACGGCAAATCTCTGTGAATCGATTTGGGGGGCTGCCCATCCTCCTTGACAACGAACGACTAAAAAATACCGGTCCCCATACTTTTTTAGCGTCCTCGATGCGGAGAATGTAGCGCACTGAAGAGTGCCGTGTTCACGCATTTTTGGACCGGGTCTCGTCTCGCATTCAAAGCGTTTCGCTACTTTGTAGGGGGCCCCTTCTTTGTCTTTTTCCCATTTCCTAAAATTGTCGAAAACTTCTTGCTGCGACACTCCGCGCAACAATCTGAAATTCATTGATATCCCTGCGTAGTCTAGCCGAGTATGTCTTACTGGAGGATCGTAGGCCAATGACACTCTGATATGCCGATTTCCTTTTTCTGTTTGGTACAATTCAGGAATCGGTATTTCATAGACAGCAAATTTGTCGACTCCAAGTTCATCCTCGCCAAAAAGTATTACTCGATTGTCATCTGACGCCAGTGCGTACTCAACATTAGCAACGCCATACCCAAGCAAGCGGTAAGGTGCGTCTTTCTTTAAGTTGCCAAGACAATTCGAAGCAGATTTAGGAACTTCTGCGCTTAGGGCTAACAAAGAACGTATTAAGTTAGCGGAGGCTTCAGGGAAATTTTCGAAAAGCATACCGGCTTTGTAGCTAACGAGAGGGCTTGCAAAAGAAGTCCCGGAGCGGGAGGTGAGGAGACGCTCGGTATAGCGGTGATGGAGAGTCAAAACCCCCGCTGTCGGCCGCGCCTGTCCATCAAGCAGCTTCTGAACAGTTCCATCAAATACTGCCGTCCCTCCATAGTCTGAGAGGTCGGGTTTGATCGTTTTCTCGACACCTGGGCCAGTTCGTGTGAATGGCGATGGCTGGCCATCAACTGTGATGGGGCGTATCCCTACAAAATCGCCATCTTCTTCATTTAGTCCATTAGTGTGCGCGATTGAACCTACCGTCAGTGCATTTACAGCACTAGCTGGCTCTAAAACTCGATTATCTTCATCGAGCAAAAAGTCCGGGAATGCATCGACAACGCCGTCCCCATACTTCCTAAGGATTGCCAATCGATCTGCATTCCCCGCAGAAATTACAATAAGGATATCCAGCTCTCTTGCTAGATCATCAAGCACGGCGGCCCATGCACTAGGTTTCTGTGAAACCGGGTGCCGAATATCACCCAATGACATATTGATTACTCTGCACCCGTACTCTTCATTAAGCTGTCGAATCGCAGATTCCATTTGTTCCGGCACCAGCGACCTTTCATCGAACTCACCTTTCGCGTTGACCACTTTGGCACTGGCAAGCCTAAATTGAGCTTTAAGATTCCCGGATGCTATTCGCTCTCTAACATCTCCAAAGACCGCGATTCCTGAAACAGGTGTCCCGTGCCCCTTTTCATCGTCATCACCCAAAGTGGTCGGTTGTCCAAATGTACCAACTACGCTGTTTATAAGCAGTGGATGGGCCGACGAAACACCACTATCAATAATCCCAATTACAGGAGCAGCAAAATCCGGCCCCTCCATTTCAGGCAAATCATCCAGAGTGACCGCATCAAAATCTACACTTGGTAGATCCGGTTTTGGCGGAAGGTCGATTTTCGCAACTTCAGGAAGTTCGAGGAGCTCGCGGATGACCTGGCCAGTTCCCCGGACTCGCACCAACAGCGCAGCGTTGCCTCGGTATTCGCTAACGAGTTCACCGTTCCGCTGTTTCAGCTTACCTTCAACCCGGTACACAAAAATCCGCGCTTGCCCCGGATCATCCGGTTTCCAGAGCTCAATATCGAGGACAAATTCCTCAGCATCTAGAAACTTTAAGGGTTCGTCATAGCCGCCATCCTTCAAAGCCGGCCCTATTCTATCAAGAGGCCCAAGATTACCCACTTCAGCGATAGCCTCAACGAACCCTGCAAACTGAGGGTTCTTCTGGCCCTCAGGAATGGCGTCTTGGTAAGCAGAAACCTTTCTTCTAAATTCTGTGAGTTCTTTATCGTTTGCAAAAAGCACCAGAGTTTTTTCCGGCTCCTTTGCAAGGATGTATAGTCCTAGGTTCTTCCATGTGTCTTCCTGGACAATTCCTTCCGTTCGCACCTTAAGAATAAACGCAGGATCATATCCTGCAATTGACGGAAGAGACTTATTGAAATCGAGAGCAGCTTCAATCTGGCCCTCCACTTTGGGGCCATGGTCACCTTGAATACGTTTCGGACTTGGCACTGGGGCAGAATGCTTTCTGCGCTCAAGCTCCCCCTCAATACGCTGGAGCGGTAAATGCTCGTATTTTGCCATTTCTTAGAACTTCCTGCGCTCTTTGTGCAATGGCTCAATAGCTCGGCCCCATGCCATTTACAATTTAGGCTTTAACCTAGACCTTACATCTTGCCTTCGCCTTTCATCACGTAACGCCTCAAGGAATTCTTTTTCACGTACCGTGTTTTTTTTCTTAAGGATGGAACGTTTAACAGCGTTTAAACAGACGCGTTCTACGTCCGCATATGAAAGCCCCAGAAGACGATGTGACAACGATTTAACATCGAAGTCTAGCGGGAAATTTCTGGTCTTCAACCCAATTAATGATTGTATTTGGCTTTCTCGAGGATAGTCGAATAGAAAGACCTCATCAAAACGCCTCCAAACTGCCAAATCTAAGCTTTCTTCAAGGTTGGTCGCTGCTACGAGAAACCCTCGTCCATGAAACCTATCAACCATCAACAGAAGATTGTTTACGACTCTTCGAATTTCACTGTGGTCAGAGCCTTCCGAACGGGTTCTTGCGAGTGCGTCAAATTCATCCAGAAATAAAACGCATGGCTCTCTTGTAGCGATATCGAAAACATTCTTTAGATTTGAAGCTGTCTCGCCAAGGAATGACGATATTATAGAATCTAATCTGGCAACTAACAGCGGCAGCCCTAACTCATGAGCAAGAACTTCTGCAGTTAGCGTCTTTCCGCAGCCGGGAGGGCCGCAAAAAAGAAGTTTTGACCGAACTCTAAGGCCGTGCCTTCTAATCGTATCGCCATGCTTAAATTCTTCAAGCAGTCCAAGGAAGCCCCTGACATTCTTAGGGCTCAATACAATATCCCCTCGCCCTCGAGACGGTTCTATCACCTCGACAAGATCAGATGTCTTCTTATCTCGAAGTCTTTTTAGGCTCACTAGTTGACGCCCAGGCTTAATTGTCTTCTTCTCGTGCAGAATAGAGCTGCCGTCTTCAGTTCCAGATGGCTGAATAGAGCTTTTTTTCGTCCTAGAGTCCCTCTCTACTTTGTCATCTTTAAATAATGACGACGCACGTCGAGCGGTCATAACAACAAACCCTTCCCGTTTGTGAGCGCATCAGGCATTTCGTGATACGCAAATACAATTGCAATTCAGAATAGAGCAACCGTCTCAAATTTAAAGCTCGGACTTTCCGTGCAGGCCAATCGGGTGAACGACGTTGAATGGGTCATTGTCTGACCCAAAAGTCTCTTTTGTCCTCGCTATGCTCGCGAAGGCGGGCATCATTCAGCAATCGCGTGGTGGTCGTAGCCTCGCTTCCGCAGGCTGGCATAGCCACTTCATGCACATAATCCCCTGCGCCAGGGGCGGGTGTGCGTCAAGCGGACAATATGGCGGCACTAGATATTGCGGGGGTCTGCGTTAAGCGGACAGGCACGGATCAAACCTCCAACGGCCTGATCCCCCAGATCTCCCGCGCGTAGCCGTGGATGGTGCGGTCGGACGAGAATTTGCCCATGCGGGCGACATTGAGAACGGCACGCCGGACCCATTCATCCGGATCGACATAGACCGCGTCCACCTCGTACTGGCAGGCGACATAGGCATCATAATCGGCCAGCAGCAGGAAATGATCGCCGTGACGTAAGAGGGTGTCGAAGATCGGCTTGTAGCGGTCGGGCTCGTCCGGCGAGAAAAAACCCTCGCCGATCATGTCGAGTATCCGCTTCAAGTCCTCATTGGCATTGTAATGGTGCCAGGGGTCGTAGCCGCGGCGGCGCAGGTCATGGACCCCGTCGGCGGTGAGGCCGAAGATGAAGATGTTGTCATCCCCCACTTCCTCCTTGATCTCGATGTTGGCGCCGTCCAGCGTGCCGATGGTCAATGCGCCGTTCAAAGCGAGCTTCATGTTGCCGGTGCCCGAGGCCTCGGTGCCGGCGGTGGAAATCTGCTCCGACAGGTCGCTGCCCGGGATGATGACTTCGGCCGCCGTCACCCGGTAGTCGGGGACGAAGACCACCTTCAGCTTTCCGTCGACCTTGGGGTCGTGGTTGATCGCCTCGGCCACGTCGTTGATGAGCCGCACGATCAGCTTGGCCATGTCGTAGCCCGGTGCCGCCTTGCCGGCGAAGATCGCCGTACGCGGCACCAAATCGTCGCCGTTGCCGTCCCGCAGCAGGTTGTAGCGTGATACGATATGCAGCACGTTGAGGAGCTGGCGCTTGTATTCGTGGATGCGCTTGACCTGGGCGTCGAACATGGTTTCCACGTCGGGCTCGGAACGCAGGCCGGGCTTTAGAAGTTCCGCCAGACGGTGCTTGTTCTCCTGCTTGATGGCGTGGAACTTCTCGCGGAAAGCGGCGTCATCGGCCAAAGGCACCAAGTCCTCCAGCTTCTCCAGCTCCTTTTCCCAGCCCGGGCCGATGGCCTCGGTGATCAGCCCCGCCAGGCCGGGGTTGGCCTGCCGGAGCCAGCGCCTGGGCGTAATCCCGTTGGTCTGATTGACAAATTTTCCCGGATAGATCCGCTCGAAGTCGGAAAACAACGTGGTGCGCAAAAGCTCCGTGTGCAGGGCCGCCACGCCGTTGACCCTGTGGCTGGCAACGATGGAAAGGTGAGCCATGCGGACGGCGCGTGCATCGTCATCGACCAGGGATACGCGTTTCAAGATTGCGGGATCGCCGGGATTGGTCCGGCGCACCATCTTCAGGAATGCGTCGTTGATCTGGTAGACGATCTCCAGATGCCTCGGCAGCACCCCCTGCAGCATATCTATGGGCCAGGTCTCCAAGGCCTCGGGCAGCAGGGTGTGGTTGGTGTAGGAGAAGGTGCGCCGGGCGATGTCGAAGGCGTTCTCGAACGTCAGACTCTTCTCGTCGACCAGGATGCGAATCAATTCCGGAACGGCCAGCGCCGGGTGGGTGTCGTTGAGCTGCAGGGAAACCTTGTCCGGCAGGCCTTCCAGGTCGTCGTCGTGGTGGCGCAGATACCGGGCCACGATGTCCTGAACCGAGGCGCTGACGAAAAAGTATTCCTGCTTCAACCGCAGTTCCTGGCCGCGCTGGGTCTTGTCGTTGGGGTAGAGCACCTTTGACAAGTTTTCGGACGCGGTCTTGTTCTTGACCGCATCGACATAATTGCCTTCATTGAAGGAACCGAGATTAAAGTCACGGGATGACTTGGCCGACCACAGACGCAGATTGCCGACCGTGGTTGAATCATAGCCCGATACCGGCATGTCGAAGGCTATGGCCGTGACTTCATCCGTGTCCACCCATTGGCACTGCTGTTCGCCAGCTGAGTTCTTGAAACAGACGATTTTCCCTCCGAAACGCACCCGATAGAGCACGTTGGGCCGCTCCACCTCCCAGGGATTGCCGTAACGCAGCCAGTTTTCGGGATATTCGACCTGTTGGCCTTTTTCGATGCGCTGGGTAAACATGCCGTATTCGTAGCGGATGCCGTAGCCGAAGCCCGGGTAGCCGTGGGTCGCCAGGCTGTCCAGGAAACAGGCCGCCAGCCGGCCCAGGCCGCCGTTGCCGAGGGCGGCGTCGAACTCGTACTCATCCACCTCGTCGAGGTCGAAGCCGAAATCGTCGAGCGCCCGGCGCACTACGTCGCTGATCCCCAGGTCGAGCAGCACCTTCCATAGGCTCCGCCCGATCAGGTACTCCATGGACAGGTAGTAGACCCTCTTTACGTCCTTTTTGGAATGGGTCCGCGCGGTGCGGATGCTGCGTTCGGTCAGCACGCCGCGCAGGATCTCGGCCAGGGCAAAGAACCAGTCGCGCCGCGTTGCCCGGCGGGGGTCGCGACCCACCGAATGGATCATGGTGTTGACCAGCGTCTGCTTGGCCGTGTCCACGTCCTTGAATTTGTTGAGCATGTAGTCCTGCAGGCAGGTGTCCGTATGCTTGCAGATGTCCTGATCTGTAACTTGGTCCATGGGTCATACCAGTTCGCGATAAAGAGTGTGGTAGGCTTCAGCGGAGCGCGCCCAGCTGAAATCCCGGGCCATGGCGCGTTTCTGTACGGCACGCCAATCCTTGGGTTTGCGGAAGAGAGCAACGGCGCGTCCGACCGCATCCTCAAGGCTCCGGGGTTCCGCCCGGTCGAACAGGAAGCCGGTGCCCGTCTCTCCCTCGTCCACGTCGGTTACACTGTCGGACAGGCCGCCGGTCCGCCTGACAATGGGGAGCGTTCCGTAGCGTAGCGCATAGAGCTGGGTGAGGCCACAGGGCTCGAACCGAGACGGTACGAGCAGGGCATCCGCGCCCGCCTGGACCCGGTGCGCCAGGTTCTCGTCGTAGCCGATGAAGGCCGCCACCCGGCCGGGGTCAGCCGCCGCCGCGTCCCGTACCCGCTGTTCCAAGACGGGGTCTCCCGATCCCACGAGAACCACCTGACATCCCTTGTCCAGGATTCCAGGAAGCGCATCCAGGACCAAGTCGACCCCTTTCTGTTCGACGAAGCGACTGACCAGTCCCAGCAGCGGAGCGTCGCTCTCTCCGGCCAATTTCATCTCCCGCCGGAGCGCGGTCCGGTTCTCCTCCTTGCCACCCGGCCGCGCGGCGGAATAGCGCTTTGCGATGTGGGGGTCCCCGGCCGGGTTCCAGGTCTCGCAGTCGATGCCATTGAGGACACCCGTAAGATCGTCGTCACGCAGCGACAACAGGCCCTGAAAACCCGTCCCCTGTTCGGTCGAGCGGATCTCGCGGGCGTAGGTGGGGCTGACGGTGGTGATCCTGGAAGAATAGAACAGGCCGCTCTTGAGGTAGGAGACAGAGCCGTGGAATTCCACGCCGTGCATGGAAAAATGCTCGTGCCTGAGGCCGATCCCGGGGATCACGTCCGGGTCGAACAGGCCCTGGTAATGGATATTGTGGATGGTGAAGACCGAGGGCACCTTGGAGCCACCCCACTGGTCGAGATAGGCCGGCACTAAGCCGGTCTGCCAATCGTTGGCATGAACCACATCCGGTTTCCAGCCCATCATGTTGCCTCCGACGCAAACCATGGCCGCGGCGCGCGCCAACAGGGCGAAGCGTAGATGGTTGTCCGGCCAGTCATGCCCGTCCGGCCCCAGGTAGAGGCCGCCGTCACGTGCAAAAAGTTCGGGATTGTCGACAAGCCAGATCTTGAGGCCGCTGTCAGGCATTTGCCCGGGAATCAGCCGCGTCTCCCCCGTGCCCAGAGGATCGCCCAACCTGATCGCGCGTCCCTTTTTCTCGGCCTTGTCCAAGGCTTCCGGATAGGCGGGCAGCATGAGCCGCAGGTCCTCGCCCATGCGCTTGAGCGCCGCCGGCAGGGCGCCCGCGACGTCGGCAAGGCCGCCGGTCTTGACCAGCGGATAGGCTTCGGAGGAGACGAACAGGACCTTCATGAATTTCCTTCGGGGATTTAAGACCGGACGGGATTATGCAGATTCGCAATCACTTTAACATACTCCAAAAAAGCATACCCGATCTCCGCAAAACCGAGGCATAATCGGAACCGCTTATCCGGCCGAGATGCAATAGGGGGAGTTCCCATGGAAGGATGCCGCCACGACCTTCAGACCGCACTTAAGAACACCTTGGCGCTCGTGTTGGCCGGGGGGCGGGGCAGCCGACTCATGCATCTGACGGAAACCCTGGCCAAGCCGGCGGTGCCGTTCGCGGGCAAGTTCCGCATCATCGACTTCCCGCTTTCCAACTGCATCCATTCGGGCATCCGCAAGGTGGCGGTTCCCACCCAGTACCGTTCCCATACCTTGATTCAGCACGTCCAGCGTGGCTGGGGATTCCTGCGTTCCGAACTGCAGGAATTTATCGAGGTCTGGCCGGCGCAGCAGCAAACGGCGGACGAATCCTGGTACCGCGGGACCGCCGACGCGGTCTACCAGAACCTGGATCTGATCCGGGGAATCCGGCCCCAGTATATCCTGGTGCTGGCAGGAGACCATGTCTACAAGCAGGATTATTCGCGCATGCTGGGCCAACATATCCAGCGCAAGGCCGAGGTGACGGTTGCTTGCGTCGAGGTGCCGCTGGAGCATGCGGACCAGTTCGGCGTTGTTGGCGTTGATGCGAACGACCGCATCGCCAGCTTTCTGGAAAAGCCTGCCGATCCCCCGGCCATCCCGGATCAACCCGACTCGGCCTTCGCCTCTATGGGGATCTATATCTTCAACGCCGACTTCCTGTTCGACCAGTTAATCCGCGATGCCGAAACCGAAGCTTCATCACGCGACTTCGGCAAGGATCTGCTTCCCTACCTGGTCTCGCGGGCCAAGATCTACGCGCACCGCTTCAAGGACAGCTGCGTGATGAACGAAGGGGCAGACGAGCCCTATTGGCGCGACGTCGGCACGGTGGACGCGTACTGGGAGGCCAACATCGATCTCACCCGCATCACCCCGGATCTCGATCTCTACGACCAGCAGTGGCCGATCTGGACTTCGCAGGAACAGCGCCCGTCGGCCAAATTCGTGTTCAACGACAATGAGCGACGGGGAGAGGCCCTGGACTCTATGGTTTCCGCCGGCTGCATTGTCTCGGGCGGAACGGTGCGGCGTTCGATCCTGTTCAATAATGTGCGCGTCAATTCCTATGCGCTGGTCGAGGATTCGGTAATCCTGCCGGGCTGCGACATTGGACGCAACGCACGTCTGAAGAAGGTGCTTCTCGGTCCTGACTGCCAGATTCCCGAGGGAATGGCCATCGGCGAGGATGTGGCACTGGACTCCAAGCGCTTCTACCGGACCGAGAAGGGTGTGGTCCTGGTCACCGCACCCATGCTCGCCGCTCTATGATCTTTCGGCAATCCAGTTTTGGCATGCGGTCCGACGGATCTGCCGAGGAAGGCATTGCACACTCGGGATATGGGTCATAATATCCGTTCGGCAAAAGCAACGGCGTTCCGAGCGCCGGAGAAGATTATTGTGGAACGGAGCCGGGGAGGATACCGATGGGATATGCGGACGTTGAGAAATCGCCGAATGGCTATTTGATCAATGTGGACGATTGGTCGGAAGACCTGGCCAGGGAAATCGCTGCCGGCGAGGACATCGCCGAGCTGACGGACAGGCACTGGGATCTGATCAACTATCTCCGCGAGGAGTTCATCGGCAACCACGGAGGTCAGCCGAACGATCGTACGATCGTCAAGGAGATGTCCAAAAAGTGGGGCGAGAAGGTCGGCACCAAGGACCTTTATGCCTTGTTCCCGATGCAGCCCTCCAAGCAGGGGGCCAAAGTGGCCGGCCTACCGGAGTCGATGCGCAAGGGCGGCTATTAATCATTTTCCGATTATCCGATCGATTTTGAATCGCCGATTGCTGCCTCTGCGACACCTACCCCGTTGGCAGAACGGCTTTGACCGTGGTTCCGGTCCCGAAAACGCTATCGATCTCAAGTCGGCCGCCGTGCATTTCGAGGAGATACTTGGACAAGGTCAGGCCGAGGCCCTTGCTCTTCTGGGTCAGCAAGCTGGCCTTGAACTGCGCGAAAGGCGTCGCGATCTGTTCCAGCTGTTGCGGGGAGATGCCGACCCCGTTGTCCTTGACCGTAACGAATGCCCAGCCGCCATCGTATTCGATCGCTGTATTCACCGTGCCGCCCGTCGGACTGTACTGGATCGCGTTGGATAGAAGGTTGAGAAGAACCTGCTTGACCGCTACGCGGTCTGCCATGAGCCGTTCCGTGCAGGGGGGCAGTTCCCGACAGAGGGTCACCCCGGAATCCTTGCCCAGCTTGTGGATGTGATCGAGACATTCGTCGAGCACTTCGCCAAGGTCGATCTCCTCCTTTTTGAACTGCCGCTGTCCACTCTGTATTTCAGAGATATCGAGCAGATCGTTGATCAGTTCCACCAACTGTTGGCCGTTTTGATGAATGTCGTTGGCATACTCGCGGAAGCGCGCCAGTTCCTTGGTCTTTGGCAGGGTCATATGGGTCAGTTCGGCGAACTCGATGATGGAGTTGAGCGGAGAGAGCAACTGATGGCTAAGCCGGCCGAGAAGCTCCGACTTGGCCACGTTGGCAATCTCCGCCTCGCTCCGGGCGGCGCACAAGTCCTCGGCCAGACGGGTCAGCTTCTCCCCCTTGCGTTCCGCGTCGTCCAGGGTAAACACGAGTTGGTTGGAGTATTTATTGAGCGTTTCCTGATTTTCCCGGAAAGCGCGTTCCAGTTCCTTGACCACAGTGACGTCCGTTTCCACCCCGACCAGACCGCCATCGCGCCCGCGCCGCTCTACGACCTTGCGCCACGAGCCGTCTATGAGGACTTCGTCGAATACGTCGGGCAACCGGTGGCGGCGCGCGACCATATCCGAAATATGCGGGTTGCCCGCCTCCCCGGTGACCATCATTCCCCTGTCGACCATCGTGCGCAGCAAGTCGTTGAAGGCGACGCCGGGAACGATGTGGTCGCGAACCGGGGCATAGTATTCACGGAACTTTTCGTTACACAGGACCAGGCAGTCGTGAGCATCCCACAGGGCGAAGGCATCGGGAATGCTCTCGATGGCGTCGATCAGACGGTTGTGCCAGAGTCGGGACTCCGTCGTTTCATGATATTCGACGAGGGTCCGGCCATCTTCGATCTTCTTGTAACGGACCTCAAACCATCGTCCGTCGGAGAGTTGAAACCCGCAGCCCTCGCCGAGGCATTGGCGGAATGCGTTTTGTTGGGCCTCCAGCCATGTGTCAGGGGTCTCTACCGGAGCGGCTCCGGCAAATTCACCATTGCCAAGAAGCAGGCGGCGGATCTCCATGAAAGTCTCGCCGACCACCTGCGTCTTGTCGACTGAACAGAAAATCCCGAGGTAGCCGTGGTTGCAGTCGATGAGGCGGCCGTCAATTCCGTACAAGGCGACCCCCGTGTCCAGGTGGTCGAGCACCTGCGCAAAATCGCTATCGATTTTGTCCAACACTGGTCCTCCCGGTTCTTTCAATAGGGGACGATCGGCCCCTAGCGTAGTTTATGGATTCGAAGTTCGAAAACCGCTTACCCCATAATGATACGAGCTTCGGATTCTGGACACTAGCGGGACATCCGGTCGTCCTATTCACATTTTTATGCTGCGGTAGATATGGACCACCCCATACCTCCATCCACCGTGCACTTGAATTTAACAAAGCACTATTGATTTGACAAAGCACTATTTCTGGCAGGTTTCGCAAAGTTACCATTCAATTACAATGCGCTTGCGCATCCATCTACAATGCGCTTGCGCATCCATCCCCTGCCCGCCTCTGGCGTTCATGCCGGCAGAGGCGGGATGATGGCCGATTGCCCGACCATGTAGATTTCGCTTACGGAGGGGTTAGGCCAAAGGGCCGAAACGGGTGGAAGAGATCAGAATTGGATTGCTGGGCCATGCCGGTCTCGGTAAAAAGCGAGGCGTCGGGTGCACCGTCCCTGGGAAGACTGCGCAACGCACCGCTTAAAGCGACACTCCCGACGCCTCTTTTCGGAGCCGGCCGGGCTCCGCGCACACAAGGGCGACATCCTGCCTTCGCACCACACCGTCCCGCAGACGCACCCTGGGCAGAGAAACAGCCCGGGGACCGGTATAGCCTCGTCCGCGTCCGCTTCGGCCCTGAAGGGCTGCAACGGACACCGACCGCGAATGGCGACCGGCCCTTGGATCGAACCAAGCCGTTAGCGAGCTCCCGGAGGCGGCGGTCCCGAATCAGGATCTCCACCCGTTGGCCCGGCACCCCCCCTGAGGGGCAGCGCCTTGACCTTCGCAACGCCGATGGAAAGATTGCGGGTCGAAACCCGAAGCCCCCCATAGGCACTGTTCCGATGCCGCGATCCCGTCCAACAAAATTGACCGGACCGTGGCACCCGGAGCCCGCCTCGACATCAATTCGAGGCCTGCCGCCGACGACCCGTCTCCGCCTCTCGGGGCCCCGTAGGACCGCGATACGCTTCACCGGCCGTCTGCACCTCCGGTTGTGGCCGCACATGCCGAGGCACGGCGCCTTCCCCGGAGACCGACGCTTTCCGGTGCCGCTCGCCGCCCCGAAGGAAGACAAGCACCACCGAGAATTCGCCAAACTGACGCTCTCGCGTACGGTGGGTATGATGGAAACTGTTCAGTTATGGTGCAATAATAAATTCAGCGTCCACTCTATTTTTCTGTGAATAAGATTCTGACATTTGCACAATTCGTCCACACTTTATCCACATACCTGGGCATGAGCCAAGCACCATCCTCCGAGTTCTCCTGTATTACACCCCGGGCACGCCCTAATGGATACGCCTAAAATGTTAGATGCGTCTAATAAGAATCGGGAAACGACAAATAGTTACTTGGGGATTCTTAGTATTAGCAGGACGCGAAATAAGAATTTCGCAGGCGCGAAGATTGACAGTCCGGGCTAAGGAGGAGTAAACGGTCTGGACGGACGAAACCGCGCCGTTCGCAGTACGCGATGTTAAGAGGCTCGTAAATGGAACCGCAGGACAGACCTCTTTCGCCGCACCTCATGATCTACCGCCCCCAGATCACCTCGGTGCTCTCGATCCTGCATCGAATGACCGGGTTCGTGTTATGGGTCGGCTCGCTGGCCTTGACCTACTGGCTGACGTCGGCGGTCTATGGAGCGGATGCTTTCAACCGGGTCCAGGCATTTCTGGACTCGTGGCTCGGCCGCCTGATGCTCTTCGGCTGGACCGTGTGCCTGTTTTACCATCTTGCCAATGGCATTCGCCATGTGGCCTGGGACTTCGGTCTCGGATTTGACATGCCGACACTCCGCAACACCGGCTGGGCCGTGGTGGCGGCGGCTTTGACCCTGACCGCGCTGACTTGGCTGGTCGGTTACTGGGTGGCCGGCCAATGAAACTGGAAGCTCCCGTCAACAGGGTCCGCGGACTGGGGTCCGCAAAGGAGGGGGTCTCCCACTGGCGTTCCCAAAGACTGCGGGCGGTTGCCCTTGTGCCGCTGGTTATCTGGTTCGTCTACGCGATGATCTCGCTCGTCGGTGCCGACCACGCCCAATTCAAGGTCTGGATAAGCCATCACGGCAATGCCTTGATGATGTTCCTGCTCATCGGCACCCTGTTCCCCCACGCCTGGCAGGGCATGCGGACGATCCTGGAAGATTATGTCCATGGGGAACCCCACCGGACCATCTTTGCCTTTTTCTTGAAGTTCGTCATGTGGATAGCGGCCGCTTCCTCGGCCATGGCCGTGGCTAAGTTGTATCTGGGAGGATGACAAGGGAATGACGACGTCTGCCTACGAGATCATTGACCACAACTACGACATCGTCGTTGTCGGCGCTGGCGGGGCGGGGCTCCGTGCGGCACTGGGCATGACGATGGCCGGCCTTAAGACCGCCTGCCTGACTAAGGTCTTTCCTACCCGCAGCCACACGGTGGCGGCTCAGGGTGGCATCGGGGCTGCCCTCGGCAACATGGCCGAGGACCACTGGGAATGGCATATGTTCGACACGGTCAAGGGCTCCGACTGGCTGGGAGACCAGGATGCCATCGAATACATGTGCCGCAACGCCGTCCCGGCCATTTATGAACTGGAGCATTTCGGCGTGCCTTTCTCGCGCACCGAGGCGGGGCGCATCTACCAGCGGCCCTTCGGCGGCCATATGCGAGACTTCGGCCAAGCCCCGGTGCAGCGGGCCTGCGCTGCCGCCGACCGGACCGGGCATGCCATCCTGCACACCCTCTACCAACAGTGCTTACGCAGGGACGTGGAGTTCTTCGTCGAATACGTCGTTCTCGACCTGATTATGGACGAGGAGGGAGAGTGCCGCGGAATCGTCGCCTGGAACCTGGACGACGGCACCATCCACCGCATCCGTAGCCACAAGACGGTGCTTGCCACGGGCGGCTACGGGCGAGCCTACTTCTCCTGCACCTCGGCCCACACCTGCACAGGAGACGGCAACGCCATGGTGGCCCGGGCCGGTCTGCCACTGCAAGACCACGAATTCGTTCAGTTCCACCCAACGGGGATGTACGGCTCCGGCGTTCTCATCACGGAAGGGGCCCGTGGCGAAGGCGGGTATCTCACCAACAGCGAGGGCGAGCGCTTCATGGAGCGCTACGCCCCCACCGCCAAAGACTTGGCGAGCCGCGACGTGGTGAGCCGGGCCATGACCATCGAGATGTTGGAGGGACGCGGCGTCGGTGAGAGCGGAGAGGCCATTCACCTCCATCTGGAACACCTGGGTGCCGATATTCTGGCCGATCGCCTGCCCGGCATCACGGAATCGGCCCGTATCTTCTCCGGCGTGGACGCGGCCGCCGAACCGGTCCCGGTCCTGCCCACGGTGCATTACAACATGGGGGGGATCCCGACCAACGTGCATGGCGAGGTTCTGCGCCCGAGCGCAGGGGATCCCGACGCGGTGGTTCCGGGCCTGATGGCCATTGGCGAATGCGCGTGCGTCTCGGTCCACGGGGCCAATCGGCTCGGTACGAATTCGCTCTTGGACATTGTGGTGTTCGGTCGCGCGGCGGCGATTCGGGCCGAGGAGACCATCAAAAAACGCGCGCCGCACAGACCGTTGCCCAAGGGCGTGTCGTCGAGAATCCTCGATCGCTTCGACAAGATGCGCCATGCCGACGGCGATGAACGGGGGGCGGACATCCGCCTCGCCATGCAGAGAACCATGCAGAAGAAGGCCGCCGTCTTCCGCACCTCGGAACTGATGGCACAGGGCATCGAAGAGATCGAAGCCATCAACCGCCGGCTCGCCGACATCAAGGTCTCCGACCGGTCGCTGATCTGGAACTCGGATTTGGTGGAAGCCCTGGAACTGGAGAACCTGATGCTCTGCGCCCGGGCAACGCTGCATTCGGCGGCGGCACGGACCGAGAGCCGCGGCGCACACGCCCACGGGGACTTTCCCGAACGCGACGACGAAAACTGGATGAAACATTCCCTGTCTTGGTTCGATGCCGATGGAAAGCTGTCGCTCGACTACCGTCCCGTTCATACTTACACGCTGACCGACGAGGTGGATTACATCCCCCCGGCGAAGCGGGTGTACTGAGGGGAGCGCGATTCATGGTCGAATTCATGCTTCCCGCCAATTCGCGCGTCACCAGGGGCAAAGAGTGGCCGAAGCCCGAGGGAGCGAAAGACCCGCGCCGTTTCAACGTCTATCGTTTCGACCCAGATTCGGGAGAAAACCCGCGGGTCGATATCTTCTGGCTCGACCTTGCAGACTGCGGGCAGATGGTCCTGGACGCACTCAACAAGATCAAGAACGAGATCGATTCGACGCTCACTTTCCGCCGCTCCTGCCGCGAAGGTGTTTGCGGATCCTGCGCTTTCAACATCGACGGCACGAACACGCTGGCCTGCACCAAGCCGCTTGCCGACATCCGGGGCGCGGTCAATATCTATCCTCTGCCCCACCTGCCGGTGGTCAAGGACTTGGTGCCCGACCTCTCAATTCCCTATGCCCAGTACGCCTTCATCAGGCCCTGGCTCCAGGCGGAGACACCGGTTCCCGGGGGCGAACGCCTTCAGAGTCCCGAGGAACGGGTCCATCTCAATGGGTTATGGGAGTGCATTCTCTGCTTCTGCTGTCAGACGAGCTGCCCCAGCTACTGGTGGAACGGGGAAAACGGCTACCTGGGTCCGGCGGTGCTGTTGCAGGCCTATCGCTGGATCGCCGACACCCGCGACGAAGCAACGGGCCAGCGTCTGGACGACCTGGACGATCCGTTCAGGCTGTACCGGTGCCACACCATCATGAACTGCACCAACACGTGTCCCAAGGGTCTCAATCCAGGCGAAGCGATCGCCGAAATCAAGACGGCCCTTGTCCGCAGGCAGCGATAGCGCTCTAAGGGCCCGTGTTCGCGGTCTTGTGGGTTGCGGTGGGCGTCGGCTTAGCCGCGCACCACGCCGCTCTCGTCTGCTTCAATGTCGAAGGCGGCGGCCATAAGAGCTTTGGTGTAGGGGGTTTTGGGGGCCTCGAAGACAGCGTCGGCGGGACCCTGTTCGACCACGCGGCCGTCCTTCATCACCACCACGTCATGAGACAGCGCGCGCACTACCTTGAGGTCATGGCTGATGAAGAGGTAGGCGAGGCCGTGTCTCTCCTGCAAGTCGCGCAGCAGATCGACAATCTGCGCCTGCACCGACATATCGAGCGCGCTGGTCGGTTCGTCCAACACGATGAGACGGGGCTTGAGAACCAAGGCGCGGGCAATGGAGATGCGCTGGCGCTGCCCGCCCGAGAATTCGTGCGGATAACGGTGGCGATCGGCGGAATCGAGGCCGACCTCTTCCAACGTGGAAGCGATTTCCCTATCCCGGGCTTCCCGATCCATCTTGGGCGCGTGAACCTCAAGCCCTTCGCCGACGATCTGCCCGACGCTGAGCCGGGGGCTCAGGCTGCCGAAGGGGTCCTGAAAGACCATCTGCATATCACTGCGGAGGGGCCGGATCCGCTTGAAGCCCAAACCCTGGAGCTCGGTGCCGGCGAAGACGATGGAACCCTGGGATTTCTCCAGGCGCAGCAACGCCCGGCCCAGGGTCGACTTGCCCGACCCCGACTCGCCCACCACGCCCAGCGTCCGTCCGGGCTTCACGCTGACCGATATTCCATCGACCGCCTTCACATGATCCACGGTTCGTCTGAGGAGTCCGCCCCTGACGGGGTACCAGACCTTCACATCGGTCCCTTCTATTAGCGGCGGTGCATCGCCGCCATCTCCGTCGCCCGGATATCCCTTGGGCTCCGCACCGAGCAGTTTTTTCGTGTAAGGGTGCTGCGGCGCCGAGAAGACTTCGGCGGTCGGACCGTGCTCGACGACCTCGCCCTCGGTCATGACACAGGTGCGGTCCGCCATGTGGCGCGCGATGCCGAGGTCATGGGTGATGAACAGCATCGCCATGTGGAGTTTATCCTGAAGGCCCTTCAGGAGCTTCAGAATCTGCGCCTGAATGGTAACGTCGAGCGCCGTGGTGGGCTCGTCGGCGATCAGCAGGTCGGGCTCGTTGGCCAGCGCCGTGGCGATCATGATCCGCTGACGCTGTCCGCCCGAAAACTGGTGCGGCAGGTCTCCGAGGCGTCCGGATGCGCCTTCCATGCCCACAAGCTCCAGGAGTTCCACCACCCGGTCCCGGGCCCGGCGGGGCGTCAACCGTTTGTGCAGGAGCAAGGTCTCGCTGATCTGCTTCTCCACGGAGTGCAGCGGGTTGAGGCTGGTCAACGGCTCCTGAAAGATCATGCCGATTTCACCGCCCCGCACGCCTCTAAGCACCCCCTCGGGCGCTCCCACCAAATCCTCGCCCTTGTAGAGAATTCCGCCCTGCGGATGATGAGCCCGGGGATAGGGCAGGAGTTGCATCACGGAGAGCGCCGTCACCGACTTGCCCGATCCCGACTCGCCCACCAGGGCCACTGTTTCGCCCTTCTCGATTTCGAAGGAGACACCCCGCACCGCCTTCACCTCGGCCGGGCCCCGGCCGAAGGAAACGTGGAGGTCCTTGACCCGCAGGAGAGCCGTCATTGGAAGGTCTTCCTTGGATCAAAGGCGTCACGTACCGCTTCGCCGATAAAAATCAGGAGGCTCAGCATGACGGCCAATACGCCGAAAGCGGACAGCCCCAGCCACGGGGCCTGCAGGTTGGATTTGCCTTGGTTCAAGAGCTCGCCCAGGGACGGCGATCCCGGCGGCAGGCCGAAGCCCAGAAAATCAAGTGCCGTCAGCATGGTGATGGAACCGTTGAGAATGAAGGGCAGGAAAGTAATGGTCGCCACCATGGCGTTGGGCAGGATGTGGCGAAACATGATGACGCCGTTGGACACCCCAAGCGCGCGGGCGGCATTCACGAATTCGAAGTTCCGTGCCCGCAGGAATTCGGCCCGCACCACGCCGACCAGCGCCATCCAGGAAAAGACCAGCAGCAACGCCAGCAGCCACCAGAAATCGGGTTCCACCACGCTGGCCAGGATGATCAGCAGGTAAAGTTGGGGCAGGCCCGACCAGATTTCGATAAAACGCTGGAAAATCAGATCCGTCCAGCCGCCGAAGTAGCCCTGTACGGCTCCGGCCGCGACACCGATCAGCGAACTTAGGATGGTCAGGGTCAACCCGAACAGTACCGAGATGCGGAACCCATAGATCAAACGTGCCGTCACGTCGCGGCCCTGATCGTCGGTGCCGAGCCAGTTGATGCCGGATGGGGGGGAGGGCGCGGGAACGGTCAGATCGTAGTTGATGCTGTCGTAGCGGAAGAACACAAGGGGCCAAACGATCCAGCCTTTCTCCTCAATCAATTCGCGGACCTCGGGGTCCTTGTATTCGGCCTCGGTTTCCAAGAACCCGCCGAAGGCGGTCTCGGGATATTCGTGGAAAATGGGCAGATAGAACCCGCCGTCGTAGCGCACCAAAATCGGCCGGTCGTTGGCGATCAGTTCGGCGAAGAGACTCATGAAGAAGAGGACCAGGAAGACCCACAGCGACCAGAAGCCCCGCCGGTTGGCCTTGAAGTTCTCCCAGCGGCGCACGTTCAAGGGAGAGATGTGGAGGCCGAGCATGGTCTTCCCTTCCATGACTCAGACCTCCCGCTTCTCGAAATCGATGCGGGGATCAATCACGTGGTACATCAAGTCGCCGATCAAGTTCAGCATCAGACCGAGAAGGGTGAATACGTAGAGCGTTCCGAACATGACGGGGTAATCGCGCTTCAAGGCTGCCTCGAAGCCCAAAAGCCCCAGACCGTCGAGAGAGAAGATGATCTCGGTCAGGAGCGCGCCGGTGAAAAGGATGCCGACGAAAGCGCTGGGGAAGCCGGCGATAACGATCAGCATGGCGTTGCGGAAGATGTGACCGTAAAGCACGCGGCGTTCAGTGAGGCCCTTGGCGCGCGCGGTGAGAACGTACTGCTTGTTGATCTCTTCCAGGAACGAGTTCTTGGTCAGCATGGTCAGTCCGGCAAACCCGCCAATGACCATGGAAAGAATGGGGAGCGCAATATGCCAGAAATAATCGGCAATGCGGGCCGGCCAGCTCAGCAGGTTCCAGTCATCCGACGTGAGACCCCGCAAGGGAAACCAGTCCAGATAGCGCCCCCCCGCAAAAACGACGATAAGCAGGATTGCAAACAGAAAACTGGGAATAGCCTGGCCCAGGACCACGACGACCGACGTTCCCGCGTCGAACCTTGAACCGTCACGCGCCGCCTTGGCAATCCCGAGCGGGATCGAAATCAGATAGACCAGAAGTGTGGTCCATAACCCCAGCGAGATGGATACCGGCATCTTGTCCAGCACCAGATCCAACACGTCGCGGTCACGGAAGAAGCTCTCGCCGAAATCGAAACGGATATAGTTGCCCATCATGAGCCAGAAACGTTCGTGGACCGGCTTGTCGAAACCGAACTGCCTCTCGATCCGCTTGATGAACTCGGGGTCGAGTCCCCGGGAACCCCGGTATTTCCCACCGCCTCTGTCGAGACTTCCTGCTTGGGCTTTTGAGGAACTTGCAGTTTCGGACCCCGCCCGCCCGCCGACCCGGGCCGTGGCTTCGACGCCGAGCCCCTGGATCTCGGCGATCATCTGCTCCACCGGCCCTCCGGGCGCGGCCTGAACGATAATGAAGTTGAGGACCATGATCCCGAACAGCGTCGGGATCATCAGCATCAGGCGGCGTAGCGTGTAGGCAAACATGGCGCTATTCGCGGGGAGCCGACTTGACCTGTCCGTCAAGCCTTGCCTCTAAGGCCTTGTCCACCCACCAGGAACCGAACTGGACGCCGCGCAGGGGCGTTATCTTGGGTCGCCCGAATTTGTTCCAATAGACCAGGCGGTCGTGGTCTATGTGCCAGTGGGGAATGACGTAGAAGCCCCATTGCAGCACCCGGTCCAGCGCCCGGGTTCGCATGATCAGGCTTTGGCGGTCGGGGGCGGCGATCAGACCCTCGACCAGCGCGTCGATCGCCGGTTTTTCGATGCCGGCGAAATTGCGGCTGCCGGGACGCCCGGCGGCCTCCGTGGTCCAGTAGTTGCGTTGCTCGTTGCCGGGGCTCAGGGTCTGGCCCCAGCCCGTAACAGTCATATCGAAATCGAAGGTCTCGATCCGTTTGATGTACTGGGCCGTATCGACGGTGCGGACCTTGGCTGTGATCCCAAGGCGTTCCAGATTCTGGACGAAGGGTAGGCAGACCCGCTCGAACAGCGGGCTGACCAACAGGATCTCGAACCGGAAAGGGGCGCCCTTGGCGTTGACCAGCTTCCCCTCCTCGATCGACCAACCCGCCGCCTTCAGGAGCTTGACCGCCCGGCCCAGGTTGCGCCGGATGCGCCCGTCGCCCGTGGTGACGGGCGGGCGGTACTCCCGAGTGAAGACGGCATCGGGAATTTGGCCCCGGAGGGGCTCCAGAACCGTCAGTTCCTCCTTCGACGGCAGGCCCGTAGCCGCCAATTCGGAGTTGTCGAAGTAACTCCGCGTCCGGGTGTACTGGCCGTAGAAAAGGGTCTTGTTGGAGCGTTCGAAATCGAAGGCGTAAGCCAGGGCCTCGCGCACCCGGGAATCCTTGAACAAATCGCGCCGCATATTGTAGGCGAAGCCTTGCATGCCGGCCGAGCGGTTGTGCTCGATCTCGGCCTTGATCATGTGCCCGTCCTCGAGTTCGGTGACGTCGTAGGCGGTAGCCCAGGTCTTGGACGAGTTCTCGGCCCGGAAGTCGAACTCGCCTGCCTTGAAGGCCTCGACGATCACCGTGGTGTCACGGTAGTAATCGTAGCGGATTCGCTCGAAGTTATCGAAACCGACGTTGACCGCCAGGTCTTTGCCCCAATAGTCGGGCACCCGGACGTAGGTGATATGGCGCCCCGCCTCCAGGGACTCGACTTTGTAGGCGCCACTGCCCAGCGGCGGTTCCAGCGTCGTCTCGTCGAATTTCCGGCCTTCCCAGTAATGCTTGGGCAAGATTTCCTGCTCGCCGACAATCAACGGCATCTCCCGGTTCTCGCCCTCCTTAAAGGTGAACTTGACCCGGTGCGGTCCCAGCTTCTCGATTGAGGCGATTGAGGCGTAGTAGAACTGACGCAGCGGGTTGCCCTTCTCGCGGATGATGTCGAAGGTGAAGATAACGTCGTCGGCGGTGATCGGTTTCCCGTCGTGCCATCTGGCCTCGGGCCGCAGGGTGAAGGTTGCCCACGAGCGGTCATCCGGGACTTCCATGTTTTCGGCCAGGAGCCCGTAATGGGTGAAGGCCTCGTCCGCCGAGACCCTGGTCAGGCTGTCGTAGACGACACCGATGCCGTTCGCAGGTTCGCCCTTGGTGATGAAAGGGTTAAGGCTGTCAAAGCTGCCTTCGGCGCCCAGCCTCACCAGTCCCCCTTTGGGGGCCGCCGGATTGACGTAATCGAAATGTTTGAAGCCGGGTCCGTATTTGGGACTCCCATGCATGGCGATGGCGTGCGTCGGTTCGACGGCCTGGGCCAGGCCGGGCAGCGTCAAAGCCAGGATCAACAACAAGGAGAGTCCGATCGTGCGCATGCTGTTCTCTAACCCGCGATCGTGGCAAGATCTTGGCATCATTTTTGTCCCGTCGTCTCATGAAACCGGAAGCAGTTGCGGCCGGATTCCTTGGCTTGGTACATGGCGTCGTCAGCGCACTTGGTCAGTTGCGCGACATCCTCGCCATCTTCCGGGAAAACGGAAATGCCGATGCTGGCACCGATCCGCAGTTCTTGGCCCTTGAACATGATCGGCGTCCTGAGCAGGTCGACAATCAAGCCGGCCACTCTGCCCGCCGCTTTCCGGTCGCAGATGTTGTCCAGGATGACTACGAATTCGTCGCCACCGACCCGGGCAATTGCGTCACTGGCGCGCAGGGTGGCATTTAGGCGTTCAGCAGTACCCTTGAGGACGTAGTCTCCCGCATCATGCCCGTAGGTGTCGTTGATGGGCTTGAAATCGTCGAGGTCGATAAACATCAGGGCAAAAATGTAGCCGTTGCGCTTCGACCGGCCCAGCGTTTCCTCCAGCCGGTCATTGCAGAGACTCCGGTTGGGCAAGCCGGTCAGCATGTCATGATGCGCCAGGTGCTTAATCTTGTCCTCGTACTCTCTACGCTTGGTGACGTCGCGCATGGCGCCGATGAAGGACCGGGAGTGCCCCTCGCGCAATTCCGAAATCGTGAGTTCCATGGAGAAAATCGTGCCGTCCCTGTGCCTGCCGTCCAATTCCAGAATTTTGCCGATCGCCCGTTTCTCGCCCGTCTCGACGTAGCGCTTAATGTAACTGTCGTGGGCGCTGGCGTCGGGTTCCGGCATCAGCAGATTGATCTTCTTGCCGATGATCTTATGGGCCGCGTAGCCGAACAGGCGCTCGGCGGCCGGATTGAAGGCCAGGATCCGTCCTTCCTCGTTAATGGCGATGATGCTCTCGGCCACCGTATAGAGGATCCCCGTAAGACGCTGTTCGCGGAGCTTTGTCTGTTCGGCGGCCTTGATGAACTCGGTGATGTCCAGCGCCTCGATCATGAAGACGGGCTCGTCGCCGAACTTGAGTTCGGTGACGAACAGCTTCACATCGATAGGATCGCCCTTGACCGGGATCATCTTCAGCGGGACGCTCCCCTCCTCATCGGCGAACGTCCCCAGCCCCAGGGTCATCAGTTCGGCATAGACCGGATCCACAAAATCGGGGAAGGCCCTGTCGATGGCCAAAGACGGATCGTCGAGCCCTATCATTTTGGCGCCGGCCGGGTTCATGTAGACTATGCGGTCGCCCTGGCAAACGCAGACCAAGTTGGCCGCCGACTTCAGGAGCTTAAGACCAAAGTCATCCGATGCCTTTTGTAAGAACCAGCTTTTGATCACGCCCCCCCCAACACGTCCAGTGCAGCGGCGTGAACCGTCGCGTCCCCGGCAGCAAGAACCCTGTCTCCCGACGAGATGCCCAGTGCCCGGCCTTCCCAGTCGGTGATCACGCCGCCGGCCCCCTCGATCACCGGGACCAGCGCCATGAAATCGTAGGGCTGCAACGAGGCCTCGCAAACCAGGTCCACACTCCCGTTGGCCAGCAATCCGTAAGCGTAGCAGTCGGCCCCGTAGTTGGTCTTCTTGACCTGGCCCCGCAGCCGCTCGAAAGCGGCAAGGCTTTCGCCCTCGAACATGTGTGGAGATGTCGCGTAGAGCCAGGCATCGGCCAGGGTTCTGCACTTGCGGCTCCGTACCTCTTGGCCATCGAAGGTCGTCGGCTGCTTCACGGCCCCAATCCAGCGTTCCCCGGTTGCCGGAGCGTCGATAACGCCGACGACGGGCTTCCCGTTCAGGGCCAGGGCAATCAGCGACCCGAAGAGCGGCTTGCCGGTGACGAAGCCCTGAGTGCCGTCGATGGGGTCCAGTACCCAGACGTACTCCGCGTCAATTCGCGTCTTACCGTGCTCTTCACCGAAGATGCCGTGCTCGGGAAAGGCTTCTTCGATGAGGGGCCGCATGGCGGCCTCTATCTCCAGGTCGGCGACGGTGACCGGCGACAAATCGGCTTTGTCTACGATATCGACATCACTGCGAAAATGTTTCCGGGCGATCACCCCCCCCACATCCGCCAGATGGGATGCGAGATTCAAGAAAGCGTCCATATGGCCGCCGGCCGTCATTGCCTCACCCTGTATATCGGTGTGAGAGGGACTTCCGGCGGCGCCCCGGCGCGATGGTATTCGGGGATCAGGATGTCTCCGGTCATGTTCACCATCCAAAGGAGCCACGTCAGCAGGGTGATCACGCCGAACCACTTCAACACCGCATCGAACATTCCGTAAGCAACCTCGTTCCGGAAAAGATTTTGTCTCTGTCGTCGGGAGTTTACCCGGAGCTTACCCGTCGGTTCAATTCCCTTGCCGAAATGATTTCCTCCGGCGCACTCCAGCGCTATAAGCAAGGACCATGAGCGCACCTTCCAATCCGCTGGTCATCATCCCGGCCCGCATGGCTTCGACCCGGCTTCCCGGTAAGCCGCTGGCCGACATCCATGGGGTGCCGATGATCGTTCGCGTCTGGAAACGGGCCGTGGAAGCGGATGTCGGTCCGGTTGTTGTGGCCTGTGCGGAGACCGAAATTGTCAAGGCCGTGGAAGACGCGGGCGGCAAGGCCGTGCTGACCCGCCCCGACCATGCCTCTGGGTCTGACCGTATTCATGAAGCGTTGGAAATTCTTGACGGTGAAGGGCGCTATGACGCGGTGATCAACGTCCAAGGCGACCTGCCGACTCTGCCGGGGGCAGAGATTCGTGCCGTATTAGAGCCCCTGGTCGATGAACGGGTCGATATTTCGACTCTGGTCGCGGAAATTACCGACGCGGACGAGATCGACAATCCCAACGTGGTCAAGGCGGCGGTGGGGCTGGCGCCGGGGGCGCGCATTGGCCAGGCGCTTTATTTTAGCCGCAGAGCGATCCCCTACGGCGAGGGGCCGCTCTATCACCACATCGGACTCTACGCCTACCGCCGCGATTCGCTGGAACGCTTCGTCGCCCTGCCTCACGGGGTGCTGGAAATGCGCGAGAAGCTGGAACAGTTGCGGGCATTGGAGTATGGCATGCGCATCGACGCTACCCTCGTTGACACGATTCCCTTGGGTGTCGATACTCCCGGAGACCTAGAGAAAGCGCGCGCCATGCTGGCGTCCTGACGGAGTGAGGTGATGCCAAATAACACCATCGCGTTTCAGGGATACCCCGGGGCCTATTCGGACTTCGCCTGTCGGCATGTGTATCCGAAGATGACGACTCTGCCCTGCCGTACCTTCGAGGATGCCTTTGCCGCCGCACGGGACGGAACGGCAATGCTCGCCATGATTCCCATCGAAAACTCGGTGGCCGGACGGGTTGCCGACATTCACCACCTGCTTCCCAAATCAGGGCTTCATATCATCGGCGAGCACTTTCTACGCATCAATCATCACCTGCTGGGGGTCTCCGGGGCCAAAATCTCGGATCTGACCCACGTTCATTCCCATGTTCATGCTCTAAGCCAATGCCGCGACCTGATTCGAGAGTTGGGCCTGCAACCGGTGGAACACCTGGATACTGCGGGGGCCGCGGCCGAGGTGGCCGAGCGCCGGGACAAGACTCAGGGCGCCATCGCCTCCGAACTGGCGGTGAAACTGTACGGACTGGAGTCGCTCCGCGCCAGAATCGAGGACGCCGAGCATAACACGACCCGATTCATCATCATGGCGTGCGAACCTAAGGTGCCCGAGCCCAAGTCGGGCGAGGTCATGACCAGCTTCGTCTTCCGGGTGCGCAACGTGCCTGCGGCGCTTTACAAGGCGCTGGGCGGTTTTGCCACCAACGGAGTCAACATGACGAAGCTGGAAAGCTATCTGGTCGGCGGCAGCTTTAATGCCGCACAGTTCTATGCCGAGGTCGACGGGCATCCAGAGACGCGGGCGGTCAAGCTGGCGCTGGAGGAACTCGCATTCTTCACCCACGAGGTGCGGATCATGGGCACCTACCCCGCACATCCCTCCCGCCGGAAGGGTGAGCCGGACGAGTCGTGACTTGCGTGCGTAAAGGGATATGAAGAAGATCCGGATCAGCCGAACCGTTGCCATGCCGGACCTGGTCCGGATCAGCCGTTACGAGCGGGTGCCGGAACTGGGCCCCCGGATTCTGTTCTTCAGCGGAGGTACGGCGCTCACTCAGATCAGCCGCGCGCTCAAGAGCTACACTCACAATTCCATCCATTTGGTCACGGCCTTCGATTCCGGCGGCAGTTCGGCCAAGTTGCGGGAAGCGTTCCACATGCCGTCCATTGGCGATCTGCGCTCGCGCCTTACCGCGCTCGCCGACGAGAGCATCCGCGGTCATCCCGATATCTACCGGCTCTTCACTCACCGGTTTTCCAAGGAAGCCTCTGAAAAGGATCTCCTGGCACAGCTCGACGCCATGTTGCATGGCGACGATCCTCGCATCGCCCCCATCGAAGATCCCATGAAACGCCTAATCCTCAATCAACTCGGCTTCTTCCGCGAGGCCATGCCCGAGGAGTTCGACCTTCGGGGCGCCAGCGTCGGCAACCTGATTCTGGCCGGCGGTTACCTCAACAACCACCAGGAGCTCGACCCCATCGTCTTTCTGTTCACGAAGCTGGTGGGGGTCCTGGGGACGGTCCGCACCATCGTCAACCAGGATCTGCACATCGGGGCGGAACTGGTGGACGGAACGGTTGTCGTCGGTCAGCATCGTTTGACCGGCAAGGAGATTCCACCGCTTCAGGTGCCGATTAAACGGCTATTTCTATCCGGCTCTGGGGATCGGGTGGAGCCGGCCGAAGCCGTGCTGGCGAAAAAAAAGCGCCGGTTGATCGGCGAAGCCGAACTCATCTGCTTCCCCCCCGGTAGTTTCTACTCCAGCCTGCTGGCCAATCTCCTGCCGTCCGGTGTGGGAACGGCAGTGGCGAACAACGATTGTCCCAAGGTCTATGTCCCCAGCCTGGGCCACGATCCGGAAGCCATCGGTTTGGATCTCGCGGGCGCCGTGCGGACTCTCATCGACACCTTGCGCCGGGACGCCGGACCCGACTGTCCGGTCGAGAGGTTGCTCAACTTTGTGCTGATCGATACGCGGAACGGCGCCTATGCCGCGCCGTCATCCCAGGAGGCGCTGCGCAAATCGGGCGTCGAGGTGATCGACACCCAGCTTTCCAGGGAGCCCGAGGCTTCGGCCTACGATCCGAAAATGCTGTCCACCGCCCTGCTTTCGCTGACCTGAGAATGGCCGCGCCCTCTATGGCGGTATGATTGTCGGAGCGCGCATTTAATTGGTGGGGCTGTCCCAAAAACTGAACGCTCGATCAGCTCAGATCCCAGCCTGAACCGCATTCTCCACGGTCGACCACTTTCTGTCACTCGCCAAGGGACGCAAGATGGGGTGGCCGCTGGACATTGACCGGCGTGCTAGCCCTCACTGGCCACGTGTTGCCTATAGGCGGCGTGCGAGAGAAACTGGTCACGGCCCCGGGATCATGGAGGTCATCCTGCCCCACGCCAACCGCTTCGAGGATGTGGTCGGGCTCGCGTTCGGAAAAGCCGGATCAGTGCTTGTCGCCATCATAGACGTGACCTGAAGGCGGTAGCGCCCGGCCTTTGTATGTCGTCAGCGATTCAAAGAGCCGGCTTGCCGCCTCCGAGAGGGGGGGGCAGGGTATGCTTTCGATCTATGGGCTTGAGGCGACTATTACGGGCTGAGAGCAACTTGTCGCGGGGTAACCCTGTGGCTTCGGACAGACTTTCGGCCCAAGCGGATTCTGACGGATCCATTATCTCGTCATAGCCGATAACGCAGCCGCCGAAGACATGGAGTGCAGTGAGACCCGTACGGTAGGTCTCTAGATAATGGGCTTCGGTTTCCGCGTGTGACCACCCGAATGCGAGATACGAACTCATCGCCACGTTCTCAAAATTACGGTAGATGAGAATGATCCGTGGCGTGTGGTCGAGTTTGAAGACGGTATGGACCAGTCTGCCGAGATCCATCGACTTAGCGTAGTCGGCTTTCGAGAAAAGACGCTTGAGCGCCGTCTTGGCCCGGTGCATGTGCAGCCGCCGCAGCTTTCGAAATCCCCACCACATATCACTGATCGCAGCAAACTTACGGGCCGTCTTGAAGGCTATGCAGGCCTGCTGGACATCGTCGTGTTCGTAAGCACCGGCAACACGGCGCCAGCCTTCCGGGTTGTCCATGCCGAAATTCGCTCCCGCATCGGAAAGAATGGCCGACAGCAACGATGTGCCGCAACGTCCCGTTCCTATAATAAGGTATTTCGTTTTGGCGGACATGACGTTTCCTTCCTAGAGTATCATGGTAGCTTCCGGGGTGACCTTTGACCAGCATTGAGCGTTGCCCCCGAATAGCCCCACTCCCACATAGAGAGCAGGTCTGTTAAGCTGTTGTCAGAAAAAGGGAAAGTGGCCAATGACGGATAGCGTGCGTCTGCGCCGGTTATTCCGCGAAGCTCACCGCCGGGACGAGGCGGGGGCGGTCTCCCGTATCCTGGACGAAGCTGCCCTTCCCATCGAAGTCGTAGAACGCGTTGCAGGGCGCGCCCGGCGCCTCATCCAGGCCATGCGCGAAAGACCCAAGAGCGGCCTCGGACTCGACAGCTTCCTCCAGGAATACGGCCTTTCGACACGGGAAGGCGTGGCCCTGATGTGTCTGGCCGAGGCGCTGCTGCGCATTCCCGATACGCACACCGCCGATCTTCTGATCCGCGACAAGATCGCGGGCGGCCATTGGGAGGACCACCTGGGCCAGGCGGGGTCCGTCTTCGTAAATGCCTCGACCTGGGCTCTGATGCTGACCGGGCGGCTGCTGGGCGAGACCAGGGCCGAGGACTGGAAAGGCACGCTCGCTACGCTGGCCGGGCGCGCTGGCGAGCCGGTGGTGCGCGAAGCGGTCAGGGCGGCCATGCGCATCATGGGCCACCAGTTCGTTTTCGCACCGACAGTGGCCGAGGCCTTGGAGAAGGCGGAACCGGCCGAGAATGCGGGTTGGCGCCATTCCTTCGACATGCTGGGCGAGGCGGCGGTGACGGCCAAGGACGCGGAGCATTATCATGACGCCTACGCCACGGCTATCCAGGCCATCGCCGTCAAGGGGGAGCGGAAAGGCCCAGTCGTCTCGCCGGGGATCTCGGTCAAGCTTTCGGCGTTGCACCCCCGCTTCGAGGCCACGCGCTCCAAACGCATCATGGCCGAACTGGCACCTCGGGTCCTGGACCTGGCCCGCCTCGCCGCCAAGGCCGACATCGGGTTCTGCATCGATGCCGAGGAGGCCGAACGCCTGGACATCACGCTGGACGTGCTGGAGGCCGTTTCGATGGACAAGTCCCTCAAGGACTGGGAGGGGCTGGGGATCGCCGTCCAGGCCTACCAGAAGCGCGGCCCGGCCCAAATCGACTGGCTGGAGGAGATGGCGACGCGCCACCGGCGGCGCCTGCAGGTGCGTCTGGTCAAAGGGGCTTACTGGGATGCCGAGATCAAGAAAGCCCAGGCGGGGGGCTTTTCCGGCTATCCCGTCTTCACCCGCAAGGCGGCCTCCGACGTCTGCTACGTCGCCTGCACCCGAAAAATCCTGGCCGCCGGAAGGCGTTTCTTCCCTGCGTTTGCCAGCCATAATGCCCTGACGGTGGCAATGGTGGCCGAGCTGGCGGGAGACGGGGCCGACATCGAATTCCAGCGCCTGCATGGCATGGGCGAAGACCTCTTCGACCTGGTATCCGGGCCCGGGGGTACCGGCATCCCGTGCCGCATTTATGCGCCGGTCGGCAACCACAAGGATCTGCTGCCCTATCTCGTGCGCAGGCTCCTGGAGAACGGCTCCAATGCCTCTTTCGTCAACCGCATCACGGACGCCGAGGCCCCCATCGATAGGTTGGTCGCCGACCCGGCGGCGAAACTGGCGGCGGCCGAACCGAAGCCTCACCCCCGGATCCCTTTGCCGGAAAATCTTTTCGGTGACGAGCGGCCGAATTCGCGGGGGCTCGACCTCATGGACCCGCGGGAACGTGACCCCTTGCTGAGCGCCATCACCGAGGCTGTCGCCGAGCCGCGCTCCGCCGGACCCATCATCGGCGGGGAGACCGTCCTCAAGGGTCCGGTACGCGAGGTTTCCTCGCCCCAGAACCGCACGCGGCTGATCGGCGCCTGTTTCGAGGCCGATGCGGCAGCGGTCGATCGCGCCTATGCGCTGGCCTCCGCCGCCCGGGAGCGGTGGGACGCGCTGGGTGCCGAGGGCCGGGCACGCATCCTGGAGACGGCGGGCGGGCTCTACGAAGAGAACCGGGACGAACTGATGGCGCTCACCGTTTATGAAGCCGGGAAATCGTTGATGGATGCGGTGGCTGAGGTGCGTGAAGCGGTCGACTTCCTTTATTACTACGCGGCCCGCGCCCGCATCGACTTCACGGGCGCCCAGCGGCTTCCGGGACCGACCGGCGAGCACGATGAAATTCGTTTGGTGCCGCGCGGGACCTTTGCCTGCATCAGCCCCTGGAATTTCCCGCTCGCCATCTTCACCGGACAGGTGTCGGCGGCGCTAGCGGCCGGCAATTCGGTGCTGGCCAAACCGGCAGGCCCGACGCCCCTGATCGCGTACCGTGCCGTGCAGTTGCTGCACCAAGCGGGGGTGCCGGGCGATGTCTTGCACCTGCTGCCCGGCCCCGGCGGCGTGATCGGCAGGGCGATGATCGGGCAACCGGGACTGAGCGGCATCGCCTTTACCGGCTCTGTGGAGACGGCGCACCTCATCAACCGCGCCCTGGCGGCGCGCGACGGGGCCATCGTGCCGTTGGTCGCCGAAACCGGGGGGCAGAACGCCTTGATCGCCGACTCGTCCGCCTTGTTGCCGCAAGTGGTGCGCGACGCCCTGGCATCCGCCTTCCAGAGCGCCGGTCAGCGCTGTTCGGCGCTACGCGTCCTGTTCGTTCAGGAGGACGTAGCCGACAAACTGTTGGGCCTCCTGGCCGGGGGCATGCAGGAATTAATCGTGGGCGACCCGGCGGATCCGGAGACGGATGTCGGCCCGCTGATCGACCTGGCAGCCCGCGAGGCTATGCGGACCCATGCGAAACGCATGGAAAACGAAGGCCGCCTTATCGCCGCCACACCCCTGGATGCGGCCCTGAGCGAACGCGGCTCCTTCTTCACCCCGCACGCTTTCGAGATCGACAACATCGGCATTCTGACCGGCGAGGTCTTCGGCCCCATTCTCCATGTCATCCGCTACCGGGCCGACGAGTTGGACCGTGTGATCGACGCCATCAACGGCACCGGCTTCGGGCTGACGCTTTCGGTCCATTCGCGCATCGATTCCACCATTGCGCGGGTGCGCCGTAGGGCCCGGGTCGGCAACCTCTACGTCAACCGCAACCAGATCGGTGCCGTGGTGGGCGTCCAGCCCTTCGGCGGCGAAGGATTGTCGGGCACCGGCCCCAAGGCGGGCGGTCCCCGGTACCTCCACCGCTTCGCCACCGAACGCACGGTTTCCACCGACACCACGGCCTCGGGCGGCAACGCCTCGCTGATGATGTTGGGGGAAGGCGATGGGGCATGCCCGGGCTCGTCCGGGTGATCAACTCATCCCCGACGCGGTGATCCTCACCGGCAGGCCGCCCTTGTAGCCGATGCCGAACCGGAACCCCTCGTGGCGCGCCAGCACATATACGGCGTCTCCATCCTTGAAGCCTGGGGCCGGATCGCTTAAGTCGGGTTAGGTGGCGTTGATGTGAATCCTTGCGCAAGCAATGTTGCGGGCGGCCTATAGCAGGGACGGCGCGGGCAAGAGGCTACCGCAACCCCACCACATTCATAACCATGATCCATCTGATCGCCGTCCCGCTCGGCGACTTGTTCAATTCCACATGATTCGTCGAGATGGCAGGATTTATCGTCTTCAGTGAGCCGGGGACACGGCCTGGCCCGGTGCCGGGGCGCCGGCATCAACCTGTTTGGGTTTTTTCTTGAGGTCGGCAAGGCGCTTGGACAGCCGGGCCGCCTTGAAGGCGGGAATCCTGTAGGCCCAGCCCGCCGTCAGTCCGGCCAGACGCTTGGCCTCGTCGCTCCCGCCCGACACCTTCAGCCAAAGCCAGTGCTCGCCCATGACGTCGGCGAGGCGGGTTTTGATCACCATTCCGTCGAAGGTTTGGTATTCCGCCCGGTGGATAAATTTCTCGGCCATGGCGATGTCGTCTCCGGGACGCACGTCGTCCATGGTCAGATTCTGGAAGACCGAGGCCGTCCCGTCGAGCGCAAACTTATCGCGTAAGGTCTCTCCGGAAATGAAGAGGTGCTTGTCATCCCGTGACGCCTTCTCGGCGGTCCAGGTCTCGCCGTCGGGGTGATGCATCGTGATGCCCTTGATGCGTTCCGGCGCCACATGCAGGACTTCGCGGACCAGCCAGTCGGAGGCATCGGTCGCCAGCCCCAGGCGTCCCCTGACCAGCCAGCTCTGCGCCTCCCCCGGTTTGCGGAGGTAAAGCCCGGGCATGCCGCCGCCGACATCCCATTTGACCCGTCCGACCAGAGCCGCCGCCAGCCGTTCACCGGCCCCGTTCAGCACCACCACCTCGGTCGAGGCGGAGCCCTCGGCGTCAACGTCCTCGACGCCGAGGTCGGCGTAGCGTTCGGGCGACTTGGTCTTGGGCTCCAGCTTTTCCAGTTCCGCCAGTCCCACGAGGACGGTGCGCACCGTGGTGGTCCGGGCCGGATAACCGTTCCGTTCCAGAACCATCCAGCCATTGCCGGATTTCTGTATGGTCAGTATGCCGTCGCGGGTCCGTACGGACAGGACCTCGACTGTGTTGATCGTGTCCGGAAGGGCGGGAAACATCCTGCCGCCGCCGGCGACCGCGTCTTCCGCCTCCTGGCGGGTTGCGGTGGAGAAGAAGGCCAGCGCGACGGCGATAAGGGCGACGGCAGCAACGGCCAGGAACGTCTTTTTGTTCATCGCTTGGGAACTCCCCCGTCAGGCGGCCGGCACGCGCCGCCGGCGCAGTAACCAGCCAATAAGAGCCAGGGCGCTCAGGATCAGCGGCAGTCCGGCGATATTGAGGAACTTGAGCCAGGCCTCAAGGCTCTCGATGTCGCTTCTCAAGGCATGTTGGACGGCCCGCAGCTCCTTGCGGATGGAGCGCATCTTGGTGCGTGCTGCGTCGATAGCTTCCTGGTCTTCGTCGGTAAACACGGCAGCCGAAGCCGACTCGCCCCGACCCTGCAGGAGGTCGAGGCGTGCCCGGACCTCCTTGAGCTTGGTCAGAAGCTTCTCCTCCTTGGTGCGGTACACGCGCTCGGCAGCCTTGCGGATGTCCTCCACCATACGAAATGGGCGGTTGGAATTACCGCGGCCCCTGAGCCCGATCAATGCGTCGCTGCCCGCCAGTGTGTCCAGGGCGTTGACGACGAAGGTGCCGTTGTCGGCTACGGGCGTTAGCACGCTCTGGCCATAGAATTCACGCACGCTGACCCAGAACCGGTCGTAGAGCATGTCCACGTCGGCGACTACGATCAGGTTCACCGGTTTCTCCGACTTGCCCAGGTGGTCGGCTTTGGCCTTTTCCTCGTCCTCGCTCAACACCAGAAATTCAGCAGGCGGGCCGTCGGGGAAGCCCGTCGTTGCGTCGCCGCGGACTCGCGCGCCGATCATCAGCGGCGTGCCGCCCGGCTTGAAGTTCCGGTACAGCTCCACGACGTTGACCCGCTCGCCCCGCACCTTGTCCCCCTCGATCAACGCCGCGCGCGCGCCGGTGGAGAGCAGCGGCATCACTTCGGTCGTACCGCCGTCGAGCTTGCGGAGTACGCCGGCGGTCGCCAAGTGGATGCGTTCGATGTTGGCGGTGATGATGTCGGATGCGTCGAAGTTATCCTTATCGAGTGCCAGCCAGGCAACATAGTCGGCGACTTGGGGCCGCTTGGGATCGAGGCCGACCGAGACCCGGCGCGCCGCATCCAGGTCGCCGGCCACGCGGTCGGGGACCATCTCGATACCCCAGCCGGCGAGGACCTTGTTGAAGTCGAAAACCTTCGGGTCCTCTATCTTCAGGAGCGGATTGGAAATGGCCTCCAACTCGGCCGACGGATCGACGAAGACCAGTGCCGTGCCGCCCCTCATGATGAATTGGTCGACGGCGTAGAGCGCCCCCTCGGTCAGGCCTTTGGGATGAACCACCATCAGGGTCTGGATATCGTCCGGGATCTCGGTGGCGTCGCCGTCGATCATGCGGACGTTAAAGAACTCGCGGATCTGGTTCATGATCACCCAGCGCTTGCGGGGCGCCCTGATGCCGGTCATTCTGCCGCCCTCGCGCCCATCGATTGTGAGCGTGGTGATCAGGCCGATGGCCTTCTTGTCCGGGTTGGCGAGTGTGTAGACCAGCTTGGTCAGGTCGTACTCGATGAAGGACTCGCGTTCGAGCGCGAAGAAGGGAATGACGGCTTCCAGGTCGGTCGAGGAGGTGACCGCGAGCCCGAAATAGGCCTGATCGCCGCTGGCCGAAATGGGGACACCCTGCAGGCCCGAGGCTACGCCCCGATCCTCGGCGTCCGAGAACGGCTCGGGGTCGTAGAGTTCGAGCCGGAACTCGCCACCCGAGATCTCGGAATAGCGTTCCAGCAACTCGCGGATCCGGTCGTGGTAAATACCGTGGCGCGGGCTCTTCTCGCCCAGCCGTTTGGAGAAGTAGAGACGGGCGGTCAGCGGCTCCTTCAGAGACCCCAGCACGCTACGGGTGCCCTGGGAAATGGTGTAGAGCTTCTCCTCGGTCAGGTCCATGCGCAGGCCGGTGAGCGATGTGTGCGAGAACAGGTTCACCGCAAGAAGCACGACGGCGCCCAGGACGAGGCCGCCGATGGCGAAGTTGGATCGTTCCGCTCCGGTCATCGTTTCCTCCTCAGGACGTCTTCTTGATTTCGACCACGATGACGTTGGCGAACAGCCAGAACGCCATCAGCGAAACGAAAAACACCACGTCGCGCAGGTCGATCACCCCCTTGGTCACCGACTGGAAGTGGGTGAGAAAGCTCATGGATGCGATGGTCTCGACAAGCACGTCGGGCGCCCAGGCACGGAAAAAGTCGAGCACCAGGTCGAGCCCGCTCATGGTGAACAGGAAGCAGACGGTGGCACCGACGATAAAGGCGATGACCTGGTTCTTGGTCAGGGCCGAGATACAGGACCCGATGGCCATGAAGGCACCGGCCATCAGGAAGCTTCCGACGTAGCTGGCAAGGATGACCCCGTTGTCGGGCTCGCCAAGCACGTTGACGGTGATCCACATGGGGAAGGTGAATGCCAGGGCCACACCGGTAAACAGCCAGGCGGCGAGGAACTTACCTCCCACCGCTTCCGCCGTCGAGACGGGCAAAGTCATCAGAAGCTCGATGGTGCCGGTCTTGCGCTCTTCGGCCCACAGCCGCATGGCGATCGCGGGGATCAGCAGCAGGTAGAGCCAAGGATGAAACGCGAAGAAGACCGAAAGGTTGGCCTGGCCGCGCTGGAAAAAGCCGCCGACGTAGAACGCGAAGGCGCTGGTGAGGGCCAGGAAAATGACGATGAAGACAAGGGCCAGCGGGGTGGCGAAGTAGCCCCGGAGCTCGCGTTTCGTGATGATGGCGACGTTACGCATTTCCGTCTCCCTGGTGCAGGCTTTCCATCGTCTCTCCCTTGGTGATGTCGCGGAAGGCGTCATCCATCCGTCCGCGCTCGACAAAAACCTCCCGCACGGCCAGTCCCTTGTCCTGGATCAGCCCGGCGACATCCGCGAGGCGTGCCTTGCCGTCGTCGGCCGCCACGCGCAGCCGCGTCAGGCCGCCTGCCTCGGCGACCGCCTCGACGGGACCCAGTGCGCTCAGGCCCTCCTGCACGATGCTCAGGTTGTCCTGGGTCACCCGGACGGCAACGGCATTGTGATAGGGCAGACGGGCCATCAGGTCTTCGGCTGTGCCATCGGCCAGCAGCCGCCCGTGGCCGATGACCACGGCGCGTGAGCATACGGCCTCGACCTCTTCCAGGATGTGGGTCGAAATGATGATTGCCTTATTGGCGGCCATGTCCCGGATCAGATTGCGCACGTGGTGTTTCTGGTTGGGGTCCAGACCATCGGTGGGTTCGTCCAGAATCAGCACCTCAGGGTCGTGCAACATGGATTGGGCAAGGCCGACGCGGCGCTTGAAGCCTTTGGAGAGCGTTTCGATGCGCTGGCACAAGACCTCTTTGATGTCTACGGTTTCGACCACCGCATCGACGCGTTTGGTCCGCTCGGTGCCGGTGAAGCCACGGATCTCGGCAATGAAGTCGAGAAAGGTGGCCGGGGTCATGTCGCCGTAGGTCGGTGCGCCTTCCGGCAGGTAGCCGATGCGTTTTTTGACCTCCACCGGCTGTTCGGTCACCTCGTGGCCGCAGACGGTCGCCGTCCCGGCCGTGGGTGTCAGGAAACCGGCGATCATCTTCATGGTGGTGGACTTGCCGGCGCCGTTTGGACCCAGAAATCCCAGGACCTCGCCGCGCTTCACGTCGAGCGATATATCGTCCACCGCCAGAAGGTCGCCGAACCGCTTGATCAGTCCCTTAAGTACGATCATTTCCGCCATGCCTTGAATCTCTCCCGGAACGTGTAAATTTCGAGGCGTCGTCGTTATACCCGGTTTCGCATAGAGGGCAACCCGTTCGTCCCCGGTTTCGCATAGAGGGCATCGGTGCGGGGAGGAGTTAAAACCCCCGAGAAAATCAATCCTTCAGGCCGCAAAGACGGTTCTTCCCTCTCCATTTTTAGCTCACTCCATTTTCTCCATTTTTGGCTCACTCCATTCTCTCCAATTTTTGGCTTACTCCATTCTCTGGCTCGATTCCCCCAACCCCGTTAAGATGAGTCTCCGTTCCCAACCAGGAGACCGCCCGTGCTGGAACATCTGACCGACGAGACCGAAGGGGTCGTCTCCCTGGTCCCCGTGACGCGAGAGACCTATGACGCCTGGCTCGAAGAGCAGTCGGAGCCGATTCAGCGCTGGCTGGCCACCACTCATTTCGATCCGGAGCCGGGCGCCGTCGGGCTGATGGCGACCGCGGACGGGACGCTCGAGGGTGCGGTGGTCTGCATGAACGACCGTCCCGACCTCTGGGACTGGGCGGCGCTGCCCGATGCCTTGCCCTCGGCAACCTACCGCATCGATGGCGAGGCGGACCCGGACATGGCGGCGTTGGGCTGGGCGTTGGGAACCTACCGGTTCCATCGCTACAAGAAATCCAACACCGGCACGGCGCGCCGCACGCCGGCCCGTCTGGTCTGGCCGGAGGCCTGCGATCGAGACGGCCTAAGGGCGGCGGTCCGCGCGACCGCCTTGGTGCGCGACCTCATCAACACGCCGGCCGAGGACATGGGACCGACCGAACTGGCGGCGGCGGCGGCCGGCCTGGCGCGGGCGGAAGGGGCGGACATCCGGATTCTGACCGGCAAGGACCTGTTGGGTCAAGAATACCCCGCCATCCATGCGGTCGGCCGGGCGGCGGCTCGCGCCCCGTGCCTGATCGATATCAAGTGGGGGCCGCCCGACGGCCCCAAGGTGACACTGGTGGGCAAGGGGGTTTGCTTCGACACCGGCGGGTTGGACATCAAGCCGGCAGAATACATGCGCCTGATGAAAAAGGACATGGGCGGGGCGGCCCATGCGTTGGGGGTGGCCGCCATGGTCATGGAGGCGGGACTGGCGGTGCGGCTCCGGGTTCTGATCCCGGCGGTGGAGAACAGCGTCGGCGGCAACGCGCTCCGCCCCGGCGACGTGGTGCGGACCCGGAAAGGGCTCACCATCGAGATCGGGAACACCGACGCCGAAGGGCGGGTGATCCTGGCTGACGCCTTGGCGGAGGCGGCCGCCGAGGAGCCCCAGGTCCTGATCGACTTCGCGACTCTGACCGGTGCGGCACGGGTGGCGCTCGGCACGGACCTGCCGGCGCTATTCTGTGACGATGACGAAATAGCCGCGGTGCTGTTGGCCTGCGGCACCGCAGAGGCCGACCCCCTGTGGCGGCTGCCGCTCTGGCCCGGTTATCGCAAGGCCATCGAGAGCAAGGTGGCGGACCTCACCAACGATCCCGAAGGCCGTTACGGGAGCGCCATCACGGCGGCACTCTTCCTCCAGCGTTTCGCCGAGGGTGCGGGCGCTTGGGCACATATCGACCTAATGGCTTGGAACGCCAAAGGCGTTCCCGGCCGCCCCGAAGGCGGAGAGGCTATGGGAATGCGAGCCGTGTTCGCCTATCTGGAGAGTCGTTACGGCACCTGAAGGATTATTCGGGGCTTGCCCTCAGCCATCCGAATCGGATAGAAATTCCGTTAACGGAACGAACCGGAGCCGGTATGGCCATTAAACTTGAGGAACTGCAGGCCTTGGACCTTTGGCGCAAGGCCATCGTGGACAGCGTCCGCCGGGATGCGCCGGATCTGTCGGCGCGCCAGATGGCGTTGCTGCTGACGGTCTACCTTACGCCGCCGCAGCATACGGTGCGTGGTTTGGCGAAAGGCCTCAACGTTTCCAAGCCCGCCATCACCCGCGCGCTCGACCGGCTCGGTGAACTGGAACTGGTCCGCCGTAAGCCCGATGAAAACGACCGGCGCAGCGTGCTGATCCAGCGCACGGTTCGGGGGTCCGTTTTCCTGCGCGAGTATAGCGAACTGATCGTCGCCGCCGGGCAGACTCTTGACTAGTGCGGTGAATTCCCAGGGCGACTAGTGCGGTGAATTCCCAGGGTATTGGGGATCAGGCAGCGCGCATTGCTTGGAATTTCTGAGGCCGATACCGGTGGAGATAGGTGGGCAAAACCGTCTTGACGCTCGTTGCCTCGATTCCCAGATCCGCCAAGTCCAGGGCCCGCTCCCAAACCACGTTGTCCCATTGCAGCAGGGTCACCTGATCGCGTGTCAGCGGCGGGACCGGCAGGCGTTCGAGGAACATGGCATAGAAATCGGCCAACCAGAACGGGATCGGCAGCAACACCCGGCGCCGCGCCGTATGCTCCAAGACCAGTTCCATCATGTCCTTGAAGCTGTAGACGTTCGGGCCGCCGAGCTCGAAGAGCTTGTTCCGTGTCCCCGTGTCCGCAAGGGCATTAACGACCGCCTGGGCGACATCGCCCACATAGACCGGCTGGAACTTGGTTCCGCCGTCGCCGTACAGGTCCAGCCCCCGTGCCAGATCGATCTTGGGCGGCATGGGGCAGCCGAAAACCGGCAGCACCGGCATGAGACGCGCCAACGCGGCGAACCGGTTGAAAAAATCGTCCTCGGGACCAAAGACGACGCTGGGCCGGAGGATGGTAGCTCCGGGGAAGGCCTGCTTGACGGCGTTTTCGCCTTCGGCCTTGGTGCGGGCATAAACCGACCGCGAGGTCGGGTCGGCTCCGATCGCCGAGAGATGGATGAGCCGTTCGACGCCCGCCTCGCGGGCCGCGGCGGCGACATTGGCGGCCCCCTCGACGTGGAGACGCTGGAACGTGCGCCGCCTTTTCTCGAAAAGGATGCCGACAAGATTGATCGCCGCATCCGCCCCCTTGACCACGGCGGCGATCAAGGCCGGGTCCGTGATATCCGTATAGACGGGAACAATCTGTCCCGGATCGCCCAGGGGCTTCAGATAGGCCGCCGCTTCCACATCGCGGACCGCGACCCGGACAATGGCTCCGTCCGCCGCCAGGCGCTGGACGATATGCCGTCCCAGGAACCCGGACCCGCCGAAGACCGTGACGATACGACGACCCATGATCATCTCCTCTGCAAACCCGCGTCAGGCACGTTTTTTCTTAGGGGCTTACAATGCGGAACCTGCCCCGTCAACACCGGGGACGTCCTTATTCCCGGCGCTTCCGGCGTCAAGTTATTGACAGAGCGGGCGGGACACGGGTAGGAGTCTGCTTTCCTGTTGGTAACGGAGAGACCCGTTCCCAATGCCCAGGTGGCGGAATTTGGTAGACGCGCAGGTTTCAGGTACCTGTGGCTTAACGGCCGTGGAAGTTCGAGTCTTCTCCTGGGCACCATTTTTCTTCTTTCAACTCCCGGAAGGCGTATGCCGGTGAACGCAGTCGAACCGAAAATTCATCTTCACCGCGGGGATCTGCCGCAGGGGCTCGATTTCGGCTCTGCCGTGGCCGTCGACACGGAGACCACGGGGCTCAGTTTCGTCCGCGACCGTCTTTGCATGGTTCAGCTTTCGGCCGGCGACGGGGTCTGCCATCTGGTCCGGTTCCCCAAGGGAGGCGGCTTCGAGGCCCCCAACCTCAGGGCGGTTCTGGAAGACCCGGAAACGGTCAAGATTTTCCATTTCGCGCGCTTCGACCTCGTCATGCTGCGGCGTTGGCTCGGGGTGGACTGCCAGTCGGTCTATTGTACCCGGACCGCGTCAAAGTTGGTCAGGACCTATACCGGGGATCATGGATTGAAGCATGTGATCCGGGAACTGTTGGGTATCGAAATCTCGAAGCAGCAGCAGAGCTCCGACTGGGGTGCCGACGAGTTGAGCGACAACCAGCTCCGTTACGCGGCGACCGATGTCCTTTATCTCCATGAAATCCGGAGAAAGCTGGATGTCATGCTGGCGCGCGAGGGCCGTTCCCGACTGGCCGCGAAATGCTTTGATTTTCTCCGCACACGGGCGGAACTTGACCTTGCCGGATGGGCGGACAACGATATTTTTGCCCATTGAGCGACCGGCGGCTCCAGCCGAATTGACCCTCCCGGCCGGCCGAATTGACCCCACCGGAACGGGGGCGCATACTTGGTAAACCTGCCTGAAGCCTGGGTAAACCTGCCTGAAGCCTGGGTAAACCTGCCTGAAGCCTGGGTAAACCTGCCTGAAGCCTGGTTAAACCTGCCTGAAGCTCGGATTCCGGAACTGCAACGGCGCAAAGTTTGGACATGACCCTACCCGAGACGAACCCCCAACCGGAAGCCCCGGGAGGTGCCGAGGACTTGGCATCCGCGCGGGACGTGCTGCGCCTGGAGGCGATGGCGCTCCAGGAATTGGCCGGCAGCCTGGGAACCCCCTTCATTGAGGCCCTCGACGTCCTCGCCCGGACGCGCGGCCGCGTGATCGTCACCGGCATGGGCAAGAGCGGCCACGTGGCGCGCAAGATCGCGGCCACCCTGGCCTCGACGGGAACCCCCGCTTATTTCGTCCATCCGGGCGAGGCGAGCCACGGGGATCTGGGCATGATCACCCACGATGATTCGGTGATTGCCCTTTCGAATTCGGGCGAAACCGCGGAGCTCGCCGACCTGATCGAGTACGTCAAGCGATTCGATATCCCCCTGGTTGCCATGACCCGGAATGCGGACGGAACGCTGGCGGGCGCGGCATCCGTGTCCCTGGTGCTGCCGCCGAGCGCCGAAGCCTGCCCCATGGGACTGGCGCCGACAACGTCGACCACCGTCATGCTGGCGCTCGGGGATGCGATTGCGGTTGCGCTCTTGGAACGAAAGGGCTTCTCGTCCGAACAGTTCCAGATCTTCCACCCCGGGGGAAAGCTGGGCCACCACTTGCTCAGGGTTGTCGACATCATGCACCGGGGGGATGAGCTTCCCCTGGTTGCCGAGGACGCGTCGATGAAGGACGCGATCCTCGAAATGACAACCAAGAGGCTGGGATGCGTGGGCATCATCGACACCGAACGCCACCTCGTCGGCGTCATCACCGATGGCGATCTCCGCCGTCATATGGATGCCGATATCATGAGCCGCCACGCCGTCGACGTCATGACCCGACGCCCGAGGACCATTCAGGCGGACATGCTCGCAAGCGAGGCGGTACGGATTATGAACGAAATGACGGTCACCAATTTCTTCGTTCTCGACGGGCCCGAACCGGTGGGCCTGCTCCATATCCACGACTGCCTCAGGGCGGGGGTCGTGTGACCGGGGGAAGGCATTAGGCGCACCCATGACCTCCCCTCCTCCTGGTCACGCCCCGATTCCGCGTACGCTGGCCGGCGGCCGCGATCCGGGACCCGTGGCGCGATTGGCCCTGCACCGGGTTCAGGGCTACAGCCGCTTCGTCAGCGCGATGAAAAAGCTGCTGCCGGTGGCGGCGGTTCTTGTCATCTTTCTGGTCATCTTCTGGCCCCATCTGGATAGGAAGGACAACCGCTTCCGCATCGGCTTTGCGGCCATTGAGGAAGAGGAATCCGACTCGCTCAGCATGGTCAATCCCCGGTATCTGGGAACCGACAAGGACAACCAGCCGTTTTCCATCACGGCCGATATCGCCAAGAACCTCGAACGGGGCAATTCCGGAATTGAACTCGAGATGCCGAAAGCGGACTTGACGCTTGAGGACGGGACATGGCTGGTTCTGACCTCCCTGACGGGGGTATATAACGAAAAGCTCGAGACATTGGACCTTGCCGGGGCGGTGAACCTCTTTCATGACATGGGTTACGAATTCCGGACCTCGCAGGCCTATGTCGATCTCGATGCCGGAATTGCGACCGGCACCGAACCGGTGGAAGGCCAAGGGCCCTTCGGCCACCTTACGGCCGAAGGCTTCCGCCTGATCGACAAAGGCAAGACGATCCTGTTCACGGGCAAGTCCAAGCTGGTACTATACCCGAAAATCGGGGAGAAAAGCCGTTGAAACCCAATCGGAGATTCGCGGCCCTGTTTGGGGCGGGCCTGTTGGCTCTGGCCCAGCCGGTGGCTGCGCAGAGCCTCAACTTCGGTGCCGGGCAAGATGATAACCCCATCGAGGTCGTGGCGGATAACGGCATCGAATGGCAGCAGGACACCCAGGTCTTTCTTGCCCGCGGAAACGCCGTTGCCACCCGGGGCACGACCAAGGTTAATGCCGACATCTTGCGGGCCTACTACCGAGAGGTGGAGGGCTCGGGGACGGAGATCTGGCGCTTGGATGCCGACGGTCACGTGGTGATTACCAGTCCCGGCGAGAAAGCCACTGGAGAAAAGGGCGTCTATGACGTTGACAACGCGATCTTCGTTCTGTCGGGGGGAAAGCGCGTCACCTTCGCCACCGATCAGGACACGGTGACCGCCAATCGCCAGATTGAATACTGGCAGAACAAGCAGATGGCCGTTGCCCGGGGCGATGCCGTCGCGACTCGCGACGAGAAAAAGATCAGAGCCGACGTCCTGGTCGCCTATTTCCGGCCCGATAAGACCGGAAAGACGAAGGTCTACCGTATGGAAGCTTTCGATAACGTCAGCATTCACACCAAAACCGATACCGTAACGGCGAAACGCGGCGTCTATAACGTTGAAAGTGGTATCGCGACACTGGCCGGTTCGGTTAAAATGATCCGTGACAAGGCAGAACTGAACGGATGCCGGGCTCAGGTGAACCTGAACACGGGAATTAGCCGCATCTTCGCTTGTCCCGGTCAGGGGGCCCAGCGCCGCAGGGTCGAAGGCGTGTTCCTGCCTAAGACCAGAAAGAAGGGCGATACGGAGTAAGAGAGAGCCGACCGCGCCAGATCATGACGGGGGCCCATGTGGGCAGGATCCCGATACGGGGGGCGGACAAAGCGGGTTTGATGGAGCGTATGGTTGACAATCGACGGCATACGGGCACCGGGGACGGTGGGCCCCGTCTGGTCGCGCGGAACCAGGGCTTGACCACCAACAATCTCGGCAAGCGTTTCAAGAAACGTCCCGTCGTGCGGGGCATGAACCTGCGCATCCAGCGGGGTGAGGTCGTCGGCCTGCTGGGCCCCAACGGTGCAGGCAAGACCACCTGCTTTTACATGATTACCGGGTTCATTCCGCCGGACTACGGCACGGTGGTTCTCGACGGCGACGACATTACCGATCTCCCCATGTACCGCCGCGCCCGGCTTGGCATCGGCTATCTGCCCCAGGAGGCCTCCATCTTCCGGGGGCTCAATGTCGAGGACAATATTCGGGCCGTGCTCGAAGTGGTCGAAGAATCGCGCGAACGCCGCGAGGCGATCTTGGAAGCTCTCCTCGCCGAATTCTCAATCACCCATCTGAGGCGGGCGCCGGCGCTTGCGCTTTCGGGCGGCGAACGGCGCCGGGTCGAGATCGCACGGGCTTTGGCCACCAACCCCCACTTCATCCTTCTTGACGAGCCGTTCGCCGGGATCGACCCGATTGCGGTCGGGGACATCCGCGATCTGGTTTCCCATCTCAAGGATCGGGGAATCGGTGTGCTCATCACGGACCATAACGTCCGCGAGACGCTGGATGTGATCGACCGGGCCTACATCATCCATGACGGCACGATGTTGATGGAAGGCACGCCTTCGGACATTGTTGGCAACGAAGACGTGCGCCGTGTCTATCTGGGCGATCGATTTAGTCTCTAGTGCCCGGTCCCGCCATGGCGCTCACCCCTCGTCTCGATCTGCGTCAAAGCCAGCAGCTGGTTATGACGCCGCAATTGCAGCAGGCGATCAAGCTGCTGCAGCTCAACAACATCGAACTCGCCGAATACGTCGACACCGAGCTTGAACAAAATCCGCTGCTCGAACGGGAGGATCCCGAATCTGACGCGGCAACCCCCGAGCGCGGCGAGGACGAAGGTCAGGCCGAGCCGGAAGTGGCTCCGGCGGGGCTTGAAGATGTCGACATCGTCGTTTCCAAGGACCAGGGGCCGGCGGATGAAACGGCCCTCGATATCGACTACGAAAATACCTGGACCAACGACAGCCATGCCGACGCCGTTGCCCCTGGAGGCGCGGAATCCCCGGCCTTTGCCGAATGGGGATCGCGTGGAGGCGGCGGTTTCGACGGCGGCGAATACGACCTGGAACAAACCCTGTCTCAGACCGAAACCCTCCGCGATTATCTGATCACTCAGCTCAATATGGAGATCGGCGATGCGGCGCAACGCATGATCGGGCTCCATCTTATCGACATGCTGGACGAGGCGGGGTACATGGCCGATGGCCTTGAAGGCGTGGCCGAAATGCTGGACTGCAGTCTGGGTGAGGTGGAGGTGACCCTGGAAAGGATCCAGCATTTCGATCCCCCGGGTATCTTCGCCCGCGACCTGAAGGAGTGCCTTGCCCTACAGCTTCGCGAGTTGAACCGCCTCGATCCGGCAATGACCGCCTTGCTGGAAAACCTGGACCTGCTGGCCAAACGCGAACTTAGGGCGTTGATACGCATCTGCGGCGTGGACAAAGAGGATCTGGTCGACATGGTGAACGAGATCCGAATGTTGGATCCGAAACCGGCCCTTTCCTTCGACCATACGATCAGTCAGCCCATAACGCCCGACGTTTTCATGCGGCCCAAACCGCGCGGCGGCTGGATCGTCGAGCTGAACAACGACACCCTGCCCAGGGTTCTGGTCAACAATCATTATCACGCCATGGTTAGCAAGACGGCGCGATCCAAGACAGACAAGCAGTACATCAACGAGTGCTTCCAGTCGGCCAACTGGCTGATTCGCTCGCTGCATCAGCGGGCCACAACCATCCTCAAGGTGGCGACGGAGTTGGTACGCCAGCAGGATGCCTTTTTCGCCAAAGGGGTTCAGCACCTGAAACCCCTGGTTCTCAGGGACATTGCCGATGCTATCGAGATGCACGAGAGCACGGTGAGCCGTGTCACCTCCAACAAGTACATCGCGACGCCGCGCGGGATCTTCGAACTCAAGTATTTCTTCACACCGGCCATCGCCTCATCAGCGGGCGGCGAGGCCCATTCGGCAGAAGCGGTGCGCCACCGCATCAAAGCCTTGATCAATGAGGAAGCGGCGGATGCCGTCCTGTCGGACGACAAGATCGTGACGATCCTCAGGGCAAAGGGCGTCGATATCGCGCGCCGCACGGTGGCGAAATACCGTGAGTCCATGGGGATCGGATCGTCGGTCCGGCGCCGCCGCGAAAAATCGGTGCAAATCTAGACGGGAGAAAGCATCACGCGGGCCCGAGTCAGTATCTATTGACTTCGGATGGTCCGACAATTACCTTCCGGGCCTTCGCAAGCCAAGGGCACCTGAATGCGGTTCCTGGGAATCGTTTGGATCACCCGGAGAGCTCGGAAACCAAGACACACCGATTTCCACAAGAGAGAGGCCCCTAGAAGCGGGACAACGTTGATTCATGGAAATTACAGTCAAAGGTAAGCAAATGGACGTGGGCGGGGCCTTGCGCGGCCACGTCACGGAGAATTTGGGCAGTGTCGTAACCAAGTATTTCGACAGAGCGCTCGACGCGACGGTCACGTTCTCCAAGATCAATCACGGGTTCCGTTCTGATATCCTGGTCCATCCGGGTCGGGGGCTCCTGGTTCAGGGCGTGGGCGAGGGCAACGATGCCCATGTGGCCTTCGACAACGCCGTCCACCGCATCGAAAAGCAGCTCCGGCGCTACAAGAAGCGCCTGCGTGATCATCACAAGGCCCGCCCGGACGAGAAGATCATCGCCGCTCAACGTTATGTGCTGGCTCCGGAAAGCGAGGAAGAGGAAGCTCCGACGGAGAACAACCCCGCCATCATCGCCGAAATGCCGACGTCCGTTGCTTCGTTGACGGTTGGCGAGGCGGTCATGCGCATGGACTTGGCGGACGTTTCAGCCATGATGTTCCGGAATTCCGCCCATGATGGCCTGAATGTCGTCTACCGCCGTGCGGATGGAAACATCGGGTGGATTGATCCCAGCGAGGGGAGCTGAGTCCTCGGGGACAGGGAGCGGTCATGGAAATTACCGATCTCCTTACGGCGGATGCCGTAGTCGCCAATTTACGGGCGACGAATAAGAAGCAGGCCCTGCAGGACCTGTCAAAGCGTGCTGCGGAGTTGACGGGGCTCCACGAGCGGGCAATTTTCGATGTTCTGATGGAACGTGAACGCCTCGGCACCACAGGTGTCGGCAATGGCATCGCCATCCCCCACGGTAAGTTGGGCACCCTCGACAAGCTTCACGGCCTGTTTGCCCGCCTTGAGGAGGCGATCGATTTCGATTCCATAGATGAACAGCCCGTCGATCTGATTTTCCTGTTGCTGGCGCCTGAGTCGGCGGGGGCCGACCATCTCAAGGCCCTGGCCCGAGTTTCCCGCTTGCTGCGCGACAAGTCGGTCTGCGAGAAGCTGCGTGGAACCGATAACGGCGAGGCCCTCTACGCTTTACTCGCCGATTCCTCGGCACCCCGGGCGGCGTAAAGCCAACATAAACCGAGTCATTGCCGTGACCCGGTTTATGTCGTGAATCGCCTTTTATTTCAAAGGGGAAGTCGGACTTGGTCCGACGTTTGTCCTTGCGGATAACGGATACTCTAATCCGTCTTCGCCTCGATGGTCTTGGTCCGCTTGCGGCCTTTCGGCGCCGATACGTCTTCGATTTTGATGGTCCGGACTTCGGGTTCGACCACCACACGTTCCAGGTCGATGTGCAGCAGGCCGTTATCCAGACTGGCGCCTGTAACCTCGATCCCTTCGGCCAGCACGAAGCTGCGCTGGAACTGGCGCGAGGCGACGCCCCGGTGCAGGTAAACCCGCTCGGAATCGTCTTCCGCATGTTTTCCGCGGATCACGAGCTGGTTCTCCTCGATGGTGATTTGCAGGTCCTCCATGGAGAAGCCGGCCACCGCCAAGGTGATGCGGAGCGCGGTTTCGCCTAGCTGTTCGATGTTGTAGGGGGGATATCCTTCGGCCGAGGTCTTAGAAACCCGGTCAAGGATCCTCTCAAAATGGTCGAAACCGAGAAACAGGGGGTTATTGAAATGCGTCATCCGCGCCATACCGCGTCCTCCTCTTCGCATGATCGAGCGAGTCCGATGTGCGGGCCCTCGTCGCGAGGCGCCCCGGCGGCACCGCCAAGCCCGGCGCCGTCCAGCATCAATGTGTGCTCGGTTGTGTCCATCTGTCAACCGGGGGGCAGGAAACGAAAAGCCTGGCCGAAGCCAGGCTTTTCTATTGGAAACTGGTGGAGCTGATCAGAATCGAACTGACGACCTCTTGAATGCCATTCAAGCGCTCTCCCAATTGAGCTACAGCCCCAGAAAAAGGGTTTGCCCGCCTCGAAACGCATTAGTCCGCCCCGAGACCAGGGAGGGGAAAATAGGGGGATGGATGGCCGAACGCAAGGGAAAGATGGCTGTTTTCCCCTCAGCTCTTGTCCGTCACATCCTCGTCCACATGCTCCAGGACTTCGGACATGTCGTCGGCGTCCCTGCCCAGGTCCGACGCGTCCTCGATCAGGTCATCGTCCTCGTTGGGATCAGCCGGGGGAACGTCATCAGTCGCGTCATCCACGTTGTCGGTCAGATCTTCGGCCAAGTCATCCCCCGCCACATCGGCGGTGTTCTTCGGCATCTCCTCGCCGCCTTCGGCCGCCTTGGGAGCTTCAGGCTTGGGGGGGGGATCGGCCGGCTTGGCCGGCGCCCGGCGATAGCGGGCCACCGCGTCCACTTTGATCTTGGTTCCGCATTTGGGACATTCGGCCGGGTTCTTGCCGAGGTCGTAGAAATGAGCCCCGCAACTGAGGCAAAGGCGTTTCATTCCCAACTCCGGTTTTACCACTTCAATTCCTCCATTGGATTTGACCGAGAGGGTCACGTACGCAATTTGCATGATCCTTCGGTGCTGTCAAAAGCAAAAATCACCCCGGGTCGGAAAAAAAGCCCGTAGATAAGCTCCGTTCATCACGAGTCTCCCCGCCGGTGTCAAATTGTGCTAGAGACCCGGCGGAGAACAAAGGACCCGATAATGACCCTGCCGCTTACAGCCTCGATGTCTCACGGGCTTGACGGAGACGTCGTCGTCCCAGGGGACAAATCCATTTCTCACCGGGCCCTGATCCTGGGGGCACTCGCCGTGGGGGAAACTCGGATCACCGGTCTTCTGGAGGGTGAAGACGTGCTGTGCACGGCTGCCGCCGTTTCCGCCCTCGGGGCCAGCCTGGAAAGGACCGGAGACGGTGCCTGGACGGTCGCGGGCCGGGGTGTCGGGGGGCTTCGCGAGCCAGATGTGCTGCTGGACATGGGCAACTCCGGCACCGGGGTGCGTCTGCTCTTAGGCGTGGCGGCAAGCCATCCCTTCACTAGTTTCTTCGCCGGAGACGCCTCGCTCGGCAAACGGCCGATGGAGCGTGTCATGGCCCCGCTCCGGACCATGGGGGCCCACTTCGTTTCAGGTTCCGGCGGGCGGCTGCCGGTGGCGGTCACCGGCTCGGATAGGCTGGTCCCCATCGAATACGAAAGTCCCGTTGCGTCGGCCCAGGTAAAATCGGCCGTGCTGCTGGCCGGACTCGGGGCTCCCGGACGGACCACGGTGGTCGAGCCTTGTCCGTCACGCGACCATACGGAGCTCATGTTGCGTCACTTCGGCGCCGAGGTCACCGTCGCCGACCTCCCCGATGAAGCCCGCGCGGTAACGGTGGGCGGCCAGCCGGAGCTGGAAGGCCGCGACATCGCGGTGCCGGGCGATATTTCGTCCGCCGCATTCCCGTTGGTGGCGGGGCTCATCGTACCCGGGTCCTCGGTAATGGTGCGCAATGTCGGCGTCAATCCGTTGCGCACGGGGCTTTTAAAGACACTGGCTGAAATGGGGGCCGAGATCAATTTCGAAAACCGCCGTCAGCAAGCCGGTGAACCTGTGGCCGATCTGGTGGTCGAGGCCGGACCCTTGCGGGGCGTCGAGGTGCCGCCCGAACGTGCTCCTTCGATGATCGACGAATATCCGATCCTCGCCGTCGCTTCTGCCTTTGCCGCCGGACCGACCCACATGCAAGGACTCAGGGAACTTCGGGTCAAGGAAAGCGACCGCCTGGCGGTCATGACACGCGGCCTCAAAGCCTGCGGGGTTGATGTCGAGGAAGGCGAGGACTGGCTGGTGGTGCACGGCACCGGGGGGCGGCCCAAAGGGGGAGCGACCATCGCGTCGGAACTCGACCACCGCATCGCCATGTCCTTCCTCTCCCTCGGCTTGGCCTCCGAGCAGCCGGTCTCGGTCGACGACGGGACTCCCATCGAAACCAGCTTCCCCGGATTCGTGGACCTGATGAACGGGCTGGGAGCGTGCATCATAGGAGAAGACGAAGGCGCATGATTATTGCCATCGACGGCCCCGCGGCGGCGGGCAAGGGAACCCTAGCCCGCAGACTGGCCACCAAATACGGGCTCGCGCTTCTGGATACGGGCCTGCTCTACCGTGCCGTAGGCGTGAAGGTGGTGGGAGCCGGTGGCGATCCCGAGGACGCGGCCACCGCCACCAAGGTGGCCCAAGAGCTGGAGCCACGGGACCTTGAAGCGGAAACCCTGCGCAGCGACGAGGCGGCACAGGCGGCCTCCAAGGTCTCGGCCATTCCAGGGGTCCGCGCCGCTCTTCTCCAGTTCCAGCGGGACTTCGCGCACCACCCGCCCGAGGGCAAGAACGGCACAGTTCTCGACGGCCGGGACATCGGCACCGTGGTCTGCCCGGACGCCCTGGCCAAGCTCTTTGTCACGGCCAGCACCGAAGTCCGTGCCCATCGCCGATTCAAAGAGTTGCAGGAGCGGGAGCTCGACGCTATATATGCCCGCGTCCTGGAGGACATGAAGGAACGTGACGCCCGTGATTCGGGCCGTGACGTAGCACCGTTGGAGCCGGCCGAGGACGCGTTCGTCCTAGACACCAGCGATATGGATGCCGACGCTGCATTCGCCGCGGCGCTCGATTTCGTTGCCTCCAAGGACCGGCAGGACCGGGTTCGCCTGGAACCTCGCCGGAAACACAGAGAATGACGGCCCCGCCCGGAAACGGACGGTCGGTTCGTCGCTTCGTTCAATGAACCCAAGACCGCGGGATACAACCCGCCGGCAGGAACAGACGATTTTGAAAGGTAACGACTGATGACTGAAGATTTCGCTAAACTTCTCGAAGAGTCCCTCGGTGACTCCGAAAGCTTCGAGGGCCAGGTACTGAAGGGTACCATTCTTTCCCTCGCCAATGATTTCGCCCTGGTGGATGTGGGCTTGAAGTCAGAGGGACGGGTCCCGCTGAATGAGTTCGGGGTTGGCGATGCCGATTCCGACGTCAAGATCGGAGACGTGGTGGACGTGTTCGTCGAACGCTACGAGGACCGTGACGGCGTCATCCGGCTGAGCCGCGAGAAGGCACGCCGCGAGGAAGCCTGGACCGACCTGGAGAAGACCTTCAACGCCAGCCAACGTGTCAACGGCGTCATCTTCGGCCGTGTCAAGGGCGGCTTCATCGTCGACCTCTCGGGCGCCGTGGCCTTCCTGCCGGGCAGCCAGGTCGACATCCGCCCCGTGCGCGACATCTCGCCCCTGATGGGCGTCCCGCAGCCCTTCCAGATCCTCAAGATGGACCGAGCGCGCAACAACATCGTGGTCTCCCGCCGCGCGGTCCTTGAGGAAACCCGCGCGGAGGCCCGCTCCGAACTGATCGCCAACCTCTCCGAGGGACAGGTCCTCGAAGGCGTGGTCAAGAACATCACCGATTACGGCGCTTTCGTCGATCTTGGCGGCGTCGACGGTCTTTTACATGTCACAGACATTTCCTGGCGGCGCATCAACCATCCGTCCGAAACCCTGCAGATCGGCCAGACGATCAACGTGCAGGTCGTCCGCTTCAATGCCGAGACCCAGCGCATCAGCCTCGGCATGAAGCAGCTCGAAGCCGATCCGTGGGAGGGTGTCGAAGCCAAGTATCCGGTGGGCAACCAACTCAAGGGCCGGGTCACCAATATCACCGACTACGGCGCCTTCGTCGAGTTGGAGCCGGGTGTCGAGGGCCTGGTCCACGTCTCCGAGATGAGCTGGACCAAGAAAAACATCCATCCCGGCAAAATCATCTCCACCAGCCAAGAAGTCGAGGTCATGGTGCTCGACGCCGATCCCGAGAAGCGACGCATCTCGCTCGGCCTCAAGCAGTGCATGTCCAACCCTTGGGAGGCCTTCGCCGCCGACTTCCCCGTCGGAACCGACATCGAGGGCGAGGTCAAGAACATCACCGAATTCGGTCTCTTCATCGGTTTGTCCGGCAAGATCGACGGCATGGCCCACCTGTCCGATCTCAGCTGGGAAAAGCCGGGAGAGGAAGCGCTGCAGGACTACAAGAAGGGCGACATGGTCAAAGCCCGTGTCCTCGACGTCGACGTCGAAAAGGAGCGCATCAGCCTCGGTGTCAAGCAGCTCTCCTCCGATCCCTTCGAGGCCAGCGCCTCCAAGGTCAAGAGGGGGGCGGTGGTCACTTGCACCGTGACTGCGGTGACAGACGGCGGCATCGAGGTGTCGGTGGAGGGCATGTCTGGCTTCATCCGCAAGGCGGAACTCGGCCGTGACCGCTCCGAACAGCGTCCGGACCGCTTTGCTGCCGGCGAGAAGGTGGACGCCAAGGTCACTCAGATCGACCGTTCCGGCCGCAAGCTGAGTCTTTCCATCAAGGCCCTGGAAGTGGCCGAAGAGAAGAAGGCGATGGCCGAGTACGGGTCGTCCGACTCCGGCGCCAGCCTGGGCGACATCCTGGGCGCGGCCCTGCAGGAGAAGAAAGAGGCCGTCGAGCAGAAGGAGGCCAAGGAGAAGCCCAAGAAGAAGGCCGCTCCAAAGAAGAAGGCTAAGGCCGAGGAAGAGGCTCCCGCTGAGGAGGCTCCGGCCGAGGAGAAGCCCAAGAAGAAGGCCGCTCCGAAGAAGAAGGCCAAGGCCGAGGAAGAGGCTCCCGCTGAGGAGGCTCTGACCGAGGAGAAGCCCAAGAAGAAGGCCGCTCCGAAGAAGAAGGCCAAGGCCGAGGAAGAGGCTCCCGCTGAGGAGGCTCCGGCCGAGGACGCCGCAGTCAAGGGCGAAGCCGAGTCCTGACCGCGCGATTCCGGAGGCGGCCCCACACAGGGGCCGCCTTTTCAGGACTCTTGACGGGACGACGAACCGGGGACAGGTAAATGCCACTGCAAGCCGATCAAGCCGTCGACCGGCGCAGCCTCAAGCGGCAGCTGACGTTCTGGCGTATCGCCACCATCGTCACCCTCGTGATCGCGGCCATTGCCGCGACGAGTCGGTTCGCACAGACGGTGGGGCGTGACCATATCGCCCGCCTCAATGTCATCGACATCATTTTCAGCGACCCCGAGCGCGATACGGCACTGGCCGATCTCATCAAGGCCGACAGTGCCAAGGCCCTGATCATCGACATCAACAGCCCCGGCGGGACCGTGGTCGGGGGCGAGGCCCTCTACCGAGCGCTCCGGCGGGTGGCGGAGAAGAAGCCGGTCGTCGCCGTGATGCGTGAAACCGCCACTTCGGCAGCCTATATGGCGGCGCTCGCCGCCGACTACATCGTCGCTTATGACGGGACGGTCACCGGTTCGGTGGGGGTGCTGTTGCAGACCGCCGACCTTACCGAGCTGATGAAAAAGATCGGCATCAAGCCGGAAAGTGTCAAAAGCAGCCCCTTGAAGGCCCAGCCCAACCCCATGGAACCGTTCAGCGACGAAGCCCGTCAAGTGACCAAGGAACTGATTGCCGACCTGCACGCCATGTTCATCGACTTGGTGGCGGAACGGCGCAAGCTGCCACGCACCGACGCCGTGCGGCTGTCCGATGGGCGCATCTATACCGGGCGCCAAGCCAAGGAGAACGGGCTCGTCGACGCCCTGGGAGGCGAGCCGCAAGCCCGCAAATGGCTGGCCGAGACCCACGGCATCGAAGAGGATTTGCCCCTGAAAGAGATGCAAATCGAGCGCGAACAGCCCCTCTGGCGGCGCCTTTTCGAAGAATCTGGTGGAAAAGCTCTGTTTTCTGAACGCCTTAGGCTTGACGGGTTGGTCTCCGTTTGGCACCCTAGCTTTAAGTGAGCGGCCCTATTGCAATTGCGGGGCAAGATAGCGGGACCATGCCGGAGGGACAGGACCATGACTAAGTCGGAACTCATTGCACGTCTTGCCGAAGCCAATCCGCATCTTTATCAGCGGGACGTGGAACGGATCGTCACCACCATCTTTGACGAGATCACCGAAAGCCTGGCCCATGGCGACCGGGTGGAACTGCGCGGCTTCGGGGCCTTTTCGGTCAAGGAGCGCGGCGCCCGCACGGGCCGCAACCCGCGCACCGGCGAGACCGTGGAAGTGGATGCCAAATACATCCCCTACTTCAAGACCGGAAAACAGCTTCGCCAGAAACTGAACACCTGACGTTCCGGGGCTGGTTTCGGCATGATCCGCTTCGTCTCCTGGCTCGTTTCCTTGGGGCTTCTGGTTGCCGGGGTCGTCTTTGCCGTCACCAACCGCACGCTGGTCACCATCAGCCTGGAACCCCTTTATTTCATCACCGATCTCCCGCTCTGCGGCGAGGGCGCGGTCTGCGGCCTCGAAGCCCCGATCTATCTTGTCGTGCTGGCCAGCATCGCACTTGGCTTCCTGTGGGGCGGCCTGTCGGCTTACAGTTCGGGATCGGGTGCGCGCCGCCAGGCCCGCACCATGGCCTACGAGGCCTCCAAGGCCACGCGCGAGGCGGTTCGCTTGCGCGAGCAGGTGACCAAGCTGGAAGCGGAAAAGGCGGCGGCCCACATGGCAACGCCGGACGAACTCCCGGCTCCAACGTCCGATGACGCCTGAGACCGTGCCCCCCACCGACCGCATCTTCGTCGCCCTCGACACCACCGACGTCGCCAGCGCAGTCATGCTCGCAGGGCGGCTCAGAGGATTGGTTGGCGGGGTCAAGCTGGGCAAGGAGTTCTTCACCGCCAACGGCCCCTCCGGGGTGGCCGAGGTAACGGCGGCGGGTATGCCGGTCTTCCTGGATCTCAAGTTCCACGACATTCCCAACACGGTGGCCGGCGCGGTGCGGGCCGCGCTGACGCTGAAGCCCTTCCTGCTCAACGTCCATGCCTCGGGCGGGGCCGCGATGATGCGGCGCGCGGTCGAGGCGGCGGCTGAAAGAGGACCCGGACGTCCGCTGATGCTGGCGGTGACCGTACTTACCTCGATGGGGCCGGAGGACCTCTCTCAGGTTGGCGTCACGCGCCCGGTCGAGGACCAAGTGGTGGCGCTGGCTCGTCTGGCACAAGAGAACGGTATGGACGGCGTCGTCTGCTCGGCCCGCGAGGTCGAGGCGTTGCGCGCCGCGTGCGGCCCCGACTTCAAACTGGTGGTGCCCGGGATCCGCCCCGCCTGGGCGGCCAAGGAAGACCAGAAGCGCGTCGTTACGCCTGCCGACGCGGTCCGCAGGGGCGCCGACTACCTCGTCATCGGCCGCCCCATCACCGGCGCAGCCGATCCGGTGGAAGCTGCAGGGCGTATCGCGGACGAGTTGGCGGGGTTCTGAAGCGCCGGCGCGCTTTGCAGGTTCGCGGGACCCCGCCCCCGTTCCCCCCTCCCTTCTCCTATGTTCCGATCGAAGCCTCGTCCCCAATACCCAAAGGTTTAATCAAGACGTTAATAAACACGCGCTGAAACCAGCTTGAATGCGCAGCTTAGGCGGACTAAACTAAACTTAGTCAACAAAGGCCGCGCCCATGGAAACCGTCAACGTCCACGAAGCTAAGACCCATCTCTCCCGCCTGCTGGAGAAGGTGGAGCATGGCGAGGAGGTCACCATCGCGCGGGCCGGACGGCCGATCGCCCGCCTCGTGCCGTTGGACAAGCCGAAGGCGCAGCGCAAGCCCGGGCGCCTCACGGGCAAGATCTGGGTCGCAGATGATTTTGACGATCCCCTGCCGGACGATCTCCTGCGGGCCTTCCATGGCGAGGACGAGGACGCGTGAGGCTACTCCTCGACACCCATGTCGTTATCTGGTGGCTGGAAAGTCCGTCCGCGCTGAGCGCGGAGGCCATGACTGCGATAAAAGATCCTGAAAATGATGTCTTCGTCAGTGCGGCGTCGGTCTGGGAGATCGCGATCAAGACCTCGCTGGGCAAGCTGGATTTGCAGGACCCGGGGTTCCCGCAGAGTCTCCGGGACGAGGACGGATTCCAGCAGCTTTCCGTGACCTGGAGCCACAGCGTGATTGCGGGAGACCTGCCGCGTCACCACAACGACCCTTTCGACCGAATGTTGATCGCCCAGGCTCAGGCCGAGGGGTTAACCACTGTTACGCGTGATGCTCATTTCGCCGCCTATGACGTTCCGCTGATTAGGACCTGAGCCATGTTGCCGCGGCGAGGGCCGCCGGCGCCGGGGCGGTTTCGGACTTTCTGGTCCGCGCCCGTTGCTCCAAGGGCGGGTGGCGGCGGTCCTTCCTCCACACCTGGCTGATCGAGCACTTCGTCAAGTCGGACATGCGAAAGGGGACTCTTGTGGTCCCCGGTTCCTTTCACGCCCCCAAACGAGGTTTCGGGAGCCGGACACCCTTAGCAGGCGCCCGGCCCGGCAACCTATTGAGCCGGCGCAATGCCGACCAGATGGTCGAAGACGTCGTTCACGACCACCTTTCCGCAGGCCTCGTCCAAGCTCTCGGCCTCGACAAATTCCGTATTGCACCAGTGAAAATCGCCCTCGGCCGTATCCATGGTGTGCTCGATGGTGACTGCGAACGTCATGACCTGCCTCCCTACTGAGAATGAATATCAGAATTATCCCAACAATAGACTCGGGTATTCCTCCGGTCAAGCTCGGGGAGTTAAGGTTCACGGATATGTGATCAAAGGCTAAGGGTTCGAGACAAAATAACCACTCCGCCCTGCTTGTCTTTTTGTCCGTCCGCCGCGTTGCAACAAGGGTTACATATCGGCAGTATGCGTCCCTTGTCGCGCCTTGCGGACGAACAAAAATCCGGCGCAATTCGTAGCGGCTATTTTGTCTCGAGCCCTTAGTTTAGGAGATCCAGGACAGCCTTGAGCCGTGCAGGGTCGTCCCATTCCCGGCCGCCGATGGCGCGATACGCAATGCGGCCTTGCGGATCGACGACGAGGGTGGTGGGCAGGCCCTGAACCGGCCACCGGTCGGTGACCTTGGACCCAGCGTCACGCACAATCGGGAAGTCGAGCCCGTAGCGCCCCGTGAAATCCCAGATGTCGTCCATGGTCCCACCCACGTGGATGGCGAGAACATAACCACCCTTGTCGCGGATCGCCTCCCAGGCGCGCTGCAACGAAGGCATCTCGGCTCGGCAAGGCGGGCACCAGGTGGCCCAGAAATTAACGATGACGACCTTGCCCCTGAGGCCCTTCAATGAGACCTCGTTTCCGTCGGGACCGGGAAGGACGAAGTCCGGGGCCGGGGGGGATCCAGCCATCCGGGCGAGCGTTGGGCGCTGTTCGACGAAGGCGCCGGCGATCAGGCCGGCAACGATAACCAGCACGACAAATATCATCGACGCCCAAAAGATGAGGCGGTTGCGGCGGCAGCTGTCCCGGCGGCAGTTATCGGTCACCGGATGTGCACTCCAGGCCCCCGAGCTTCGTTTCCCGCACATTTCCATCTTCGGTCCAGGTTATCACGAGGTCGAAGCGGGTCCCAGGCGCCAGGCCGAAGGTGATCATGCCCCAGTTGTAGTCTCCGGGGGCGAAGGCTTGGGCGTCGGGAAACAGCGCCCAGCGGAAGGCGATGCGCGCTTGCGATCCGACCCCCGCCGCCTGCCACTCCGGGTCCCAGTCGCTCCTGAGTTTCGGCCTGCCTGAACCATCCCTTGTTTCCACCCGCCAGTCCGAGAGGTCGAGGGCGGCGGTCGGTCCGTCTCCGCGGTTGCCGATGCTGCTACGGAAAACGCAACCGTTTTGTACCAGGGTCTCGGCGGTCTTGTTCCCGAAGCCGCGTGCGGAAAAAAAAGCCCGCGTCTGATCGAACAGCAGGGGTTGGAGTTCGCCGCTTAGTGCTCCTTTGCTCCAGCGACGCACCGGCAGCGGCTCGGGCAGACCCTCCTGGGCAATGACAGGCGCCGCATCGACCAGGGGCAACATCATGGCGGCAGCCAGCAGAAACCTTCTCATGTGGTCCCTCCCGGCCGCCAGCCGGAGGGCGCCATCTCGAAAGATGCGAATTCGAAGGCCGGGGCCACGGTGCATCCGACCAGAGACCATGGGCCCAGGCTCTCGGCTGCCTGCCAGGCGCCCGCCGGCACGAGGGCGAACGGGCGGTGCCCTGCCGCCAGGTCGGGCCCGAGTTCCTGGCGTTCGATCCCCTTGCCATCCGTCGAGACCTCCAACGCCAGCGGGGCGCCGGCGTAGTGGTGCCAAGCTTCGTCAGCATCAAGGACCCGGTGCCAGTGGGAGCGTTCGCCCGTCCGTAGGAGGTAATAGATAGCGGTGGAGGCGCCGCGACCGCCGCCTTCGGGCACATGACGGTAGACCTCGCGAAAATGCCCGCCCTCCGGATGCGGCACGAGCTCCAGGGTAGCAATGATTTGCTCGGCGTCCATGTCAAGCCGCGTCTTGGGGCACCGTCACCGTCATCGAGCGGCGCTGGGAGAACAGGTCGTACCAGTCGGCCAGGGCCGGACGCGAGGACCGCCAGGCGTCGCCGTCAAAGCGGAAGTCCACGTAGCCCAAAGCGCAGCCGATGGCAATATGGCCAATGGTCACCTCGTCCCCCAGCATGTCCGCCTCGTCCTCCAGGACGTCGAGTGCCCGGGCCATGGCCGTTCTCTGGCGATCGATCCAGGCCTGGCTGCACCGGGGCTTTTCCCGCTTGCCTTCGAGCAGCCTCAGCACGGCCGCGTCGATCAGACCGTCGGCCAGGGCCTGCCGGCGCAGTGCCGTCCAGCGCTTGCCGCCAATCGGCGGGATCAATTTCTCTCCGTTGTGCAGGCCATCCAGATATTCGCAGATTACCGGTGAGTCATAGAGCACCTCACCCCCGTCCAGCAGCAGGGTCGGCACCTTGCCCAGCGGGTTGTCGGCCCCGATGTCGGTGTCGACGGCCCAGACATTGGTGGGAATGCGTTCGATGCGCCTGTCCAGCCCGGTTTCAATGGCGGTAACCGTGACCTTCCTGGTATAGGGCGACGTTGGGGAACAGCGTAGTTTCATGGGTTCACTCCCTCTCAGAAACAATCCTTGCGGCGACGGATCTCGGCGAAGACCGCGGCGGCGTCCGGGCCGTCCAGCCCGGCAGCGGCCTGCAGGACCGGATCATCGGCACGCAGGAAAGGGTTGGCCGCCTTCTCGGATGCCATGGTGGACGGCAGCGACGAGCGTCCCGCTTCGCGTAGCGCCAGCACCTCATCGGCGCGGGCATGCAGGGCCGCGTTTTCCGGATCGATGGTGAGCGCGAAGTCGGCATTGGCGTTGGTGTATTCGTGGGCCGGATAGACCCTGGTATCGTCCGGCAGGGCGCGCAGCTTGCAGAGCGAGCGCCACATCTGCTCCGCCGTGCCCTCGAACACGCGCCCGCAGCCGAGCGAAAACAGGCAGTCGCCCGGAAACAGCACCTGCGCCTCGCGGAAAAAGTAGGCCACATGCCCCGCCGTGTGCCCGGGCACGGACAGAACCCTGACCGTGTGACGACCGATGGCAACGTGGTCCCCATCCTTGACCTCGATGTCGATGCCGAGGATGCGGTGCGCGTCGGCCAACGCCCCGACCACCGTCGCCCCGCTCGCCTGCTTGAGGTCCATCACGCCTCCCACGTGGTCCCCGTGATGGTGGGTGCAGAGGATATGGCTGAGTTGCCAGCCCCGGCGATCGAGGACGTCGAACACCGGCGGCGCGACCGCGGGATCGACCGCCGCCGTGGCCCCCGTTTCCGGATCGTGGACCACGTGGACGTAATTATCGGTAAGAACGGGAGTTTGTTCGACCTCGACCATAGGCGTCAGCCTATCATACGACCCGTTCTCACTCCAGATTCCGTTTGGGGAAATCCTCTCGCCCGGCGCCGGGCGCGATCAGACGCTCCTCGTCGACGATGGGCTCGGGCTCGGGCCAATGGCCGGGCTGCGGGTCCGGACCTTCCTGCGCCGCCTCGACAGGATCCGTATCGGCGAACACGGGCAGCCGGTCCAGGTCCACCCGGGGAGACGGGCATAGGAATTCGATGGGCAACCGGTTGGGATCGTAGCCGTAGATGGACCGGCAGTACCCGTGATCGATCATGTCCGACACCGGAAATTCGGCCGCATCCAGGCGCGCCATGATCTCCCACAGGCTCTCTTCGTCCGCCACCGCGATGGCCACGTGATCGAAGACGCATGGCCCGTCCTGGGGTTCGCCGTGGCGCTTGTAGGGGATATCCTCGACATTCGGCCATTCGAAGAAGACCAGCCGGTTGCCAAGTCCGGCATCGAAAAACGCCTGGCGATCGCCCGGACCTCCGACCGTATAGATCAACTTTAGGCCCAGAAGATCGCGCCAGAAGCGGATGGTCTTCCCCATATCCTGGGTGACGAAAGCGGGGTGGTGTATGCCTTTGTAGTGGATCTCGGTCATCTCGGTTACCGTTCCCTTGCCTCAAACGTATTTTGCCGGATCTTCCAAGTCAGCCTCGGCGAATCCCTTGAGCCGGAGCAGGCAGGCGTCGCACTGCCCGCAGGCGGCCCCATCGGGGGCCGGGTCGTAGCAACTGGTGGTGAGCCCGTAATCGACGCCCAACGACATCCCCTTGGAGATAATGTCGGCCTTGGTGAGATCAATGAGTGGCGCATGGATGTTAAATCTGCCCGTCCCTTCGATACTCGCCTTGGTGGCAAGGTTGGCCACGTCCTCGAAGGCGGAGATGAATTCGGGCCGGCAATCGGGATAACCGGAATAGTCCAGGGCATTGACCCCGATGAAGATGTCGCGGGCCTCCAGCACCTCGGCCCAGGCCAAGGCGAAGGAGAGGAAGACGGTATTGCGCGCCGGAACATAGGTGACGGGGATGCCCTGGCCCATCTCGTCCGCCCCGCGCCCCTTGGGCACGGCAATGTCGTCGGTAAGCGCCGAGCCGCCGATGTCGCCCAGGCCGATGTCGATCACGGTGTGGCGTGTAGCCCCCAGGGCCGCGGCCACCTGTCCCGCAGCCTCGATCTCGACCGCGTGGCGTTGGCCGTAACGGAAGGTGAGCGCATAGGCCTCGAACCCCTGCGCCTTGGCGATGGAGAGCGTGGTCGTCGAATCCAGTCCGCCGCTCAGGAGAACGACAGCCCTCGGCGTATCGGCCATGAGGGATCCTCTTTTCGGTCAACGCCGGTAGCCTCCGGCGCTCCGGCTAGATAGCATAAGGACATGGACCAAAGCGACACCCTCAAGGACGCGATCCGGGAAAAAGCGGAAAGCCTGGGCTTCGATGCGGTGGGCTTCGCCCCTGCCGAGCCGACGCCGGGGCAAAGAGCAGAGCTGCGCGCCTACCTCGAGGACGGTCGCCACGGCGATATGGCCTGGATGGCGGAAACCGAGGACCGGCGCTCCAGCCCCCGAAGCCTGTGGCCGGAGGTCAGGAGCGTTATCGTGCTGGGCCTCAACTACGGCCCCTCGGTCGATCCGCTGGAAGGGCTCGGGTCCCCCGACCGCGGCGTCATCAGTGTCTATGCGCGCGGCAGGGACCATCACGACCTGATTAAGAAACGCCTCAAACAGATCGCCCGCTGGCTGGTGGAGAAAGAAGGCGGCGACGTCAAGGTCTTCACCGATACCGCCCCGGTGATGGAGAAACCCTGCGCGGCGCGGGCCGGAATCGGCTGGCAGGGCAAGCACACAAACCTGGTTTCGCGCAAGTTCGGCTCCTGGCTGTTCCTGGGCGAGATCTTCACCACCCTCGAAATCGACCCCGATCAAGACCACAAGGACTCCTGCGGACTCTGCACCCGTTGTGCCGAGGCCTGTCCGACGGGCGCCCTTACCGTCGATAATCCCCGCCGGATCGACGCCCGGCGCTGCATCTCGTATCTCACCATCGAGCACAAGGGCGACATCGCGCCGGAGCTGATGGCGCGGATGGGCAACCGTATCTACGGCTGCGACGACTGCCTTTCCGTCTGCCCGTGGAACAAGTACATGAAACCGACCAAGGAGGATGCCTTTCAGCCACGCTCCGAGTTGGTGGCACCGCGCCTTACCGACTTCGCGGCCTTGGACGACACCGCGTTCCGCGAGGTCTTCAAGGGTTCGCCGATCAAACGCACCGGTCGGGACCGTATGGTCCGCAACACCCTGATCGCCATCGGCAACAGCGGCGATCCCGCCCTGGCCCCGACGGCGATGGCTCTGCTGAAAGATCCTTCGGCAGTGGTCCGTGCCGCCGCAAGGTGGGCACTCAGACACCGGAAACTGGGGGCCTGAAGTTCCCGCATTTCCGCGGGTTGAATGATTCTTTAGCGGCGGATAATATACCGCCGGATTTGGAAGGGGAGGTGTGCCTCCGGGTAACACCGGGGCGTCCGGACCGAGGGAGGAAACAATAATATTTCACGTCAGTCCGGGCGTTCATTCCATTCTTTCAATAGGGCCTTGCCCAGAGATAACGGGTCGCTTATGGTGGCGGGCCGTTGTGCGCTGCAGCATGGACAAAATCGCCCCTTGTCGGTGATGCCGGGACGGCAGTCTCGACGGGAAATATAGAGACGCGGCGGAAGCTAGGTAGAGAGCTTAAGGAGCAAGAGGCATGTCTGAGCGGAAAATGATCACGGTCGACGGCAACGATGCGGTGACGTCGGTTGCACATAGGACCAACGAGGTGATCGCCATCTATCCCATCACCCCGTCGTCGCCCATGGGCGAGACGTCGGATGCCCGGACTTCTGCCGGCATAAAAAATATTTGGGGCACGATTCCCGAGGTGATGGAAATGCAGTCCGAGGCCGGTGCCGCCGGCGCGGTGCACGGGGCGCTGCAGTCGGGCGCCCTGACGACCACCTTCACCGCCTCGCAGGGGCTGCTCTTGTTCATCCCCAACATGTACAAGATCGCCGGCGAACTGACATCGTTCTGCATGCATGTTTCGGCACGCACCATTGCCATGCACGCCCTGTCGATCTTCGGCGATCATTCGGACGTCATGGCTTGCCGCCAGACGGGCTTCACCATGCTGGCCTCCAACTCGGTCCAGGAGGCTCATGACATGGCCATGATCGGCCAGGCGGCAACGCTGAAGTCCCGGGTGCCGGTCCTGCACTTCTTCGACGGGTTCCGCACCTCGCACGAAGTCGCCAAGATCGAGGAGATGTCCGACGACGACATCCGCGCCATGATCGACGCCAAGGATATCCAGGCGCACCGCAAGCGGGCGCTGACCCCGGACAACCCGGTTATCCGCGGGACGGCCCAGAACCCGGACACCTTCTTCCAGCAGCAGGAGGCCCGCAACGGCTTCTATATTCAGTGCCCGGAGATCGTCCAGCAGACCATGGATCGCTTCGCCAAGACGGTAGGCCGCCAGTACAATCTGTTCGACTACGTGGGCGCGCCGGACGCCGAGAAGGTCATCGTCATCATGGGCTCCGGCGCCGACACCGCGCATGAGGCGGTGAATGTTCTCACGGCAACCGGAGAGAAGGTGGGCGTTCTCAAGGTCCGCCTGTTCCGTCCCTTTTCCATGGATCACTTCGTTTCGGCCCTGCCGACCTCGGTCAAGGCCATCGCGGTCATGGACCGCACCAAGGAACTGGGCGCCCTGGGCGAACCTCTCTATCAGGACGTAGTGACGGCCCTGGCCCAAGCCAAGGCGGCCGGACTGCGTGCAGCGGCGGTTGATCCGGTGGTGATCGGCGGGCGTTACGGCCTGTCGTCGAAGGAGTTCACCCCCGCCATGATCAAGGCGGTGTTTGACGAACTGACGAAGGATGCGCCGCGTCGCAGCTTCACCGTCGGTATCACGGACGACGTGACCAACCTGTCCCTCGACTACGATGCCTCCTTCAACACCGAGCCCGAGGGCGTCAAACGGTCGGTCTTCTTCGGTCTGGGCGCCGACGGCACGGTGGGCGCCAACAAGAACTCGATCAAGATTATCTCCGAGAACACCGAAAACTACGGCCAAGCCTACTTCGTCTATGACTCGAAGAAGGCCGGCGCCATGACGGTGTCGCACCTGCGGTTTTCGAAGAACAAGATTCAGTCGGCCTACCTGATCGACAAGGCGGAGTTCTTGGCCTGCCACCAATTCAACTTCATCAACGCGATCGACATGCTGAGATACGCCGCCCCAGGCGCCACGTTCCTCCTCAACTCGCCGCACGGCAAGGACGAGGTCTGGGACAAGCTGCCGCGGGCGGTTCAGCAGGACCTGATCGACAAGGGATGCAAGATGTATGTCGTCAATGCCACCGAGGTGGCGTTGGCGGCCGGCATGGGACGGCGCATCAACACGGTGATGCAGACCTGCTTCTTCGCCATCTCGGGCGTGCTGCCCCGGGACGAGGCGATCGCCCAGATCAAGAAGGCGATCGAGAAGACCTACGGCTCCAAGGGCAAGGACGTGGTCGAGCAGAACTTCAAGGCCGTGGACTCTACGGTCGAGAACCTGTTCGAAGTGACCGTCCCCAACCAGGCGACGGCCAACTGGGACCGCCCGCCGATGGTATCCGACAAGGCGCCGGAACTCACCCGCAAGGTGCAGGCCGTGATGATGGCCGGCCAGGGCGACATGCTGCCCGTGAGCGCCTTCCCCATCGACGGCACCTGGCCGCTCGGCACCACCAAGTGGGAGAAGCGCGGCCTGGCGTTCGACATCCCGGTGTGGGAGGAAGAGCTCTGCATCCAATGCAACAAGTGCGCCTTGATCTGCCCGCACACGGCGATCCGCGTGAAGGCCTACCCGGCGGCCGAGCTCGACAAAGCGCCCGCCGCCTTCAAGTCCATGGACTACAAGGGCAAGGAGTTCGGCGAGAACACCAAGTACACGGTGCAGACCGCGGCCGAGGACTGCACGGGCTGCCAGCTCTGCGTCAAGATCTGCCCCGGCAAGGATAAGAAAAATCCGGACCGCCTGTCATTGCGCATGGAGCCCCAGGCGCCGCTGGTGGAGCAGGAGCGGGAGAACTTCGACTTCTTTCTCGAAATCCCGGAAGCGGACCGCACGCTCTTGAAGGCCAACGTCAAGATGAGCCAGTTCGCAGAGCCTCTGATGGAGTTCTCGGGCGCCTGCGCGGGCTGCGGCGAGACGCCGTACATCAAGCTGATTACCCAGCTATCCGGCGACCGCACCATGTTTGCCAACGCAACCGGCTGCTCGTCCATCTACGGCGGCAACCTGCCGACCACCCCCTACACCAAAAACTGCGAGGGCCGGGGACCGGCCTGGTCCAACTCGCTGTTCGAGGACAACGCCGAGTTCGGCCTCGGCATGCGCCTGGCGCTCGACAAGCACAACGACCACGCCAAGGAACTGTTGGAGGTCCTAAAGCCGGACATCGGTGCCGATCTGGTGGAGGCCCTGAAGGGTGCCGACCAATCGAACGAGGCCGGCGTGCGCACCCAGCGCGACCGGGTCGCCGAGTTGAAGGAGAAGCTGAAGGGCGTCAAGTCGGCGGAAGCCCGGCACCTGGAGGACTTGGTCGATTATCTGGTCAAGAAGACCGTCTGGATCCTGGGCGGCGACGGCTGGGCCTACGACATCGGCTATGGCGGCCTGGACCACGTGATCGCCAGCGGCCGGAACGTCAACATCCTGGTCATGGACACCGAGGTGTACTCCAACACCGGTGGCCAGCAGTCCAAGGCGACCAACTTCGCCGCGGCCGCCAAGTTCGCGATAGCGGGCAAAGAGCTGCCGAAAAAGGACCTGGGGATGATGGCGATCATCTACGGCAACGTCTACGTCGCCTCGGTAGCCATGGGGTCCAAGGATGCTCAAACGCTGAAGGCCTTCGAGGAGGCGGCGTCGTATGACGGCCCCTCGCTCATCATCGCTTACTCGCCTTGCATCGAGCATGGCTATCCGATGGAGATGGCGATCGATCAGCAGAAGATGGCCGTCGACTCCGGCTACTGGCAGCTCTACCGCTACGATCCCAGAAAGCTTGGTACCGGCAAGCCGCCGCTGATCCTGGACAGCAAGGAGCCGACGGTGGCGCTCGACGATTATCTCACCAAGGAGAACCGCTTCAACCAGGTCAAGCGCCGCAATCCGGAACGCTTTGCCCATCTGGTCGAGATGGCGGAGAAGGAACTCAAGCGCCGCCGCGCCGTCTACCTCAAGCTGGCTGAGATGTCGACCGGCGGCGAGGAGGAGGAAGCCGAAGCGGCCGAGTAATACCAAGGTGCGGTGATAACGCTTCCTCAGGTTTTGCCACGAAGGGCGGCGGGATAATCCCGCCGCCCCTTTACTTTACGTCTCTGGGCTAAAAGGGTTCGATCTTGTCCCGAACGAAACCTTGAAGAGGATGCCGCCGCCTCTCTTTCCGGTCTCCAGGTCAAAGGTGACAGCGCTTTTCAGGAACGGAGAGGAAAGACCCTCGGAATCCGCGCCATGATTTTTGCGTCTGCGAGCCAATTTCGCACTTGCAAAAATCATCTGTTTGGGTATCCTACAACAATTCGACATATGATTGCCGTCGTTCTATAATATTTCACGCGTTTAACGTGGCGAATAGGGCGGGGCACCACCTGTAAAGGGAGAGCGAGACATGCCCCCGGACGGCCCGGCCGAAAGTACCGTTACGAAAGCGGTCAAACGCAAGCCTCGAACCCAGACCGGCAAAGCACGGTCCACCGCCAAGGCAGCATCCCGGCAGACCGTTTCCATCGCCTTCACCGGCAGCGGCGGTGCGGGCGTGATGACGGCCGGTCAAATGCTGCTCGACGCGGCGGCCAAGGCGGGCTGGTACGGGCAAATGACCCGCTCTTCGGGTCCACAGATCCGAGGTGGCGAGGCAGCGGCTTTCGTGCGCCTGTCGTCCGAGCCCGTGATAGCGCCCAACAATGTCTTCGACATCATGGTCGCTTTCGACTGGATGAACATCGACCGGTTCGTGGACGAAATTCCGCTGGATGAACGCAGTCTTATCCTCAGCGACCCGGAAGCGGGCGAGATGCCTGCCGCGCTGGCCAAACAGCCGGCCGCCAAGGCGGATCTGGCCCTGGCTACGGTCGCCAAGGAGGTCCCGGGCGGACGCCCCAACATGGTGGCGCTGGGGGCTGTGTCGACCCTGATCGGCTTGTCGGAAGAAAAAGTCGTTGCTCCCATTACCAAGGCTCTGGAACGCAAGGGCGTAGACGCCATCCGTGCCTCTATGGCCGCCGTCAAGGCGGGCCGCAAGGCGGTCAAGGGAGCCCGGACGGACTACCGGCTGCCGGTGTCGATTGGAACTGACCGCAAGGAGCGCTGGAACATCAGCGGCAACGAAGCCATCGGGCTCGGCGCGCTCAGGGCCGGCATGCGCTTCGTCGCCGCCTACCCCATCACGCCGGCAACCGAAATCCTGGAATGGCTGGCTCCCAACCTGGAGAAGCTGGACGGCTCCATGGTTCAGGCGGAGGACGAGCTGGCGTCCATCAACATGATCATCGGAGCGTCCTTCGGCGGCATCCCGTCGTTGACCGCGACCTCCGGTCCCGGCTTGGCGTTGATGATGGAAAGCATCGGGCTCGCCGTCGCGGCCGAAGTCCCCATCGTGGTGGTCAATGTTCAGCGCGGCGGCCCGTCTACCGGCATCCCGGTGAAGTCAGAGCAGTCGGACCTCAACATCGCGCTCTACGGGCTGCACGGCGACGCCCCGCATATCGTCACCGCGGCAACGTCGATCACCGACTGCTTCTTCACCGCCCAGTGGTCGGTGCATTTGGCCGAGGCCCTGCAGTGTCCGGTCATCCTCATGAGCGACCAGCAGCTTGGACAATCCCGGACGGTGGCCGACCGGCCCAAGGCGCAGCCCCATGTCGCCAAACGCCTGACTGCGCTTCCCGGGACGGAGGACTACAATCGGTACGCCTTAACGGAAAGCGGCGTGTCGCCCATGGCCACCCCCGGCACGCCGGGCACGACCTATGTCGCCGACGGCCTTGAGCATACGGAACGCGGACGCCCGTCCAGTCAATCAAAGGACCATTTGGCCCAGTTGGACAAGCGGGCCCGCAAGCTCGAGACCTTCGCCTTCGGCGATCATTGGGCCGAGATCGACGGCGAGGGCGAGACGGTGGTGTTGACCTGGGGGTCGTCCACCGGGCCGGCCCTGGAAGCCGCCAAGATGGTCCGCGCCCAAGGCGGGAAGGTCAAGGTGGTGTCATTGCGCCTGCTGATGCCGGCGCAGACAGACAGGCTGGAAGCGGAAGTAAAGGACGCCAAGCGGATCCTGGTGGTGGAACAGAGCCACTCGCGCCAGTTCTACCGGTATCTTCGCGCATTCTACGACCTACCCTTTGAACCCGAGGTCTTCGCCCAGCCGGGACCGTTGCCCATCCGGCCGCTGCAGGTCCAGACCCTTTTGACGGATGGCCAGAAAAGGAGCTGATGTCATGAACAAGGTCAACGCCACGGCCTCGTTGTCTCCCAAGGACTACAAGTCAGATTACAAGCCCGTTTGGTGTCCCGGCTGCGGAGACTTCTCGGTCCTCGCGTCGGTGACCAAGGCGCTGGCCGCGCTCGCCGTCCCGCGTGAGGATGCGGCCATCGTATCGGGCATCGGCTGCTCGTCGCGTATTCCCGCCTACACCAATGTCTACGGGTTCCATGGCGTCCATGGTCGGGCCCTTGCGGTGGCGAGTGGGCTCAAGATCGCACGGCCCGATCTCACCGTGCTCTGCATGGGCGGGGACGGAGACGGGTTCTCCATCGGCGGCAACCATTTCCTGCACGCCTGTCGGCGCAACGTCGATATCACCTACGTGGTGATGGACAACCAGGTCTACGGCATGACCAAGGGCCAGGCCTCGCCGACCACCGACTGCGAGTGGGAGGGCTCCAAGCTCACCCCTTATGGCACCGGGGTCAGTACGTTCCTGCCGCTCGGCGTGGCCCTGTCGGCGGGCGCCAACTTTATCGCGCGGAGCTTCTCCGGCAATCCCAATGACGTCGCCGAGCTGATTGCCCAGGCAATTCAGCACCCGGGCTTCTCCTTCGTCGAGGTGTTGAGCCCCTGTGTCACCTTCCGCCCCGAACAGCGTGGCTGGAAGGACATCGTGCGTCCGGCCCCGGCAGAGCCGACGTCCGATCCGGAGTTGGCTGGTAAACGGCTCCTGGGTGACGATGGTTTCAACATGGGTGTGCTTTATGTAGGCAACCGCCCCGCCTACGAGACGCCCATCGAAGCCAAGTCGATCCGCATCGCCAAGATCGAAAGGGCCTTCTCGCTTTAGTCCAAATAGGGTTATGATGCCTCCGGAGGGAATTCGGGGTTATTGCCCATGAACGCCAAGTTCATGACCGCTAAGGACATGGAGGTCCTGCGTCGCAATCCGCTGTTCGGTGGGTTGCCGGATGAGACCCTGAATTCGCTGATCGAAAAGTCCCACTTGGTGGAGCATGGGCGGGGCAAGATTTTGTTCCTGCGCGGAGAGCCAGCGAAAAACTTCTTCCTGCTGCTGGACGGCTGGGTGAAGATGTTCCGTGACACGCCAGATGGCGAGCAGACGGTGATCTCCATCAGAAAGTCCGGCGACACCATCGCCGAGGCCGCTATCTTCTTCGGCAACAACTACCCGGCCAGCGCCGAGGTGGTGGATCGGGCCCGTCTGCTGGAAATCCCCGCTTCCGCTCTCTTGGGGCGTATCCGCAGCGACGGCGAATTGGCGGTTCAGCTTTTAGGCGCTCTTTCCATGCGAGTGCACAACCTGGTGCACCATATCGAGCAACTCCAGGCGCGTTCCACCTCGCAGCGGCTGGGCGATTTCATCTTGGGCCTTTGCGAGATCGAGACGGGTCCGGCCGACGTCCGGCTTCCCTACGACAAGTCCCTTATTGCGGCACGGCTCGGCATGAAGCCGGAAAGCCTGTCGCGCGCACTCGCCAAGCTGAAGGACATCGGCGTCACCTCCAAGGGGCATATGGTGATTCTCGAAGCCGTGGAACGCCTCCGCGAGTACTGTCAGGTGGCGGAAGACTGATCTAGAGCGAACCGTGAGGAATCGAAGCCACTTCGTGGCGCCGAATTCTCGCGTGAATCCGCTCTATCATATTGGTGTAGATGACGATTCACGGAATAATACCAAGGTGCGCCACGAAACGACTCGGAACATTCCGATCGTGCCCTCGGCCATATCAGCCGGGCCGCCCGTCGGGCCGCGGCTTGGTTAGGATCGGCAGGTAAACCACCCCGAAGATCAGATACCCCGCCGCCCAAACGACGCCGGAGACCGCGATGACGGTGGCGTACTCGAAAGGCAGCACCCCTGGCCCCAGGACACGGATCAGCCCGCCCACGGTCACCAGCAGGTAGGCCCATGGCATGGGTTTGGCCAGCACCAGCGGGCGCCCGGTATGGCCGAGCGCTGCCCGCGAACCCACCGCCATCACCATGGTGCCGACTACGCCTGCGGTCAAAGCATGCATGGCCACGGTGGGATCGAGAAGCCCGGTAAGATCGGCAACCGCTTTTAAGGCGAAGCTCGCCACCAACCAGACGTGACCCAGGTGCAAGACCCAGATGATGGGGAAACCAAAGGTGTGGCCGGTCGCCCAGTGGCGCATGCGAAGGCCTAGGAAGATCGCCGCAACGGCGGCCAGCAAGCCGGTGATCGGCCCGGCTTCCAGGGCCAAATCGGCCAACATGGCAATAAGAACCGACAGCACGGTGCCCTTTTCCACGTTGGGATCGGTGCTCACATCGACCAGGATTCCCTGGACCCGCAGCCCGCTGCCAGTGAAGTTAGGCACGATGCGTCCCGAGATCAGGGTCACCATCATGATCACGGCGTAGAGGCCCAGGTAGAGGCCCGTATTGCTGGTCCCGGCAAGTTCCAGCGCCTCGGCATGAAAAAGGATATTCCCGAGCGCGAAGGCACCTATTATGCTAAGAAAGACGTAGTTGCGTTTGTTCTGTGCGCCGACGATCTGGCGCGCCACGAAGACACCCAGTGCCGGCAAGAAGGCAATGTCCATAACCGCCACCGCCCAGGCGGGGATCAAGTCGACCAACCACATGCCGACTCGGCCCAGAAGCCACAGAGCCACCAAAATCCCCAATTCGTTGCCGTGGATTGGGTCCTTGCCGGTCCAGTTGGGGACGGCGGTCAAGAGGAAACCGGCCATCGCGCCGGCGGCAAAGCCGAACACCATTTCATGACCGTGCCAGAGAGCAGGGCTCACGGCCACGGGGAAAGTCATGCCGTGGGCGTAGATGCCGGTCCAGACCAAGACCGAGAAGGCGGCATGAAGGACGGTCATCAAGAAAAAGGGCCGAAATCCGGCGGAAAGCATCAGCGCCGGCCCCTTGTAACGGGGTTCATTGATCTGAGTTTTCATCTGCATCGGCGTTATATAGAGATTGCGAACCGGTATCACTTTGATATAGGTCAATCAGCAACGCTTGACCAGTCCCGAACGTGGAGCTACCTGTTTAAAATCATGATCACTCGGTTTGCCAGAATCCTCGTGCTGACGGCGCCTCTTATAGCCGCTGCCACCGGCTGTGTCACGGCCGGTGAGCCGGAGCGCGTTCCCGGGGAAATCTTTCGCGATTGTGATGTCTGCCCTGAGTTGGCGGTCGTTCCCGCCGGCACTTTCATGATGGGGGCCAACGGCCGTGAGAAACAAGAAAAGCCCGCGCACCAAGTCACCATCGCCAAGCCGTTCGCCATCGGCGTCTACGAGGTGACCTTCGACGAATACGCGGCCTGCTACACGGAGAAGGCTTGCACGCGCTGGCCCGACGATCACAAGTGGGGCCGCGGGCGACGTCCGGTGATCAACCTCTATTATTCTGAAATGCGCCGGTACATGAGATGGCTCAGCCGCAAAACCGGTCAGGTCTACCGCTTCCCCACCGAGGCCGAATGGGAATATGCGGCCCGCGGCGGCACCCGGACCGAATATTGGTGGGGCGACAAGATCGGTACCGGCAACGCCAACTGCCGGAAATGCGGCACGGACTGGAGCGGCAAATTGTCCGCGCCCGCCGGTTCGCTCAAGCCCAACCCTTTCGGGCTCTATGATACGTCGGGCAACGTCTGGGAATACGTCGAGGACTGCTGGAATCCAACCCATCTGGGGGCCCCGCCGGACGGCGGGCCCAGGCACGAGGGGTATTGCCGGGACCGGGTGACCAAGGGCGGCTCCTGGTATTATTTCTCCAAGCTTTCGCGGGCCGCCTCCCGTTATAAGAACGACGTCCGGGTCAAGAGCTACAATATCGGCCTCCGGGTGCTGCGCGAATTGCCGTGAGTCCGGAAACAATTGCCCATTGGCTTGAGCGGAACGCCGCCAAGAGCCCCGACGCCCCGGCCTTCGTGACCGACGACGATACGCTGACCTGGTCGGCCCTTGTCCGGCGCGCGGCGGACGTGGCCGCCGGATTGCCCCTTGGCGAGGCGGTGCCTGTGGACCATGCCGAGAATCTCGCCTTGCTGGCCTTCGCCGGCGCATTGGCCGGGTCGGCCCTGATGCCGGCCCAGGGCCCCGTCTTCCCGGTGCCTGGCGGCGTCCGACTCGTCGTTCCGACCAGCGGCACCGAGGAAGGCCCCAAGGCCGTGATGCTGAGCGAGGCCAATATCGTCGCCGCGGTCCGTGCATCCCGGGCCCGCATTCCCCTCGGACCGGAAGATTGCTGGCTCTGTCCGCTGCCGTTTGTCCACATCGGCGGTCTTTCGGTCCTTTACCGTGCGGCGGAGGCCGGGGCCTGCGTCAGGTTTTTCGGACGCTTCGACGCCCCGGAAATCCGGGCGGCACTGGATGGTGGAGGGATCACCCACATTTCGCTGGTCCCCGCGATGATGGCGCGGATGCTGGACGCGAACGAGACACCACCGCCCGGATTGCGCCATGCCCTGGTGGGTGGCGGCCCTTTATCGGCGGACCTGGCGACGCGTGCACAGGCCGCAGGCTGGCCTGTGGCGGTAACTTATGGGCTGACCGAGGCAACCTCCCAGGTCGCAACGCTGCCCACTCTTCCCGAAGACTGGACACCCGGCTTGGTGGGTCGGCCTCTGGACGGGATGGAGGTCGAGATTGCCCCCGACGGGCGCATACGGATCAAGGGGCCCGCGGTAATGGCGGGATATGCCAATCCACAAGGTCGGCTGGGGGATGGCCTGGATGCGGACGGCTGGTTCACCACCGGCGACCTGGGGAAATTCGACGACTCGGGCCGGCTCGTCGTTCGGGGGCGGGCCGACGACGTTCTGATTACGGGCGGAGAAACCGTCCACCCCTCCTCCGTAGAGGCCAAGATCCTGAGTTGCCCCGGCGTCCGGGACGCGGCCGTCACCGCACGGGCCGACCCCACCTGGGGAGATTTCCTGGTCGCCGTGGCGGTTGGGAACGTGACGGAATCCCAGTTTCTCGTCTGGTGTCGAGAGACCTTGCCGAGCGCCGAGCGTCCGCGCGCGGTTCGGATCGTGAGCTCCCTACCCCGAACCCCGTTGGGCAAGGTGGACCGAAAGGCTCTCAGGCGGATGGCAGAAGGGTCGACCCCAGGCCGGGATTCTGAGGCAAGGTAAGGCGACCGTCCGCAATCCGCGGCGCGGTTGCCAGGTCAGCGGCGAGCCAACCGGTCGTGGCAAGTCCGTGGGCTTGGCGGTCGGCCGGTGCGGCGTTGGCTTCCACGGCCGCCGCGGCATGGGCGGCGGCCGTCACACCGACCCCGGTGTCCAAGGCCGATGTCACGACGACCTGGAGGCCCGACCGCCGGGCCCGGCGCCCCAGCTGGGCCGTTACGCCGATGCTGCCGATCACGGCGGGCTTCAGGACGATGCGCTTGACGGCGCGCGACCCGATTACCGTATCGACGCCACGGATACGCAGTGTGTCGTCCAGCGCCAGCGGAAACGGCACCCGCGCCTGGAGGCCCGCCAACTGCTCCAGGTCGGCCCCGGCGGAGGGCTCCTCAATGCATTCGATGGGCAGGTCCTTGAGCGCATCCAAGGCCCCCGCCGCCTCCGACGGGGCCCAGGCTCCGCCCACGTCGAGGCGCAGCGCCGTTCCTGACGGCAGGGTGTTGATCAGGGCACGAGTCCGCTCCAGGGTCTCGGCCACCGATCCTCGGCCCGCCTTCACCTTCACCACACAATAGCCCGCGTCGACTGCCGTCCGGGAGCGGCCCACCACGTCATCATCGAGCGCCCCAATCATCGCGTTCACCGCCACACTTTCCGGCGCCCCCGGCGCGATGTAGCCCGACAGGGTCTTGGCGTTGCGTCGCGCGATAAGGTCCAGCGCTGCGGTCTCGACGGCAAAACAGGCGGCAGGAAAGCGTTTGCGCGCCTTTCCCAGCCGCGCCAGCAGGCCTTCCGGTTTGCCGCCGCGGAAGGCTTCCCCGATTTCGCGCAGGAAATCCTGCGCCTGCTCGATGCTTTCGGTGCCGTGGCTAGGCAGCGGGGCGCAATCGCCCAACCCGGGTTCGTGGGCCGTCTGGAGTTCGATCAACAGCCCATCGCGCTGGGTTTGGACCCCGCGCGCGACCGGCCAGGAGTCACGGAGCGGCAGCTGATAGGAACGCACGCGGATACCGGTAATGGAATACATGAGACGGGCTTTCTTCCAGGGGAAGGGAAGGCGGCTAGAGATCGATATCAACCGAGTCATTGCCGTGACTCGGTTTATGTCGTTAACCGTCCTCTATTTCAAAAGGAAAGAGCGAATTCCCGCGAGAATTCGGCGACGCGAAGCAGCTTCGATTTTTCACGATCCGCCCTAGAACCGCACCCGAACGCGATAAGTCAGCACCGTCTCCCCTTTCGCCGGGACGGTCAGTCTCCACTCTGCCCGGTTGGCCGAGACCTTGTCGTGGGGGTGGCTTTCGTCCAGCATCTTCCAGTCGCCGGGGATCGGCTCGCGGACCGTCACCGTCACCTCGTCGGCTCCGCCATTGGAGACCGTCACCCGAACCGCCGCCTCATGCAGCCGGTCGGCAACGCGGGTGAAGGCTGTCTGGACCCGTTTCACGGGAACGTCGAAGTCTCGCCCCACCCCGAGACGCACCGTCTTGCCAATGGCCGTATGCGTCAAGTGATCGGCCCCGAGGTAGATGAGGCCGCCAGCGGCATCCTTGCGGTAGACCCGCACCGCCCCTGCCGGCAATGCCATGCCGAGCCCGGCATCCCGGGTATTTTCCATCACCAGTTCGATGGCCGCATTGCTTTCCGCTTCTTCGCGCCGACGACCGTGAAACATCTGTCCGTTCCCTTGCGCCACCAGTTCCCGCGTTACCGCCACCGAAGGCGCGGAGAACAGCGAGACCTGCTTGGTCTCTCCGTCCTTGAGGGTCACGCTTCGAGCGAGGGAATAGACGTGGTAGCCGGAAACCGCTTGCTCGGCCACGCCGTCCGCCATCGTTGCCTCGAGCATCGGCGCCGCAGCCCGCAGGGTCCGCCGGCTCTGCACCGTGTTCACGTCGCCTGCCACCAGTTTCAGCGACGTGTTCCGGTAATCGGCGCCGGATCCGTTCCGCAGCGTCGCCCGGACGTCCAGACCCATATCGCCCTTGGGTCCCATCACGGCCACCGTGTCGGCCTGCCAGGACAGGCCGCTGGTAAGATAGGTGAGATCCAGGACCCGTTCCCCTGCATCCGCGCTCTTGAGGCGTAAGATCAGGGCCGGCTTGGGACGCAGCCCCGGAGGCACGGCATCGAACAGGTAGCTCCCCGGCCAGCCGGTCCGCACCTTGCCGTCGATCTCCAGCACCGGACCGTTGGCAACCGCGAGCAGGCGGGCCCGCCTCACGGTCTCTTCCCCGGTCGCCGGGTTGATCCGCACCAGTTCGAGTTCACGCCCGACGGACGCCGCGAGCAAAGTCTGAGGCGAGATGGGCTTGGTCTCGAACCCCTGTTCCATCACCCCGATCCCCTGTCCCGAGACCGTTGCCGTCTCGGGCTGCAGGCGTGCCGAAACGTCTGAGAAGACGATCCGCGATTCGCCCTTTTCCAGTAGAACCCGGCGGATGTCGCGCACTTGAGCAAGGTCGGCGTTGTAGACCGTCACCTCAAGCCCCGTTCGGGCGCCGAGACCGACAATGCGCTCCGAAGCCCCGGCAGTCAGCGGGCTTACGACGGTGAAACAGAGAAGGAGAAAACAAGTCCAGAACCGCATCATCGGTCTCCCGGTGCCAAGAATAAGGGAAGTTTGCATCCCCACCGACACTGAGGCAAGGTTGTTGCGGAGAAAAAAGGACGCAATTATGACCACTTCCGCCGTTCTGCTGATTTTGCCTATCGTTCTGGTGGTCGCCATCATCGGCACCGTAATCGTGGCGCTAACGCGGCGCTCCAAGGCATCTGCCGAATTGGCCCTGCTGGTCCAGACCATGGAACGCCTCGCCAATGCCCAGACGGAACAAGGCGGGCGCCTGCATCAGATCGCCGAGACCCAGACCGTGTCCCAGGGACAATTCACGCGAACCCTGGAGGTACGTCTGGATTCCATCGCCCGGCGCTTGGGCGACGGACTGAGCGACCACGCTCGAAAGACCGGCGAGACCATGAGCCGCTTGCATGAACGCCTCGGCCTCATCGACGCGGCGCAGAAGAACATCGCCGCCCTGTCCGAACAGGTGGTGGGCCTGCAGGATATTCTGGGAAACAAGCAGGCGCGCGGTGCCTTCGGCGAAATCCAACTCAATGATCTGGTGAGTTCCGCCCTGCCGCCATCGGCCTACACTTTTCAGGCCACGCTGGGAAACGGCAAGCGCGCGGACTGCCTGCTCGACCTGCCCAATCCTCCCGGATCCATCGCCATCGACGCAAAGTTCCCGCTGGAAAGCTATCAGGCGCTGGGCACGGCCAAGGAGGAGGCGGACCACGCCCGGGCGGAGAGGGCCTTCGCCGCCGACCTGCGCAAGCATATCCTGGACATCGCCGAGCGCTATATCGTACCCGGAGAGACGGCCGAGTCCGCACTGATGTTCCTGCCGTCCGAAGCCGTCTACGCGGAAATCCATGCCAATTTCCGCAACGTGGTCGAGGAGTCCTTTCGCCGCCGGGTCTGGATCGTCTCACCGACGACCTTGATGGCAACCCTCAACACCGTTCGTGCCATCCTCAAGGACGCCCACATGCGCGAGCAGGCGGGGGTCATTCAGAAAGAACTCCTCTTGCTGATGGACGATATGACGCGCCTTGACGACCGGGTCGAGAAGCTGCAGAGCCACTTTGGTCAGACCACCGAGGATGTGCGTAAGATCCGCATCTCGACGGACAAGGTTCTGCGCCGCGCGGAGCGGATCGAAGAGGTGCAGTTGGGTGAGGACGAACCGTCTGCGAATGCCGTTCCGGCACAGCCCAAAATCGAGCTAGTCGGAGACTGACGCCGCCTCTTGGGTTTCCGGCAAATAGAACCCGAAGGTGGCGCCTTCACCGCTTTCCGACTCGACCCAAATGCGCCCGCCGTGACGATCGACGATTTTCCGGCACACGGCCAGGCCAATGCCCGTCCCCTCGTATTCGTCGCGCCCGTGGAGGCGTTGGAAGACCATGAAGATGCGTTCGAAGTATTCGGGGGCGATGCCGATCCCGTTATCGACCACCCGGAAGGTCCAACCCCCGTCGCCGGGGGCCGCGAAAATATGGACCGTCGGTGTGACGTCGGGCTTGCCGTACTTTAGGGCGTTGCCGATGACATTCTGCAGCAACCGGACCATTTGCGATTCGTCGGCATCCAGTTCGGGCAGCGGGTCATGGGTTATGACGGCCTGGGTTTCCTCGATACGTGATTGCAGGTTCATCACGGCCAGATCGAAGACCTTCTCGAAATCGGTTGGTGCGAAGGCCTTGCCTCCGGTGCTGACGCGGGAATATTGCAGCAGATCCTTGATCAGATGCTGCATGCGCTTGGCACCCTCGGCGGCAAAGCCGATGAATTCGTCCGCCTGGTCGTCCAGCGTGCCCGCGTAGCGCTTTTGCAATAGCCCCATGTAGCTGGTCACCATCCGTAGCGGTTCCTGCAAGTCGTGCGACGCGACATAGGCGAACTGCTCCAGTTCCGCGTTGGATCTCTCCAGTTCCTCCGTCTGGGCGATCAGGACATTCTCGGCCGTCTTGCGCGCTGTGATGTCCCGGAGAATGGCGGTGAAGAAGGCGTGATTTTCCATCGTCCATCGGGACAACGAGAGTTCAAGCGGGAATCTCTGCCCGTTACGCCGCAGCCCCTCGAACTCATGGGCCGTGCCGAGAAGGCCGCTGTCCCCGGTCTCCCGCAGATTTCTCAGGCCCGTGGCATGCCGTTCGCGGTACTCCTCCGGCATGATGAAAGTCACGTTCCTGCCCAACGCGTCCTCCTCGGAATAACCAAAGATCTGCTCGGCGCTCGCATTCCAGGAAACGAGTTGGCCATCGCGGTCGATCGAGACGATGGCATCGGCCACCGACTGGGTCACGAACCGGAACTTGGCCTCCGAATCCCCCAGCCTCTGCTCGGCCCGCTTGCGATCCGTGATGTCATGGACCGACCAACGCGATCCTATAAACTCATCGTTATCCGAGTAGATCGGCTGGTAGCTGGCCCCCCCCCATTTAACCGTGCCGTTTTTGCATAGAAGCCGGAATTCGACATCGTTCTTGAAATTTCCTTCGCACGCCTCGCGCAAGTGATCCGCAATCCTATCCCGGTCCTCCTCGTGCACGATCGGCAGGGGATAGTTGTCCATGGCCAGGCATTCATCGACCGTGTACCCAACCAGGCGCTCGACGGCCGGGTTGAGCCAGCGGGGCTTGGCTGTCTCATCGAACCAGTTTTCCCAATCGTAGGTATAGTCGGCGATGGCACGGAACCGTTCTTCTTCGTGTTGGAGAACGAGCCGGGTATTGTCCAGCGCCAGATGCTGGGAACGGATGATGCCGTCTGCGTGGCGCACGATCAGGAACAGTGTGCCGTACAGCACACTGAAGATAACGATTACAATTGCGGTTAATTCGATGACGTTCCCCGTCATGCGATGCATGGACGACGTGACGTCCGAATAGAGTTCAAGGACGCCCATCAAGGCTCCATCCGGGCGGCGGACCGGGATATAGGTCTCAATCACGTAGCGATCGGTAACGGGACCATCAAAGGAGGGAAAGGTTTTGCGGAAGGAAATCCCGCTGATGATTTTCCCCTTCAGGGCCGTGGCCAGAAAACCCGAATCGCTACTCTCGTCATTACCCAGTTCATTTTTATCCGGCGAATAGAGGACTTTCCCCGTCTCCGTATAAATCTTGACCTTCAAGACGGGGAGGCCCACGCCCATTGACCGGAAGGCGATCCCGATCGCCCGGACCTCACCCCGCTCGCGCAGCTTTTCAGGATTCATGGTGGCGGCGGTGGTGAGAAAAGCCCCGAACTGGGGCCAGAAACTGTTAACGAACGACGTCGCCAGCAGGGCCGTCTGCTCCTCCGTCAGTTTGATGTATTCAGCGCGCTGATCTTCGCGGTAGAGCCAAACCAGGAGAAGAGCCATCACGGTGAGCACGATGGCACTGGTCTGGGAAAAATATCGAAGCAGCTTGAACATCGACTTCTGTCCAGGGACATTCCAGCTTACACCTCTGGAACGTGCCCCCCCTTTCTGACTGCCATGTTGTCACCGGCCACGGAATATTGAACCCCAGACCTTAAAGAAGAAGAGTAAAGAAAGTCCGCATCCAAATCGACTACTTTCGGTATGCCGGGCGGACTTGTTTCCTTAAACGATCTAGGGGCTGCCCCGGACAACCCACTTTGGGGGTTATCGTGAGAGCCATGCGGAAGAGCCGTCCGAGCAGGTACAAACGGAGGCGAGTCTTTGTTCCGTAAACCGAAAGACGGCGGCGTTCCACTTTCACCGTCTGCACGAGATCATTGCCTTTAAACCGGACCCTGGACAAGGCACGATGACGGCTCTGGGTTTAACTCGCCGGTTTCAGGCTCCAAGGCCCAATGGGCTCAATTCCCACGCTTTTTGTCCACAATTCAGAAGCCATGTCCGTTCTGCGTCATAACCTCCTGAGGAAAAGACGCTTTCAAAAACCGCACCCGCCGGGGAAAATATTTTCCCGTTTTTAATCAACGGACTAGACTTGGCGTCCCTTATCGGAAGCTTCGCGTTGCATGTAGATAAACCAAGGGTTTCCATTGCCTTGGCACAGAATCCCTCCAACTTATCCACAGAAATGCCCCCAGCGGCCCAAACCGCCCGTCAGTCAGTCCTTCCCATAAGGGATTGGCCGTCCCGGAACGCCCGTGGCATGGCAATCCGAAACCCTCTCCGATCGGGATAAATTCCCGTCACACCGGCCGCCGCGCCTTCAACGCCGCGCCTAGGGTCCCGTCATCGAGGTAGTCCAGTTCCCCACCCACCGGAACCCCGTGGGCGAGTCCCGTGACCGTTACGCTGCAGTCCGCTAGCCGCTCGGCGATGTAATGGGAGGTTGTCTGCCCGTCGACGGTCGCGTTGGTAGCAAGGATGACCTCCGACACCTCCGGCTGGGCTATCCGGGACAGCAGCTTGGAGATCCCGAGGTCCTCGGGCCCAACCCCGTCCAACGCCGACAGCGCCCCCCCCAGAACATGGTACCGTCCGCGGAAAATTGCGGCGCGTTCCAACGCCCAAAGATCGGCCACGTCCTCCACCACGCAGATTACGGAGGCGTCACGTCGTGGATCGGAGCAAATAGCACAGGGATCCGCCACGTCGAGGTTGCCGCAGGCTGAACATCTGGTAATGGTGTCCGCCGCCGCTCCCATGGCTTGCGCCAGGGGCACAAGCAAGGCCTCGCGCTTCTTGAGCAGATGTAGGGCCGCACGCCGCGCCGAGCGCGGCCCGAGGCCCGGCAACTTGGCCAGCAATTGGATCAGGTGATCGAGCGGGCTCGACACGGGAGGCTCAGAACGGCAGCTGCATGCCTGGCGGCAACTGCACGCCGCCGGTGAGTTCAGCCATCTTTTCCTGCATGACCGTTTCCACCTTGCCCTTGGCGTCTCTGAAGGCCGCAACGATCAGGTCTTCCAGAACTTCGGTATTATCGGGCGCGACGAGCGAGGGATCGATTTCCACTGCCCTGACATCGTACTTGCCCGAAAGCGTGACCTTGACCATGCCGCCGCCGGCCGCCCCCTCGATCTCGAGGCTCGCCAACTTGTCCTGCATCTCCTGCATCTTGGCCTGCATCTGCTGGGCCTGCTTCATCATCTGGCCGAGGTTCTTCATGGCGGCGGAGTCTCCGTACGCTTGGTGTCGGGTTGAATGCAGTGTATAGCAGGGTAGGGAGGCGAAGTCATGCAGATGAGAACCCTGTTCGTCTTCGATATCGAAACCGTGCCCGACACAGATGCGGTGCCGAGCCTGACCGGTTTCACGGACCCGGATGTCGAGGCCCGGCGCGCCGAACTCGAACGCTACCACCTGGAAATCACCGACGGCCGCAACGCCTTCCCCCGCCAACCGTTCCACAAGGTCGTGGCGATCTCGTTCCTGGAGGCCGATATCGAGCGCGAAGGGCCGGGAGAGGTTTACCTGCTCAGAGAATTGCGCAGCGGCGGCCAGGCGGATTACGACGAGAAGACGTTGCTGCAAGGCTTCTTCCAGCATTTCGAACGCATCCGCCCGCGCCTCGTCAGTTTCAACGGCCGCAGTTTCGACCTGCCGGTGCTGAAATACCGGGCGATGATCCACGGCATCGCGGCCCCGGCACTCCACGACAAGACGAATAAGTGGGAGAACTACGGGGCGCGCTATGCCGCCGACTGGCACTGCGACCTGCTGGAGGTGCTCTCCGATTACGGCGCCTCGGCCCGCATCAAGATGAACGAAGCTTGCGCGGCTCTCGGTCTGCCCGGCAAGGTCGGCGTCGACGGGTCGCAGGTGGCCGGTATGTTCGACGACGGCCGGGTGCAGGAGATCCGCGACTACTGCGAAACCGACGTGCTCAATACCTATCTCGTCTATCTGCGCCGGCAGCTCCACACCGGGATTCTGGTGCTTGAAGCCTACAACCGCGCCGTCGCCGACGTGATCGAATACATCAAGGCGGAGATGGAGGCGCGGCCCCACCTGGGCGCCTTCCTGGAGGCCTGGGGCACCGCGTCGGGAAACAAGTTCCTGCTTTAGACCCTATGTCCGAATAGGACATGGGGTCTTAGCTGTCTTGATCGTCTTGAGATTCGGAAAATCCGTCCGAATCACCCGGCTGGGCTGCGGGATCGATCTCATGCACCTTTTCGATCTTCGCGCCGGGGAAGACCTCCTGAATGGCCTGAGCCAGCGGGTGTCCGGCGACACGGGAACGAAGCCCGGCCTCCGCCGCCTGTGCCTTCTCGGCAAGGGTCGGCTGCCCCGGTTCGTTGGAGACTGCGACCAGCCAGCTGCGCGCCGTCTCGGCATTGAGAAACGCGCGCAAGGTGTGGGCAAGATCGGACGGCGCCTTGTCGCCGGGCCGGAATTCGATACGCCCCGGTTCGAAGGAGACCGGATGCACGTTGTTGATCAGGTTGGCGTGCAGGATGGCTTGGCGCTTCTCTTCCGCCAGGTCGACGACGGCCTGGAAGTCAGCCGGGTCGGCAACCGTTCCGGTTTCGGCGGAAGACGGCGCTGGTTCCGGAGGTAGATCTTCCGTCCAAGGCGGCGGCTCGAGTACCGGAGCGGCCTCGGCTCCGCCAAGGGCGGCACGTGGGGCCTTAGGCGGTGACGGGGGCGGCATGGACGGCGCCGGCGCAGCGACGGCCGACGGCCCCCCGGTCCCGTTGGCCGCAGGGGCTGGGGAGGCCGGAGTTGTGGTTACGGGGCCGTTTCCGCCCTGCTCTTTCAGCGAGGCCACGGCCTCGGCGGGGCTGGGCAGGTCGGCGGCATAGGCAAGCCGCACCAAGACCATCTCGGCGGCCTGCAGAGGCAAGGGGGCGTTGCGGACCTCCCCCAGTCCCTTAAGCAGCATCTGCCAGGCTCGGGTCACCGCCGGCATGGGCAGCTTGTCCGCCATCTCGCGACCGCGCACCCGATCGGCCTCCGGCACGCCCGGGGCGTCGGCCGCTTCAGGCACCACCTTGATGCGGGTCAGCCAGTGGGTGAATTCCAAAAGATCGGACAGCACCACGACCGGGTCGGCGCCCGCCGTATATTGGTGCGCCATCTGCTCCAACGCATCCTCGATGCGGCCCTGCATTACGGCATCGAACAGGTCGAAGGTCAGTGTCCGGTCGGCAAGGCCGAGCATGTCCCGGACCTGCTCTTCGCTTACCGTACCTCCGGTGTGGGCGATGGCTTGGTCGAGCAGGGACAATCCGTCCCGCACACTGCCGTCGGCGGCGCGTGCGATCAGGTGGAGCGCTCCGTCCTCGATCGCCGCCTGCTCCTTCTCGGCGATAGCGCGGAAATGGGCACCCAGGGTTTCGATATCGATCCGCCTGAGGTCGAAGCGCTGGCAGCGGCTGAGCACCGTCACCGGCACCTTCCGGATTTCGGTGGTGGCGAAAATGAACTTCACATGCTCGGGCGGCTCCTCCAGCGTCTTCAAAAGCGCGTTGAAGGCGTTCTTGGACAACATGTGGATCTCATCGACGATATAGACCTTGTAGCGTGCCCCGGTCGGTCGGTAGCGTACGGACTCGATAAGTTCCCGGATGTCATCGACGCCGGTGCGGCTGGCGGCATCCATTTCCAGGACATCCATGTGCCGGTCTTCGGAAATGGCCAAACACTGCCCGCACATCCCGCAGGGGTCCGGGGTCGGCCCCCGCTCGCAGTTCAAGGCCAGGGCGATGATCCGGGCCGTGGTGGTCTTGCCGACGCCGCGCACCCCGGTGAGAATGAAGGCATGTGCCAGCCGCCCCAAGGTGATGGCGTTGGTCAGCGTCCGGACCATGGCCTCCTGACCGATCAACTCGGCGAAGTTCGACGGCCGGTACTTGCGGGCCAGGACCCTATACTGGCTGGCGTCGTCCTGTCGGCTGGTCGGGGGGGGGGCTGCTCGGTCATGGGGCTCTTCGGGCTGGGCCGAGGGACAAACGGATAGGGTGGGGGCTGGACGACCGACCCGAGCCTGGACTCGTTACGGCTGCTTCCTTCCGGATCTGACCGGGTTGGCGAGGGACCCGTCCGATCGCCAGCCACCCGCACGCACTATAGCAGGCTCATGGGGAGAGGTGGCAAGCAGTGAATTAATGGTTCTGCACGAAAGAGAAATACGCGCCGCCTTGCCCCACCTCGGTGAAGAAGACGCGGTAGCCGACCGGCCGGCCGCAACGGCTCAGGGTCCATTGCTCCTGCCACTTGCGCGCGCTGACCTTAGCGTTCAGCCGGTGCAAGACAGGGGTCTTGACGACCTCAGCCGCAACGAAGGCCTTTTCCTTACAGGTCAGGTCCGCCTGGTCATCCGCCTTGAGGATGCGGACCTGGGTTCGGCTCTGAAGCAGATTCGATGCGAGGGACGTCTTGAGAAACGACTTGTTCTGCGCCAGCGCGTCGCCAGGATTGGCAAACGCCTGAACGAAAGCGACAAACGTCACCACAAGTCCGTATTTCATCACCATCGAACGGAGATCCCCACCGCTGTTCCTGGATAGGAAGTGTAGGGGACTCGCCGAGTCCACGCAACCTTTCGCGAACATTTGATGGCAAAAGGAAGGCGGCGCCCGGAGACGCCGCCCGTCCCGTCAGACCCCAAAACGGGTGTCAGTCGAGCCGGATCTCAACCCGCCGGTTTTCCTGTTTGCGCACGCCATCCGGCGTCGGAACCCGCAGATCGGTTTCGCCCTTGCCGCCGGTCGTCAGCGTGACGCTTACGCCTTTTCCGGCCAGCCAGGCCTTGACCGAGGCCGCGCGGCGTTCGGAGAGCCCCTGGTTGTAGGTATACGACCCCGCGCGGTCCGTATGGCCGGTCAGCACGACGGGCTTCTTGGACCCCAGGCTGTCGATGGCGGAACGCACCTTGGCCAGAATGGCCGCAGCATCATCGCGAATGTTCGATTTGTCGAAGTCGAAAAAGACCAGATAATCTCGGGCCGCCGGCTCCATCGGCTCGGCTGCCGATTTCGGTTTCTCCGCCATGGTCGCCATGGCCTCCTCGAAGGCACCCTTGCACACGATGATTTCGTCGAACTCGTGATTTTCTTCCTGTTCCTCGACCCAGCAATCGAACATGACCTGAGCAGTCGAAGCGTGATCGGCAGACCGCTCGCGAGCCCCGCTGTCGAGCGCCGCCATCAGGCGACTGCGGGCCGCCTGCAATTCGCCCACCGACTTTGCCGGCTCGATAAAATTGGCCCCTTCGGGCTGGGCCGGCTGCGGCGTATCCCCGGACCCGGCCGCCCCCGCCATCTGGGCATAGTAGGCGGCATCGGCATAGTCGGATTCCGCGTATTCGATTTCGGAAAGCGCCAGATACTTGACCCGCAGGTGCTCGTTGAACGATCCCTCGGGCGCCTTGGCCGCCTTCGCATCGGCCATGTCACCGTCAACAGAGAAAGGCCCGGTCCATATATAATGGCCGTAAGGCGTCGTGCAGCCGGCGCTCAACAGCAACACGGCAGCGAGCATCATGAACTTTCTCATCTGTACCATACCTACACTCCCCTGGGGGCATCCCCACCCGGCTCGAAACCCTCGACAACCCTGAAACGTCCAAGGGCAAAGACCTCCGGCCATTATAATGGCGCGATTATTGCGCCAATCGCGAAACTGCGCAATGATTCATAGGGTCGGAATCAGGGCACCTGCCCTCCCGCAACCGATTAGCGGATGATCACGAGTCCCGAGGGGCCTTCCGGGAACGGGGAGGGAAGGAATTCGTCAACAAACTCGTAGTGACCGTCCCGAAGCGGCACGAAACGGACTTCCGAGGATTTACCCGCCGGGATGGTGACCAGGGACGTGCAGACATCAGATTGCTCTTCGCTTCCCTCGGTTATGCCGGCGACCGAGACGGCCTCGAAGAATTCGGGCGACTTGAAACGGTGCGCCCATTCGTCACCGTTGACCAGCCTCAGGATATAGGCCTTGCCGCTCTGGAACTCGACCAGCATGGGCGTGAACTCGTTCTGGCGCATGCGGATGGCGACGACATCGGCCCGGCCCCAGTCCTTCTTGGTCAGCTGGCGCGCCACCTCGATGTCACACTTGCCGGAGGAAATACCCAGCGGGCCGCTCGAACAGCCGGAAAGCCCCAACGTCACGAGCGCCCCCAACACGCTTCGGCCGACAACATTCATTCCCAAGGTCTCCCTCGCCCCGATCGACGAACCCCCGAAATGTAGCGTATAGAAAAATGTAAAACCACTATATTTGCGGCGCTCCCCCTTCTGGGAACTTCCCCGTCCGCCGCAACGCCTCGCCCATCACCATGGCTGCGGCGACGGCGACGTTGAACGATCGCATACCACTGACCATGGGAATGCGAAGCCGGGCATCCGCGGCGGTATGGACTTCGTCGGGCACACCGGCGCTTTCGCGCCCGACCATAATCATGTCGTCCGGAGCGAAATCGAACCCGGTATAGGGGGAGGCCGCCCGTGTGGTGAGGAGCACCAGACGGTTTCCGGCCTCATGGCGAAAGCGCCCAAACGACTCCCACGAGGCGTGCCGGGTCACGTCGGCACGGTCCAGGTAGTCCATCCCGGCCCGTTTCATCCGGGAATCGGAGAGTATAAATCCGCAGGGCTCAACGATATCGACGGCGAGCCCCAAACAGGCGGCGGTGCGTATCAATGTGCCTGCGTTCTGAGGAATATCGGGCTGATAGAGGACGAGTCTCATGATTTTAAGTCCAGAAACAGTTGAAACTTTTGTTCGGCATATCCCAATATATCGTGGGAGGCTTTGACTTTGTGCCTTCCCAATCGAGGTCATTTCGATTATACCCCTGCCCTATTCAGGTGCTGAAAAAGTATTTCTTTCTAAGCTGGCAACCCTGAAAGACAGATTTAGGAAAGGTTTTTCTTAACATGACGGACACGGCATCCACGGCTTCTGGCAAGCCGGAAGAGGGTGAGAGCCGCCGCGATTTTCTGCTGCTTGCGACCAGCACCGTCGGTGCGGTCGGCGCGACGCTGGCAGTCTGGCCTTTCGTCGACCAGATGAACCCCGCAGCCGACACGATGGCCCTGTCGTCGACCGAAGTCGACCTCAGCCCCATCGAGGAAGGTCAGAGCATTACGGCCGTGTGGCGCGGCAAGCCGGTCTTCCTCCGGCGGCGCACGGCGGCGGAGATCGAGCAGGCGACCAAGGACGACAGTGCCAGCATGCCGGATCCGCAGACCGACGCCGCTCGCGTCCAGAAGCCAGAGTGGCTGATCATGGTCGGTATCTGCACCCACCTGGGCTGCATTCCGCTGGGACAGAAGGCGAGTGACCCCAAAGGCGAGTTCGGCGGTTGGTTCTGCCCCTGTCACGGGTCGCACTACGACACCTCGGGCCGCATCCGCAAGGGGCCGGCGCCGAAGAACCTTCTCGTGCCGCCCTACACCTTCGTCGGCGACGAAACCATTAGGATCGGTTAGGGGGAGTCGTCAGATGTCTGGATCCAAGATCGAATTTAAGAACCCGGTACTCAAGTGGGTCGAATACCGGCTTCCCATCTTCAGTTTCATCGACAGCTCGGTGGGCTCGGGCTACCCGACGCCCCGCAATCTCAGCTACTGGTGGAACTTCGGTTCGCTGGCCGGGATCGTGCTCGCCATCATGGTCGTCACCGGTATCGTGCTGGCCATGCATTACACGCCGCACGTGGATTACGCCTTCCTCAGCGTCGAGCGCATCATGCGCGACGTCAACTACGGTTGGCTGATCCGCTACCTGCACGTGAACGGCGGGTCGATGTTCTTCATCGTCGTCTACATCCACATGTTCCGTGGCATGTTCTTCGGCTCCTACAAGGAACCGCGCGAGCTGCTGTGGATCATCGGTGTCTTCATCATCCTGGCCATGATGGCCACCGCCTTCATGGGCTACGTCCTGCCTTGGGGCCAGATGAGCTTCTGGGGCGCTACGGTCATCACCAACCTGTTCTCGGCCGTGCCTTTCGTCGGCGAGGGAATCGTGCAATGGCTGTGGGGTGGCTTCTCCGTCGACAATCCGACGCTAAACCGCTTCTTTTCGCTTCACTATCTGTTGCCGTTCGTGATCTTCGCCCTGGTGTTCGTGCACCTTTGGGCGCTGCACGAGCACAAGTCGAACAACCCGCTGGGCATCGACATCAAGGGGCCGCAGGACACCATCCCCTTCCATCCGTACTACACCGTCAAGGACCTGTACGGATTGGGCTGGTTCATGATGTTCTATCTGTTCTTCGTGTTCTTCGCGCCGGACTTCTTCGGCGAGCCGGACAACTACATCGAAGCCAACCCGCTGGTGACCCCGCTGCATATCGTGCCGGAATGGTACTTCCTGCCCTTCTATGCGGTCCTGCGCGCCTTCACCGACGAGTTCTGGTTCTTCAGTTGGTTCATGTCCTGGGTAATGGATGCCAAGCTGGCCGGCGTGGTCGCCATGTTCGCCTCGGTGCTGATCATCGCACTGTTGCCCTGGCTCGACGGCAACAAGGTCCGGAGCATGCGCTTCCGGCCCCTTTCCTGGATGTTCTTCCTCATCTTCATCGCCGACTGCATCCTGTTGGGGTACATCGGCGCCATGACCGCGGAAGAGCCCTACGTCACCATCGGCCAGTGGGCAACGCTGTACTACTTCGCCCACTTCCTGGTCATTGTTCCGTTGGTTAGCCGGCTCGAGAAGACCGGCCAGCCGCCGGAAAGCATCGCCGCTGCCGTCACAAAGAAGACCGAGGAGGTCTGATCATGAATAAGATCGTTCTGACCGCCGTCATGGCCTTCGCGCTCGGCACCGGCGCGGCCCAGGCCGCAAGCAATGTGCCCACGCCGGCGGCCCAGAAATGGGGGTTCTCCGGCATCGTCGGACACTTCGACCAACCGACGCTTAGGCGTGGCTTCCAAATTTATCGCGAAGTCTGCTCGGGATGCCACGGGCTGCGTCTGGTGGCCTATCGCAACCTGAAGGACCTGGGCTTCACGGGGGACGAGGTCAAGGAGATCGCCGCCGAGCATGAGGTCTTCGCCGGTCCCGACGAAGAGGGCGAGGTGCTGGTGGAGGGCGATCTGCGCATGCGCCCCGCGAGACCCACGGACAAGTTCGTGAATCCGTTCGCCAACGAAGAGGCGGCCCGGTCATCCAACGTCGGCGCCCTGCCGCCGGACCTGTCGCTGATGGCCAAGGCCCGCAAGAAGGGCCCCGACTACCTCTATGCCCTCCTGACGGGCTATCACGAGGAGCCGCCAGAGGGCTTCGAATTGAGCGACGGGATGTATTACAACGACTACTTCCCCGGCCATCAGGTCGCCATGGCGCCGCCATTGGCGGACGAGATGGTCGAATACGAGGACGGCACGCCGGCCACGCTGACGCAGCATGCGCGGGATGTCGTGACCTTCCTCGCATGGACCGCCTCTCCGGAGTTGCAGGACCGCAAGCGCATGGGAATCAAGACCCTGCTTTTCCTGCTGGTGCTGACGGGCATGATGTATGCGCTCAAGCGCAAAATCTGGTCCGACCTGCATTAAGAAGAAGACATAATCGGGCCGCAATTTTACGGTATAAACAACCCTATCGTAATAAGATAGAAAAGGGAGTTCCGGTTTCATGATCCACTTCGGCACCACCACGCGGGCGGGACGCGCCGTATTGGCCGGCGTGGCCGTTTTGGCCGCCGTGTTCGCGGCGGGAGACGCTTTTGCAAATGACGTCAGCTTTAAGGACCATGTCATGCCGGTCCTGGAAGAGAACTGCCTCGAATGCCACCTTCCGGGACAGGATGGATACGAAAAAAGCGGATTGAATATGGGAAGCTACGAGGGACTCATGAAGGGGACCAAGTTCGGTCGTATCATCGAGCCCGGCAATGCGACTCTCAGCAATCTGGTCCGTCTGATCGAAGGCCTGGCATCGCCCGAAGTCCGGATGCCGCACAACCTGCCGATGATCGACAAGTCCAAGCGGAATATTATCCGCCGTTGGATCAACCAGGGCGCCAAGAACAACTGAGCCTCCGGCTGTTCCGAGGTTACCTCCCCCCCCCCCGCCCCATTCCGGCGGGGTTTTCTTTTGGGATGAGACGGGATAAACCAATCGCCAAACACAGGGCCGCTTGCAGTCCATTGGATCATTAACGGAGGAAACTGATGGCTGATCTCGACGACATCAAGGACGGCAAAGACTTCGGGCTCGACCAGCCGGCCCGGAACGAGCCCTTCTTCCTCAAGGGGGCCGGAGCATTCGACTGGGGCATGCAGAACCGGTTGAGCCGTATCTTCAACCCGGATACCGGCCGTACGGTCATGCTGGCCTTCGACCACGGCTATTTCCAGGGGCCCACCACGGGGCTGGAGCGCATCGACATCGGCATCCGTGAGCTGATTCCTTATGCCGACGTGCTCATGTGCACCCGCGGCGCACTCAGGACCATGGTCCCGTCCAGCACCCGCAAGCCGGTGGTTCTCAGGGCCTCGGCCGGCCAGAGCATCTATACCGAGCTGTCCAACGAATTGGTGGCGGTCGACATCGAGGACGCCATTCGCCTCGACGCCGCGGCCATGGCGGCGCAGGTTTATATCGGCGCCAAGTTCGAGCATAAATCGATCAAGAACGTGATCCAGCTCATCGACACCGGCACCCGCTACGGCATCCCGACACTGGCCGTGACGGGCGTCGGCAAGGACATGGTGCGCGATGCCCGCTACTTCGGCCTGGCGACCCGTATCGCCGCCGAGATCGGTTCCCACTACGTGAAGTCCTACTACGTGGAGTCCGGCTTCGAGCGCATCGTCGCCGGCTGCCCGGTGCCGATCGTGATCGCGGGCGGCAAGAAGCTGCCGGAGCCGGAAGCGTTGGAGATGGCCTACAAGGCCGTCGACCAGGGTGCGGCGGGCGTCGACATGGGCCGCAACATTTTCCAGTCCGATAGCCCGGTGGCCATGATCCAGGCGGTGTCCAAGGTGGTGCACGAACTGATGAAGCCGGAAGACGCCTACCAGATGTACCAGGACCTCAAAACGGATCTGGGTGACTGAGGTTCCCTAACAAATACATTCGATACCCGGCGGCGTCCGCACACAGCGGATGCCGCCGGTTTCTTCTCAGCCGGCCGCCTCGCCCCAGGCCACGTGGGCCGCGTCTTCGGCACCGTCCGGGACCCTAACGCCCAAGTCGGAGAGGGTTCGTTCGAGCGCCATCAGGAAGATCTGCACATAGCCCAGATCGGCGCCCTGACCCATCAGGCCGATACGCCACACTTTGCCCGCAAGCGTGCCCAGGCCGGCCCCGATCTCCAGGTTGTGCCCGGCCAACAAGCGGGTTCTGACGGCGGCCTCGTCGATGCCGTCCGACACCCGGACTGCATTGAGTTGGGGCAAGCGGTGCGCCTTGTCGACCAGCATCTGCAGCCCCATGACCTCGAGCCCGGCCACCAGCGCCTGGTGCGCCCGGACGTGCCGCGCCCAGGCCGCCTCAAGTCCCTCCTCGTGAAGCATGATCAGGGCTTCGTGCAGGCCGTAGAGCGCGTTGACGGGCGCCGTGTGGTGATAGACTCGTGCCCCCTCGCCCTTCCAGTAGCCGAGCAACAAAGAGACGTCGAGGAACCAGCTCCGGACCGTGGTCTGGCGGGTTTCCACGACTTCGGCGGCACGCTTTGAAAAGGTCACCGGCGACAGCCCGGGCGGGCAGGACAGGCACTTCTGGGTCCCGGAATAGACGGCATCGGCTCCCCAGGCATCAACTTCGACCGGGATCCCGCCCAGCGAGGTCACGGTGTCAACGATGCTGAGCGCCCCGTGATCCGTCGCCAGCCGACAGAGCGCCGCCGCATCCGAGCACACGCCGGTGGAGGTCTCGGCATGCACAAAGGCCAGGGCCTTGACGCCGGGATTGGCCTTCAGCGTGTCCGCAACCTTGTCGAGGTCAACCGGGGCCCCCCATTCATCAGCCACCACGACGGGAGTGCCGCCGCAGCGCTTCACGTTCTCAACCATGCGGGTGCCGAAGACACCGTTGACACAGACGACCACCGTGTCACCCGGCTCGACCAGGTTGACGAAGCAGGCCTCCATGCCGGCGGATCCCGGAGCCGAGACCGGGAAGGTGAGCACGTTCTCCGTCTTGAAGGCTGCGCGCAGAAGACCCTTCAGGTCCTCCATCATGTCCGAAAAAGCGGGGTCAAGGTGGCCGATTGTCGGTCTCGCCATGGCGTCGAGAACCCGCTGGTGGACGGCGGACGGCCCTGGGCCCATGAGCACCCGGCGGGGCGGCTCGAAACTGCTGCTGGTCATGTCCACTTTCTCCCGGTCCGGACAAAAGAGAGACCCCGCCACCCGGCGGGATCCGGGTTACCCCCCCGCGATGGGAAAACCTTCCGGTTTAAAGGGACGTCTCGACCCATTCGAACAGCTTGCTCTTGGGCAGAACACCGATCTTGGTCGCCGCCACCTGGCCGCCCTTGAAAATCATTAGGGTCGGGATGCCGCGCACGCCGAACTTGGACGGCGTCATGGGGTTCTCGTCGATGTTGATTTTGACGACGGTGACCCTGTCACGCATTTCGTCGGCCAGATCGGCCAGGGCCGGCGCGATCTGTTTGCACGGGCCGCACCATTCGGCCCAGAAGTCGACGAGAACCGGAGTCCCGGACTGGATCACATCGGTATCAAAAGAATCGTCTGTAACCGTCTTCGGCATTTTTCTTCAACCCTGTGAATTAGGTTATAGGTCTCTAGGCTATCCCCCATGGATATGGCGCAGACTCTAGGCGGACAACTCCGTCCCGTCAAGATACCCTGACCCTCTATGGAGCGTGCCGGTCCAGCAGAACGTCGGGCAGTTCCATCAGGGTCGGCCCGTCCGTCCAGAGCAGCGCCGCGCGCACCGATCTGTCCGGATAGATGGCCTGCAATGCAGCACGGTAGGCCGCCATCTGTACAAGGTACGGGGCCGGGACATTCTTCGCCTTATCCGGCGGTGAGCGGTTGGTCTTGTAATCGACCACCAGGATCGCACTTGGCATCACCACCAGGCGGTCGACCCGGGCCGAGAGCGCCATTCCGCCCACCAGCCCCACCAGAGGCACCTCGGCCCGGCTTCCGGGGCCAAAGAGGACCGCGAATCGCGGATCGTCTAGGACCTCCAGCACTTCGTCGGCAACAGCCTCTTGGTGCGCCCCCTCCAGACCACACGCCGGTCGCGCCAAAAACGCCCGCGCACTGTCACGCCGCCGCTCCGGCAACAGGTCGGGCAGGGTCTGGAGAAGCCTGTGAATCAGGCGTCCACGCTGGAAATGTCCCTCGTCGCCCGGGCTCAATGGAGAGGACACCGGTGGCTCGTCCGAAGCGGGGCGCGATGGTGCGAGAGGCTGTGGCGGCTTCGGCTCCGCCGGCACGGGACGCCGGGTCCAGGCGGGCAAGGGCACGGCCGGGGCCGCCGCACCGTCCGCCGTCCGCGCCCGGTCGGGCTCCGTCTCCTGGGGCAGGGTCAGGCGCCAGACGGTTTCGCCCGCATTCCCCGGGAAAGCGGTTTCTTCTTTGCGCAACGCCGCCGCCACCAGATTGTACCAGCAGTCGTCATCCCGCCCCCGCTTGCCTTCCCAGCCGGTAATGTAGAGCCGGTCCTCGGCCCGGGTCATGGCCACGTAGAGCAAACGCCGGTACTCCTCCTCTTGGCGGCGGCGCGCCTCTTCACGGAGTTCACGGCTGAGCGACCCTTCGTTCTCGCGCCGCACCGGCCACAGGAGAACCGGCAGATCTCCGTCCAGGCGCCACCTGAGTCTGGGGTCCTTGTTGGCTGGAGGCAACGTACAGGTGTCCGGCAGAACGACGACCGGCGCCTGCAGACCCTTGGCCCCATGGACCGTCATCACCCGGACTTGGTCCTGACCCTGTTCCAGGTCGCGTTTCACCTCCGCCCGGCCCGCCTCCAGCCAATGCAGAAACCCCTGGAGGGACGGCACGTGGTCCCGTTCGAAAGCAAGCGCCAGGGCCAGGAATTCGTCAATGGGATCGCCCGCATCGGGTCCGAGGCGGGCCAGCAACTTGGTCCTGCCGCCCAAGGGACCCAGCAGGTACGCGAAAAATTCGAAAGGCGGGGCAAAATCGGCGCGTCTGCGGAGGTCGCTCAGCCTACGGTGCACCTCGGCCAGCCGGGCATCGTCCCCTGCCGCCGCGCCCAGCGCCTGCCAAACCGTCCCGGTCCGCTTGTGGGCAAGCCGGAACAGATCCTCGTCGTCGAGCCCGGCCAGAGGGCCTTTCAGCACCGTCGCAGTGTTGAGGTCGTCATCGGCCAACAACGCGAAGCGCCCCAGCGCCATCATGTCCATGACCACCAACTGGTCAGTCAAAATCATACGATCGGTCCCGGCAACCGGGATCCCGCGTTTTTTGAGCTCCCGCACCATCGTCTCGACGAAGTGGGTGCGGGTGCGGACCAGGATCATGATGTCCCCGGGAACGATGGGGCGGTCCCTGGACTCCAGGATCTCTTTTCGGTCGATCCAGCCCTTGACGGTGTCGGCGACCCGCCCCGCCAGACGCGTCGGCGGGCTGTGGGCCGGAACCTGGTCCAAGGGCGCGTCCCAAGGGTCCTGCTCCTCCTCTTCGATGGGTATCTCCGTCTCCCACATCTCGACCAGGCCCGCCTGGCCGTCGCGGTTGGAGAGGTGGCGGACGGGTCTGTCGCCAAAGGTGAGACCAACTGACGCCGTTTCCGTGGCGAAAACCTTGTCCACCAATCCCAGCACCGACCATGTGGAGCGGAACGAGAGGGCCATTTCGACGGGAGCGAAGGGTTTTCCGGCGGCCTGGGCCCAGGTGGCGAAGGTATCCCTCTGGTGCCCGAACCCGGCCGGGTCGGCCCCTTGGAAGCTGTAGATGGACTGCTTCTCGTCGCCGACCCCGAATACGGTGCGATGCAACGCCCCGGCGCTCTCCCCTGAGAAGAACTCGAGGCCCAAGGCGTCGAGGATCTCCCATTGGTCGGGGCTGGTATCCTGGGCCTCGTCAACCAGAATGTGGTCCAGGCCTCCGTCCAGCTTGTAGAGCACCCAGTTCACTCCACCCTGGGCCTTGAGCAGATCGTGGGCCTTGAGGATCAGGTCGTCGTAGTCGAACAGTGCACGCGCCTCCTTCGCCGCTTCGTAGGCCGCCAGCAACGCCTCGCCGACCGTCACCAGAGCCGACGTTGCATGGGCCACGGTTGCAGCTTTGAAACGCTCGGAAACGCCGTAGACGCGAATCTGTTCAACACGCAGGGATTCCTCGGCACCGGGGTCGATTTCTGCGGCCTTCTTGGTGATGATCGTTATTGTCGGTTCGCGTTTCTGCGTGAGGAAGAGGTGCATATAAGTCTCGAACCCCGCCGCCCGCCGCTCGGGTCCCGCATCGAGCCATGCCGCCAGAGCCGTTCCCCGTTCGGTATCCTTCGGCGACCCTTGGGACAGGGCACGGCAAACCGCCCGAAGGTTGGTTTCGTCGAAGGCTCCAGGGGCACACGCCTGTTCGATCACGCTGTCGGGAGTGTCCCCCTCGCCGACCCCCAAAACTTGACGGACGGCGGACATCAGCTTCGGGCGTCCCCCGTGGCGGCTCAGAAGGCGGCGCAGCTTGCCGCGGTTCGCCTGCAGTTCGCGCATGACGTCGGTAAACTGGTCCTCGTCGACCAGTTCCGCCATATGCTGCAGATCATAAGCAAGGTCCTCCCGCGCCAGCACGCGGTCGCGGACGTTCCGGAGCAGCTCGGCCGCCGTGCGTTCGTCCATGACCGAGAAGTGGGGCGAGACCCCGGCCTCAATGGGAAAGCGCGCCAGCAGGGATTCGCAGAAGGCGTGGATGGTCTGGACCTTGAGACCGCCCGGCACCTCCAAAGATTCGGCAAACAAATGACGCGCCCGACTTAGGTCTTGCCCCGGGTCCGCACCCAGAAGCGCCGTCAATTCGGCCCTGAGGTCGGCTTCGTCCATCACCGCCCACTTGCCAAGATCCTCATTGAGGCGTGCCGCCATCTCGGCAGCAGCCGCGCGCGTGAAGGTAAGACAGAGGATGCGCGATGGCGGGGTCCCCGCCAGCAGCAGCCGGATGATACGGTTGACGAGAACCGTGGTCTTGCCAGTCCCCGCGTTCGCCGAAACCCAAGCCGAGACCCCGGGATCGGCGGCGGTGATCCGGGCGGCCTGTTCGGCGGTGTTTGTGCGAAGGCTCATTTCCCGTCCTCCCCGCCGACCGACCATTCGAGGACGCGGGCCAAGTGGTCATAGTCCGAGAACCGGCCCGCGAACATGGGCCGCGGACGTGAAAGATAGGGCACGTCCGGGTTCCAATAGGCAGCGACGCGGCGCTTCAGCCCTTCGAGCGCGTCCCGACAGACCTCGGGCGTCTCGTCACCCATGGCCCGCACTTCGCCGACAACCCGTCCCCCCGAAAGGCGCAGGTAGACGAGATCGGCGGCCGTCCCCGCCGCCAAGCCATCGAAAGCGCCGGCCGCAACCATCGCCCCTTCCAAAGACAGTTGAGGCGCCAAACCTGTTCGCACCTGCTTGGCCGTGGGCGCGATGCCGGTTTTGTAATCGACGATGGCGAGCCCGCCGCAGGGCAGGCGGTCGATGCGGTCGGCCTTTGCGGTGAGCGTGAAGGTGCAACCCGATACCGGAAGCTCCAACCGGCCCGAGACCTCGACCGCGGCGGGAGATACGCTCTCTTCCCGGCGGCGACGCTCGTGGTCCACGAACCAGTCGGCGATGCGCCGGAACCGAGGCCACCAGAAGGCGCGCACTCCAGGCCTAGCAAGGGTGTCGCCGAACATGTCGCGACCGATATCGATCAAACGGGTCAACGCATCGTCCGGCAAGGCATCGGGATAGGCGGCTACGAACCGTTCCAGTGCCGCGTGGATGATGCTGCCGCGCTCGGCCGCCCCCGGGTCCGCATCCAGGGGATCGAACGGACGCAGGCCCAGGACCTGCTCCGCATAGAGGGCATAGGGATCACGGATCCAGGTCTCGACCCGCGTTACCGACAGGCGGTTCGGCCTGGCCTCCAGCGGCGGCGCCGGACGTGGCGGAGCAAGCGAACCCTGTTTTATTGATTCGTCGAGTTTATCCGCCCATTCCAAGTACTTCCCCGCCGACGGAAGGGCCATGCCGTGCCCTCCCAGAAGGTTGTCCAGGCGCATCAGCCAACGCGACGGCAGGGTGGGTGTTCCGTCGACGCGAACCGCACGGGTCAGCACCACCCTGGGCGCTGCGGCTGCCTGGGCGAAGTCGTGGGCCGACAACCCGACGCGGCGCTCGGGCAACGGCAGGCCGAAGGTCTTCTGCATGGGGCGGCTCATCCAGGGACCGGTCTTGACTTCGGGCGGCCAGGTCCCCTCGTTGAGGCTGGCCAGGATCAGAAGATCCGCCTGCTGTAGGCGAGCCTCCAGCAGGCCCCAGATGGCAAGACGCGGATGGCGCCCGAACCGGGGCCGGACCACCCGTCCGGTCATCAGAGCGGTCAACAGCCCGGGATAATCGGCGCCCTTTATGGGCGGGAAATCGTGACCGGTCTCTAGGACTTCGGCCACGAACGCGGCGAGGCTCTCGCCGTCGTCCCCAACCCAGAGCCGCGTCATCCCCGGTTCTGCTGCCGTAGCCGCTAGGGCTTCGGCGAAGGCGACATGGGCCGCAAGAAGATCGCCCAACAACACGCCCTTTTTCGCCAGCAGGCGGGCAAAGGGCCGCGCCATCTCATCCAGGCCCTTGATCCAGGCAGCAAGATCCGTCAGATCCTCCGACGTCCCTGTTGCCGCCATGTCGGCGGTGCGCGCCAAGCCTTCGAACCCCGGCGCCGGGCGAGGCCCACGCAGGACGTGGACATTGAGGCGGCGGGTCCGGGCCCGGAAGGCGGCCGGTTCCTCTCCGCCCGCCGCCAATGGATGACCCAGCAGCGACAGCAGCGGTACCGGCGCCACGTCCGAAGCCAGGCAATCGGCAGCCAAACGCAGGAAAATCCCCGGCGGGGTCTCGGCCAGGGGACACCCTGCCGTGTCGTCCACCTCTACCCCCCAACGGCCCAGTTCCGCCGCCACGCGGCGCGCAAGACGCCGGTCCGGGGTGACCAGGGCCGCGGTTTGCCCGGGCGTTTCCAGGACCTCGCGCATCATCAGTGCGATGGCCCCGGCCTCCTCGCGCGGACTCGGGCAGTCGATCCTGGACAACCCCTCGATCGCATCAACGGGCGGCGCCTCCGCCTCGGCCCAGAGATGGGTCATGGGGGCCGGGCGCAAGGCTTCGGACAGGAGACCAACCCGGGCCGGCGCCTTGCCGTTCCCCACCCAATCCATGACATCCGCGCGCGAAACCCCCAACCGCACCAGCAGGCGCACCACGCCGTACTGGGGATGGGTGACGTCGACGGCCTGCCAACTCGCGTCGTCCAGGGACCGGTCCAACCCCGGCAGGACGACGGCGCCCTGGTCCAATTCAGCGACGACCTCGAGAAGATCCGCCGTGGCCGGAATGGTGCCCGTCGACCCGGCGGCGATCACCGGCCCCCTGGGCGGGGTGTCCCGCCAAACCTTGGCCTGGGTCTCCAGCAGAAGGTTGCGGCGCCGGGAGGGGTCGATGCCGGCCTCTTCGGCCAGCACGGCAGGCCACATCTCGGTGGCAATGGACAAGAACTCCAGCACCTTTTCCCAATGGCGTGGTTTCTCGAAGGGAACGAGGTTTTCAAGGGCACCGAAATCCAGACGCTCGGTCTCCACCTGGTCGATCAGGCGCGCCAATTCTGCCGCCAGGCCCGCAGCCTGTTCAGGCGATGCGCGCGTTCCGTCGAGGGCCCGCTCCTCGAAGGCAAAGACGAGCCGGGTCAGCAGCAACTGGCGCCGGAGACCGGAAACGGCGGGGGGCAGATCGGCGGAAAGGCCTAGGGCTCCCTCGTCCTCCCATTGGGACAGTTCCAGTTCCTCGGCATCCAGGTCGCCCAGCGGCGTCATCACGGGCAGCAGCATGGGCCGCCCGCCGCTCAGCCTGAGGAAAGCGTCCCCCAAGGACCGGCAGGCGCGCCGCGTCGGCAGCAGGACGGTGACGTCGGTCAGCGCCTCGGGGGCCGGCCCCGCGCGTTCCAAAATCCCGGCTGCCAACGTATCGACGAACGGCATCCCCGGGGGAATGGTGTAGACGCTTTTCCCTCTGCTCGCTTCCCCGCTCATGCCGGTGTTCCCTCAGGTTGAGCGGCGCTGACGCCCGGCGTAGCGGACCCGCATGAAATCCTCGGCTTCGGCCAGGCCGTCCGGCGTGCCGATGTGGAACCACTCGTCGTCATGGGCCATGCCGAAGAGGCGCCCCGCCTCGATAGCCCGGCCGTAAAGAAGATTGAGCGAGAACGCCCCCTCGGGCACATCCTTGAACAGGCGCGGATGGAGAATCTGAGTCCCGGTGAAGAGATAGGGGCAGATCTCCCGTTCGGGCCGCCGTTCCAGCCGCCCCTGGGGATCCATCACGAAATCGCCGTCCCCGGTGTAGCCGTGGGCCTCGGCCACCGAATGAAGCAGCAGCAGGGCGTCCATCTTTTCGTCGTCCCACAGGGCGCTCATGCGCTTCAAGGCCGGCTGGCAGCCGTTGAGCCAGATGGCATCGGAATTGGCGACCACGAAGGGCGTGTCGCCCAGATACGGCAGAGCCTTCGCCACTCCGCCGCCGGTTTCCAGGAGTTCCTCCTCGGACGAAATAACAATCTCGGGAGCCTTGCGCTTGTTCAAATGTTGTTCGACCAAGTGCCCCAGGTGGTGAACGTTGACCACCGTCCTTTCCACCCCCACCGCCGCCAGACGGTCGAGCGTCCAGTCGATCAGCGCCTTGCCCCCGACCTGAACCAGGGGCTTGGGCAAGCGCTCGGTAATGGGGCGCAACCTAAGCCCCAGTCCCGCGGCCAGGACCATGGCGGTCTTGGGAACTCCCGTTTTCGTCTCATCCGTTTTTATTTTGCCTTTGCCCGGCATGACGGGAGTCCTCTTTTCTTTTTCGGGATATGGGTATCGAGCCAGTCCCGCATCCCTTTCAGAACGGGATGTTTGCACGAACGTTCCAGCAAACGCCAGACCCTGGGTATGTGTTCGAGATAGACCGGCTTTCCGTCGCGCACGCAGAGCCGCGTGAAAATGCCGATCACCTTGGCATGCCTCTGGGCGCCGAGGATGGCGAACCGGGCCGCGAAGGCGTGATTGTCGAAATCCGGAAAGGCGGCGGCATAGCGCGCCTTCATTCGTTCAATCCGCGAATCGTCGATATCCCGCCTGGCGTCCTCCAACAGCGACATCAGGTCATAGGCCGGAGATCCCGCCACCGCATCCTGGAAGTCAAGCAGCCCGCACCGTGCCGGTCCGTCACGTTCCGGCAGCCACATCAGGTTGTCGACATGGTAGTCCCGGAGCACCAAGGTCTGTTTCCCGGCATGGACCTGCGGAAACAGATCGCACCAAGCCCGGATGTAAGAATCGCGAACCTCCGCCGAAGTCTCCTGTCCAAGAATCGCCGGCATGTACCAGTCGGTCAGCAGACAGGCCTCCTCCAGGAGCCGGACATCATCGTAAGGGAGCAGCCCCCCAGGGATCGCCTGATCTTCGGGCAGCCTGTGCAGTGCGATCAGGACATCGGTCGCCAGGACGTAGAGGGCCTCTTCGTCACCGCCGTTCGCCAGCATTCGGGTGTAGGTGTCCTCTCCAAGGTCCTCGAGCAGCAGGAAACCGTTCGCCGTATCCTCGGCCAGGACGTCGGGGGCACTGAAACCCAATCCCTTCAGGTGACGGGCGATGGCGAGGAAGGGACGTACGTCCTCGTGCTCGGGTGGGGCATCCATCAGCATGGCCCGGCGCCCGTCCAGCGAAACCCGTTCGTAGCGGCGGAAGGAGGCATCGCCGGCAAGCAGACGATGCTCCGCCCCGGCCCAGCCGGCGGCCTTGAGAAAGCCGTCGATCAAGGCCCTGCGCCCAGACAAGGCAGCCCCCTTCAACCGGGCTTTCCACGCTCCGCCGCCCGACAGCGTCACCCTGCGGGCATTCCCGCCGCCGTGTTCGAGGTTCACCGTCAGGGCGCCTTCGGGCAGCAACGTCCCCAACCGGTCCGGCCATTCGATGAGTGAGATTCCTTCGGCAAAGGCCTCCTCGATGTCGAGTTCATAGGCCTCTTCCGGGTTTTCGAGCCGGTAAAGGTCGAAGTGGTAGATTAGGTTTTCGGGCAATTCGTAAGTCTGGACCAGGGTGAAGGTCGGGCTCGGCACCTCCTCGTCATGACCCTCCAGGGCCTCAATGAAAGCGCGGGCGAAAACTGTTTTGCCGGCACCGAGATCACCGGCGAGCGCAAAGACGTCGCCGGAGCGGGCGAGGGCCGCCACCCGGCCGGCCAGGGCCCGGGTCGCGTTCTCGTCTTCCAGTATCTTTTCCATGATCGCATTCATGGCAACCCTTTCGCGCTTGATCCGGAGTGTGCCCGCGTCCATCTTTAGGAACCATTGTTTTTATTCGCTCGCTTCGGGAGTTTCCATGTCCAATCCTTCGCACGAGACGGATGTCGCGATCATCGGGGCGGGCCCCGTCGGCCTCTTCGCCGTTTTCGAATGCGGTATGCTGAACATGCGCTGCCATGTCATTGACGCCCTGGAATCCGCTGGGGGCCAATGCATGGCGCTGTATCCGGAAAAGCCCATCTTCGATGTGCCCGGCCACCCCGAGATCACCGGCGCCGATCTGATTGCCAATCTGGAGGCACAGGCCGACCCGTTCCGTCCCGTCTACCACCTGGACCAGCAGGTGGTGTCGCTTCGGGAGGATTCCGGGCGTTGGGTTCTGGGAACCTCCAAGGGGACCCGGATCACCGCCAAGGCGGTAATGATTGCCGCGGGCGTCGGCGCCTTCGGCCCCAACCGCCCGCCGCTGGAGGGGCTGGAGAGATACGAAGGCCAAGGGGAAGGCCGCGGCATCAATTATTTGGTCAGGAGCCGCGAGGCCTTCCGGGGCAAACGCGTGGTCGTCGCCGGCGGGGGCGATTCGGCGGTCGACTGGGCCGTGTCCCTGGCCGAACTGGCGGACAGCGTCGCCGTCGTCCACCGCCGCCCCAAGTTTCGCGCCGCCCCGGGCAGCGCCGAGAAGCTCCAGGCCTTGGCCGAAGAGGGCAAGGTGGACCTTGTCACCCCCTTTCAACTCAAGGGGCTGGAAGGCGAGAAGGAGCTTGAGGCTGTCATCGCCGCCGACCTGGACGGCAACGAGCGCCGCCTGGAGGCCGATGTTCTGCTGCCTTTCTACGGCCTGTCGCAGAATCTGGGACCCGTCGCCGAATGGGGGCTGAACCTGGATTCGAACCTTATCACGGTCGACCAAGAGACCTGTTCGGCCGGACAGCCCGGCCTGTTCGCCATTGGCGATATCGCCGGGTATCCGGGCAAGTTGAAGCTGATTCTAACCGGTTTCGCCGAGGCCGCCACCGCGGCCCACGCGGCCCACGCGGTGGTGCATCCGGACGAGGTCCTCCATTTCGAGCATTCGACGACCAAGGGCGTGCCCCACGAATAGGCCAGGCCTGCCAGGCGGGTAGACGGCTGATGACAAAGGGTCCGGCCACTCAGAATCTCTTGAATTCCGCAACCGGGCTCTTCAGAAATGGATACGGTCGGCTCGGGCCCGTTTCAAATCCGTAACCCACGCTCAGGACCGCACAAGGGCGTCGTAGGCTTCCATCAGGGTCTGGGTGATTTCACCCGGCGCGTAAGTGTAGTCGTCCAGACTGCCGACGGGCGTCACCTCGGCCGCCGTGCCGGTGAGGAAAACCTCGGTCGCCCGGCCCATCTCGTCAGGGAAGATGGCGCGTTCGACGACTTCGATCCCGTGCTTCTTGGCCAGGCCGATCACCGTGCGCCGGGTGATGCCGTCGAGGAAGCAGTCCGGGGTCGGCGTATGCAGCTTGCCGTCTCCGAACGCGATGAAAACGTTGGCCCCCGTCGCCTCGGCCACTTGTCCGCGGTAATCCAACATCAGGGCATCGTGGCAGCCGGCGGCCTCCGCTGTGTGCTTGGACAGCGTGCAGATCATGTAGAGCCCGGTGGCCTTGGCATGCACCGGCTCGGTATCGGGCGCGGGGCGGCGCCATTTGGAGGTCTGCAACTTGATCCCCTTCATCCGAGCCTCGGGCGAAAAATAGGACGGCCAGGACCAAGTGGCGATGGCCAGGTGAATCGTGCTCTTCCACGCCGCCACGCCCATTATTTCGCTGCCCCGCCAGGCGATGGGCCGGATATAGCCGTCGACGATATTGTTGGCTTCAAGCGTTTCGATACAGGCCTTGTCGATCTCTTCGGCGGTATAGGGAAGTTCGAAACCCAGCATCTTGGCCGAATAGGCCAGGCGTTCCGTGTGCTCGGTCAGTTTGAAGATCTCGCCGTTGTAGGCCCGCTCGCCCTCGAAGACCCCGGAGCCGTAATGCAACCCGTGGCTCAGCACGTGCAGCTTGGCGTCGCGCCAGGGAACCAGTTCGCCGTCGTACCAGATGACTCCGTCGCGGTCGTCGAAAGGTTGACTGTCCATCGAAACATTCTTTCCTGATTTGAGTTCATGCCGGAAGTATGTTGCGTTTTCTATCAGGCTCTGCCATATATGTCAATAATGCTGTCTTAATTATTCGGCCACGCTATGAACGACTGGGACGACCATGGAGAGGAGGACCTGCGCCGGGCGATGGAGCTTTTGTTCTTCGCCTACCGCGAGTTCACGGCGGGGCCGGACGCGGTGCTGGCCGACTTCGGGTTCGGCCGCGCCCATCACCGGGCGCTCTATTTCATCGGTCGCCATCCGGGAAACTCGGTCGGCGATCTGATCGCCATCCTGCGCATTACCAAGCAGAGCCTGGCCCGGGTCCTGGTACAACTGATTGAGCAGGGAATCGTCGAGCAGACCTCCGACCCGACGGACCGGCGGCGTAAGTGCCTGAGCCTGACGGAAAAGGGCCGGCAGTTGGAGGCCCGCCTCACGGACGGCCAGATGCGCCATATCCGCCATGCCTACCGGGCGGCAGGATCCGGTGCGGCCCGGGACTTCGAGGCCGTGCTCGGGGCGATGGCGTCCGGCGCGGACGAGGAGAGCTTCGGGGATTAGGGCCCGTGATAAAACAACCACTCCGCCCTGCTTGTCTTTTTGTCCGTCCGCCGCGTTGCGACAAGGGTTACATACCGGCAGTATGCGCCCCTTGTCGCGCCTTGCGGACGAACAAAAATCCGGCGCAATCCGGAGCGGTTATTTTGTCACGAGCCCTTAGGCAGCCTATGCTAACCTGACTCCGGGTTTTCAAGGGGCCGAATGGGACCTGGCATGGACGGCGATCTTCCTCACATTCTTGTTGTCGACGACGACGACCGCCTGAGGAGGCTTCTTCATAAGTTCCTCACCGAAAATGGCTTCCTGGTGGCCACCGCCTGCGATGCTGCGGATGCGCGGGCCAAGCTCAAAGGGCTGGCCTTCGATCTTCTCGTGCTCGACCTGATGATGCCGGGCGAATCAGGCCTCGAATTCGCGGCATCGCTCCGCGAGACCTCCAACGTCCCAGTCCTCATGCTGACCGCCATGGGCGAAGCCGAAGACCGCATCGCCGGTCTGGAGGTGGGAGCCGACGATTATCTGACCAAGCCCTTCGAACCCCGCGAACTGCTGCTGCGGATCAACAGCATCCTGCGGCGTCTGCCGCAAACGAAGCCGACGGCACCTATCCTGCGGCTCGGTCGTATCGTTTTCGACAGGGAGCGGGAGGAACTCCGGTCCGGGGACGACATTCTCCGCCTGACGGATGTCGAGGCGGCGCTGCTTTCCGCGTTGGCCGAACGCCCCGGCACCATTTTCTCCCGCAACGAACTCATCGAACGAACCGGCGCCCACGGCGGCGGGCGGGCCGTCGACGTTCAGGTGACACGGCTGCGGCGCAAGATTGAGGACGATCCCAAGGCCCCACGCTACTTGCAGACGGTGCGGGGTAAGGGATACGTGTTGAGGCCCGGCTGATGATCAAGCGCTTCCTCCCCAAAAGCCTGTTCGGCCGGACTCTGATGATCATCGTTACGCCGTTGGTGCTGCTGCAGGTGGTTTCGGCAACCATCTTCTTTGAAAGCCACTGGGACAAGGTCAGCCTACGCCTCGCCCGCGGGCTGGCGGGCGACATCGCGACCGTCATTTCCCTGATGCGCAAGAACCCGGGACAAGAGAACCGTATCTGGATTTTCGGCCTCGCCGCCGAGAACATGCAGATCGAGGCCAGCTTCAAGACGGACGCCGTGCTGCCCAACGAGCCCCCGGTGGGCACCAGCATCATGGAGAGGATGCTGATCCGGGCCATGCGGGAATACGTCGGCAAGCCCTTCCAGATCGACACCCAAACGCTTGACCGCCATGTGGCGGTGGATGTCCAGCTGCCGACAGGCGCGCTGGAGATCATCACGACCCGCAAGCGGCTGTTTAGTTCGACCATCTACGTCTTCGTGCTTTGGATGGTGGGTATTTCGCTGATCCTTTTTGCCGTTGCCACGATCTTCATGCGCAACCAGATCAAGCCGATCCGGCGTCTTGCCCAGGCTGCGGACGCACTGGGCAAGGGACGCGACATTCCAAGCTTCAAGCCGGAGGGCGCAAAGGAAGTGCGCCAGGCCGCCAGCGCCTTCCTTGCCATGCAGGAACGCATTCAGCGCCAGATCGCGCAGCGTACCGATATGTTGTCAGGAGTTTCCCATGATTTACGGACGCCGCTGACCCGAATGAAGCTCGAACTCGCCATGCTCAGGGACACCGAACCCGAAGCGGCCGCCGAGTTGGAGAAGGACGTCGACGACATGGAGCGCATGCTGGAAACCTACCTCGCGTTCGCCCGCGGAGAAGGCAGCGAGAAGCCCCGGCCGACCAACTTGAGTGCGCTTTTATTGGATGTGGTCGACAAGGCGCGGCGGAACGGCGGCACCATCGACTTTCATAGCGAAGGTGAAATCTCGGTGCCGCTCCGACCCAATGCTTTCAAACGATGCGCCACCAACGTTCTGGAAAACGCCATCCGATATGCCGATCATATCTCGGTCCGCGCGGGACGGCGCAGCGATGCCATCGAGGTCACCATCGACGACGACGGTCCGGGAATTCCCGTCGACAAACGTGACGACGTCTTTAAACCGTTCTACCGGCTGGAGGCGTCCCGCAACCCGGGAACCGGCGGCACGGGGCTGGGGCTGGCGATCTCGCGCGATGTGATGCGTGTTCATGGCGGGGACATCCTGCTCGACGATTCCCCAGGCGGCGGCCTCAGGGTTCGGTTGCGGGTTCCTCTCTGAGCAACTACGCTGTATCGGCCTCTACCCGAAGCTAGGGCCGCATGAAACGGAAACCATGCTCCGCTTCAGCAAGAAATTCGTTTGAGGATTTAGCCCCGCCATGTCCAAGCCCCGTATCCTGATCACCCGCCGCCTGCCTCCGGCCGTAGAGGCGCGGGCCCAGCGCGATTACCGGACCACGCTCAACCCCGACGATCACCCGATGAACATGGCCAAACTCCTGGACCTGGCCCTAAACCGGGACGCCCTGCTGCCCACCCTTACCGACCGCCTGGACGCCGAAGTCATTGGTAGGCTCCCCGACACAGTGCGCATCATCGCCACCTTCTCGGTCGGCCACGAGCACATCGACCTGGATGCGGCCCGGGCGCGCGACATCGCTGTTACCAACACACCCGGCGTTCTGACCGAGGCAACAGCCGAGATTGCGCTGCTTTTGATGCTGGGCGCGGCGCGCCGGGCGCACGAGGGCGAGGCGCTGCTGCGCTCGGGGACCTGGGACGGCTGGGCGCCAACCCAGCTGATGGGAATCCAGCTGACGGGCAAACGCCTCGGCATCCTCGGCATGGGCCGCACCGGTCGCGCCGTTGCCCGCATGGCCCGGGGCCTGGGCATGGAGATCCACTACCACAACCGCCGCCGTCTGGCGGCGGACCTGGAAGCGGGCACCACCTTCCACGAGACGGCTGAGGACCTGCTCCGGGTGTCGGATGTGCTCAGTCTGCATTGTCCCCTGACGCCGGAGACCCGTGGTTTCCTCGATGCGGAACGTATCGGCCTGCTGCCCGAAGGCGCCGTCATCGTCAACACGGCCCGTGGACCGGTGGTCGACGACGCGGCGCTGATCGCCGCTCTCAAGGCAGGCCGCATCGGTGCGGTCGGCCTCGATGTCTACGATGGCGAACCGGGCCTCGATCCCCGCTACCGGGAGTGTGAGAATGCCTACCTTCTGCCGCACCTCGGCAGCGCCACGCTCGAGACCCGCAACGCCATGGGCTTCAAGGCACTCGACAATCTTGATGCCTTTTTCGCCGGCCGCGACCTTCCCGACCGGGTAGCGTAAGGGTACAAGCGAAAGCCCGGAGGCAAGCCCTCCGCCTACTCGATGGTCCGTCTGCGGCTGTCCCGGCATTTCTGATGGTGCTGGGCGGTGCTGTTCGCGCCCAGCAGGAAGCCATCCCTCCGGCGACCGAACCAAGCCGCCGAAAAGCCAAATTTCCATACTTTAGGTTGCTAAATTTGTAAACCACCTATGAATTAGAGCGGTGGATTCCTGCTTTACAATGTAGAGTATATGCTTTACACATAAAGTGTGGTGGTAAATTTCTATTCTACAACGCATATGACGTTAAATTGGCTGTCAGGATGGGCGTTCACTCGGATTCTCCGAGGCCCGAGAAGAAGAAAGACTAGCTGACGTGATTTTTGAGGCCGTAATGCGCACTGGTGTTCTTCAGGATGGCGGTTGGAGCCATGAGGACGTTGCTGACGGGCGACGGCGTTTCCGATAATTCCCGCGTCATTCTGCCCAAGGATTTTTGGGTTTTGACGTGAGGGGAGGAGGAGGGGGATTCGATGTTCAAGGGTTTTTCCAGGGCGGGTGCGCTGGCGTGTGTGTTGGGCACCGGGTTGTTGTTTGTTCCGGCCTAGAAGTTGGCCAGTGATGATTATGGATCCGTCAATCAAAGTGAAAATCAGCCTGTTCTGAACATTACCCTGCCCAGGGATGGCGAAGCGCTGGATAGCTGGGCGCTGGATTTGGCGTTT
>PIVK01000485.1 GCA_003354135.1 Rhodospirillales bacterium
ACTACTTGATAAACGTCTACTTTCTTTTTAGTTGCTTTGGCCATTGTTCGATCCTCCCACGGATATAATGATTATTTGTTTTTAAGTGTTAATCTAAGATTGATAAAAGTTAAGTTACATACAAGATCGGTTAGTACTAGATATTCAGCGCCAACCGATCTACTAGAATCATGATTCAGCTTGTCTAATATGCTTTGAATTATTAGTGAGTCCTTCATTATTTAAACCAGTTTCTAACGTGGTTATTGTCTCTATTAAATACTTGCCCTATATGGTTAACCGTTGTTCTTGAATCACGCTTGTTAAGTCGATTACCGCATATCTCTTGATTGAGATAATAATGGCCGCAACTATAGCGAGTGATTAGCCAAACTTTAGCCGTGTTGTACTTGTCTTGAATCTTGATTGTTATCATGTGCTTTCCTTTGGCCTACTTTCTTAAGCTTCTTTCCTTTAGGTACTTTCCTAAGTGGTTTAAAGCCTGTTTTGTTTGCTGTCCTATAGGTACACCTAAAAGAAAGCGCTATATGATGACTTCACCCATTTCAATTGCCTTTAATAACAAGGCGTATAGATTATGGTGCGATCCTTGAAACCTTGAGCCGATGAAATACCAGTTGTTATCGTTTAGAAATATGCGCGTTGTAGTTGCTG
>PIVK01000486.1 GCA_003354135.1 Rhodospirillales bacterium
ATGAACGGCGACAGCTACCGGCTCAGCCAAAGCCAAAAACGGCGGAACACCCCAAAAACAACCTGACCGGCTTCAAAAACCGAGACCAGGATTGCCCCGGGGGGCCCACAGGAACCTCCCGCGCGCGCTGCGGCGTCAGCCTCGTGGGGGCACTCCGTAGCGCGCGCGGGTCCCTCCTATGGACTCCCGGGACAATCCGCAACACCTCGCCTGGCCTCACATCAAGTGGCCTGGTTTTGCTCCGCCTTTTGGACTGATTTTGCTCCGCCGTTGACAGCGGCATGAGGCGTCAATAGCGAACACGATCAGCACGTTCGATCGGATAATTTTCAAGGGGCACCTCGGCTTTTATCCGCAAGGCGCCTTCGGCCGTTACCTGTGGTGCCAGGATGTCCTGCTGAAGGACACCGGCAAGTTCTTCGAGCGCGAGACCAAACGGATGCGTGCGCACATCGAAGTGGTTGCGGTCGAGACCGGGCGGCCGTTCGAATACCTGACGGACTCCCCGGATCTCACCAGCCTTGTAACCGGGCGTGCCAACGGCTTGTGTAACCCGATGTCTGGAAATTTAATTGGGACCACGAGGACGTGCTGTTGGCGGAATGCCGATGCGCGTCAAGGCCGTCCATATCCCGCGTCCACCCCCGTCCGTC
>PIVK01000487.1 GCA_003354135.1 Rhodospirillales bacterium
TTCAAAACCATCCTAAAAACTTGTCTGAGCAATAAAAAATAAAATTATAAAATGACCTTGACCTTTGACCTCAAAGGTCATTGTGAACTTTGGCCTAAATATATTAAAAATCCCAGTTCGGGCACTTGTAGACCTCGGAGAAGGAATTTAAGGGTACCTACGCCCTATTTATGGAGTCAAGGAGTTCAATGGTCAAATGACCTCGGAGGTCAAAGGTCAAGGTCATGTCCAAAATGGCCGCTAAACATTTAAAATCCCATGTAAATGCTATTTATTCATTTGGTAGCCTTTCAAAACCATCCTAAAACTTGCCTGAGCAATAAAAAATAAAATTATAAAATGACCTTGACCTTTGACCTCAAAGGTCATTATGACCTTTGGCCTAAATATATTAAAAATCCCAGTTAGGGCACTTCGAGACCTCGGAGAAGGATTTTAAAGGTACCTACCTCCTGTTTATCGGGTCAGAGAGTTAAATGGTAACATAACATTGGAGGCCAAAGTTCAAGGTCATGTCCAAAATGGCCGCTAAACATTGAAAATCCCATGAACATGCTATTTACTCATTTGGTAGCCTTTCAAAACCATCCTAAAACTTGCCTGAGCAATAAAAAATAAAATTATAAAATGACCTTGACCTTTGACCTCAAAGG
>PIVK01000488.1 GCA_003354135.1 Rhodospirillales bacterium
CGGTGTTGGTCGATGTCTCGTCCCCGTCGCTCATGGTGTATGTGAGCTCCACCGTCGCGGTCTTGCCCTCGGGCAGGTCGTCGTACCACCCATCGGGGTCGTAGACCACTTGGTTGTCGCCGTCGATGGACACAATGCCGCCGCGGCCGCTGGTGATCGAGACCGTGTCCACCGTGTGGGTGTCCGTCTCATCTACGTCGGTGTCGTTGGCAAGCACGTCGATGGTGACCGACGTATTCTGGTCGGTCTCGCCCGTGTCGTGCTCGGCGACGGGGCCGTCGTTGGTGCCGGTGATGGTGATGGTCACGGTGTTGGTCGATGTCTCGTCCCCGTCGCTCATGGTGTATGTGAGCGTCACCGTCGCGGTCTCGCCCTCGGCCAGTTTGTCGTAGTACTCCTTGGGGTCGTAGAGCACCTTGCCGTCGTCGCTGATGGACGCAATGCCGCTGCCGTCGGTGATCGAGACCGAGGTCACCGTTTGGGTGTCATTCTCATCTACGTCGGTGTCGTTGGCAAGCACGTCGATGGTGACCAACGTATTCTGGTCGGTCTCGCCCGTGTCGTGCTCGGCGACGGGGCCGTCGTTGGTGCCGGTGATGGTCACCGTCACGTAGGTCTCCGTGCCGTCGGCCGTGGTCACCGTAATGGTATCG
>PIVK01000489.1 GCA_003354135.1 Rhodospirillales bacterium
ACTCATTGCGAAGAAGAGTCGAGAATCCCGAACTGTGTCCAGTCATGTTGCCAGCCCCATCTGTAGACGAACCCAGCAATTTCATACGCCAATCTGGACACAAAGCGCTCAACACTTTGATCAAGAGATCAGCATAAACTCGGCCACTGGACGTGAGATCAAGCAAGGAAATAGCAAGAAGATGAAATTCATGCTCGACCGCAGGACCTCCTTCAAATCCGATAACCGGAGGGAATCGAATCCTTACATCAAGGTGAGAGTCCTGCCCTTGTTCGTTTGCCTCGTCAGCGCCAATCGAGAAAGCCCAATGTGCTTTCATGATTTCCGATAACGATTGTAAACCAATTGCACATCCAATGCGCGCCATGCTCGAGACTTCACCATATGATAGCGAACCAATCTTCGCAGCGTCAAGATTCTCACGATCACTGCGAATGACTTTTGCAATCTGGCGAAAGCTGAGGCCGGCAGCAACAAGATCAAGCACATGGTTAAACTGCGCCTTCTTCTTCACAGCAACTGTGCAAGAAAGTACTTCGCCTGAATCGTCTTTGATGGCTTTAAACGCACGCATAGCAATGTCGCCATCCAGTTTCTCCTGATTGTCAATCAGCAACTCCTTGACAACGACCTCAACAATGTCCTTGTCGAT
>PIVK01000490.1 GCA_003354135.1 Rhodospirillales bacterium
ACTATATATTTTGTTAATGAAAATGTAAAAGTTATTTCAAATGTTAATATTAAAAATATTATCTATTTATATGGCACAATTTATATAAAAAATAATTTATATGAAAATCCGACGTTTTTTTAAGTACCGAGTGTAAACGTTCAAATGCTAAATTTTTCCATTAAAAAATTGTCATGGCCCTATTTTACTTGAAATGTGTAAAAAAGAGCAACTCCCGTTGTATTTTATTAACTTTAGGTGGTCATCTATTCCTAAAAATACTAAAACCTGGTATAATTTTATCAATATTCATAAAATGAAAGGTCCATTGACCATGTGAGCTTATCGGTTAAATATATGGGCTATAAGTTTCAAGTGTCCCTAGAATTCCTAGAAATCAAAAATTCAAAATTCCGGCCGCTAGAGGACCTTCGTAATCCTTAGATCTAACTATAGATGCGATCGAAAAAGGTCTGCGATGAAAACTGAAGGAGGAGATAGGTTTTTAGTGAAAATCTAGAGTGATAACATTTTCTAAGTTCAAGTGTCCCGAGAATTCCTAGAAATCCAAAATTCAAAATTCCGGCCGCTAGAGGACCTTCGTATTCCTTAGATCTAACTATAGGTACGATCGAAAAAGGTCTGCGATGAAAACTGAAGGAGGAGATAGG
>PIVK01000491.1 GCA_003354135.1 Rhodospirillales bacterium
TACATATATTTCTTATTATAGACCTATACTATTGCAGCTAATCTATCTAAAGCCAGAATATAAGTTGACCTAAACATGACCTTCTGACCTAGTGATTTTGAGGTCAGGAGGTCAAAGGTCAAGGTCACTGAATGCAAAAAATGACCTATTTTACATATATTTCTTATTATAGACCTATACTATTGCAGCTAATCTATCTAGAGCCAGAAGATAAGTTGACCTAAACATGACCTTCTGATCTAGTGATTTTGGGGTCAGGAGGTTAAAGGTCAAGGTCACTGGGTGCAAAAAATGACCTATTTTACATATATTTCTTATTATAGACCTATTCTATTATAGCTAATCTATCCAAAGCCAGCATATAAGTTGAATATAAGTTGACCTCAACATGACCTTCTGACCTAGTGATTTTGGAGTCAGGAGGTCAAAGGTCAAGGTCACTGGGTGCAAAAAATGACCTATTTTACATATATTTCTTATTATAGACCTATTCTATTATAGCTAATCTATCTAAAGCCAGCATATAAGTTAAATATAAGTTGACCTCAACATGACCTTCTGACCTAGTGATTTTGGGGTCAGGAGGTCAAAGGTCAAGGTCACTGGGTGCAAAAAATGACCTATTTTACATATATTTCTTATTATAGACC
>PIVK01000492.1 GCA_003354135.1 Rhodospirillales bacterium
CCTTTGACCGGCAGGTCGAGGACATAGAAGGCCGCGTAATTGCCCTCGCCCTTCTGGGCCTGAGCGGCGGCCCGCTTGTCCCAGATCACCGCCTTGGGGTTGCGGATGTGGTGTCTCAGATTGCCGATCTCCTCCACCGGGACGCCGTGCTTCTTGGCGTCGCGGACCATGTGGGCGATGTCGTGGTCGGTGAGCGCGTGGGCAGCTCCAGTATGGGGGGCTTCGGGCGGGGAGGTCAATCAGGCAAGAATCCCCCTCGGAATTCCAGATTGCTCTCCACACCCTATCGTCGTATAATTCTCCAGGCCGCCGAGTGACCCGGGAAATCGGAGATCGGGTGAGCGGTTTTCCGCAAATGCGGTAAACGGCTGGAATGTGGAGAGTTGCGTACCACCTCGGCGGTCACCTCTCTCCACATGGTATGCTGTCACAATTTACCTTGAAGAATTTCGTACTGAGATCCCGTGAGATCGCTTTCATACAATACCCTTGCCGATCTCACCCTCGCCGCATCCACCTTCCGTGCCCCGACCGGCGTCCGCAACTTGGCGCCGTACTCCATCTTGACGACGAACTTGGCGTGCTTGTTGCTGCCTTTGACCGGCAGGTCGAGGACATAGAAGGCCGCGTAATTGCCCTCGCCCTTCTGG
>PIVK01000493.1 GCA_003354135.1 Rhodospirillales bacterium
AGAGAGAGAGAGAGAGAGAGAGAGAGAGAGAGAGAGAGAGAGAGAGAGAGAGAGAGAGAGAGAATGAATGAAAGGAGATTTTATTTGTTGCAATTTAAAATAAAAAAAATGAATTAAACATTAAAAAGGCAACGCGGGAAGGCCTCGTAAGGACAATTTTTGTCGGAAACATCAGTCCAATCTGTCGCGGCAACCGCATCTTCGCAGTCGTCAGTTGTTTGTTCGTCTTTTTGGCGTGAACGCATCCTATGAGGGGCAACGCAACCCCTTCCCGTGAAGTCATGCTTCGGGCAGGGGACGTCGTGAATCCTCTGTTCATAGTAACGTCCACGTCGTTCGTCGTTCTTCAAAGGTCGTCAGCTCGTTGTAGGTGTTCTTTATCTTCGTCATGTGTCCAGTTTCGCTTGGTCTTGGAGCAAGTGTTCCAGTAGTCGTCGTTTGAATGTCGCGTGGGAGGTGATAGTTCGTAGTTCTGCTGGGATCAAGTTCCACATCTTCGCGTAGATTGCGTTGAAGTGTTCGATGGTGTGAGTTGGTTGGGCTGTTTTTGAGTAATGTTTTTGTTGTGGGATGAATTGGTGGTTTTGTGCAGAGTATCTGGTGTTGTGGTTGTGTATTTCTGATGTTTGTATGTATTTGTGGTCGTGTTC
>PIVK01000494.1 GCA_003354135.1 Rhodospirillales bacterium
TTGTTAGCTCACCCACAAAGTTAACGGTTAAGTCCAACTTTTTTAGGGATTCACAACCTATCAAATAGAAATATTTATATAACTAGAGCTGTAGTGTTCGAAGACGAACACGGACGTATTCCTGTTATGAAACTCAAAATAACAAACATGAATGAACAAAATATGCTATTAACACACAGGTGTGATTGATAGATCACCAACATCATAGATGACCTAACAAACAAACAAAATTGCTCAAAATGACTCGAAACAAAACTGTTGAAAACTGCTATTTGGGGGTACGGGGCTCTGCACTTTCTGTACGGATCATGACCGAAAACTATACACAGATGTGATAGATCATGATCATCAGCAACCTGTATGCAAAGCTTCAAGATGATTCAATGTGAATAGATTGGCAATTTAGCCTCAAAAGTGCTGAAAACAGTGATTGGGGGTACAGGGCTCTGCACTTTCTGTACGGATCCTGACCAAAAACTATACACAGATGTGATAGATCATCAGCAACCTGTATGCAAAGCTTCAAGATAATTCAATGTGAATATATTGGCAATTTAGCCCCAAAACTGTTGAAAACTCCCATTTGGGGGTACGGGGCTCTGCACTTTCTGTATGGATCATGACCGAAAACTATACAAAGATGTGATAG
>PIVK01000495.1 GCA_003354135.1 Rhodospirillales bacterium
TGCACCGAGTACGTTTCAACGTGTTATGGACCTTGTACTCAGAGGGTTGACGCCGCGACAATGTCTCGTCTACCTGGACGACATAGTCGTGTTCGGATCCACATTCGCAGAGACGCTAACGAACCTACGGGTCGTGCTGTTGCGCTTACGCGCCGCCGGCCTACGTCTCAAGGCAAAGAAGTGCGTCCTGTTCCAGACGACGATTGAGTTCCTGGGACACGAAGTCAGCAAGGATTGCATCAAGACGAGTCCGCGACTGACCGACGCTATCATCAATTTCCCACACCCTACAAACGTGAAGGAAGTGGAGCGGTGGATCGGCATGTGTGGGTTCTACACGAAGTTCATACCGAACCTTTCCACCCACATCGCCCCTCTGACAGCCCTGAAGAGGAAGGGCGTGAAGTTCGAATGGACGGAAGCATGCCACAAGGGGTTTGAACAAGTCAAGAAGATATTGACAACCCCACCTGTGCTCACCATGCCTCGACCGGTAGTGGACCGTGAGAAGGACTTCTTTGTTCTGCACACAGATGCCAGTAATATCGGCATTTCAGGGATCCTCTACCAGTGGCAGGACGGTGAGAAGAGAGTTCTGCGGTACGGCAGCCACGTACTCAGCCCCTCGCAGCGCAATTATTGCACTAC
>PIVK01000496.1 GCA_003354135.1 Rhodospirillales bacterium
CGCAAATTATTGCATCAGCACCTGCATCGGAAGTTGGTGCAGGGGTGAATGATAGAGTCATTGTATCAGATACAATACAACCTCCACTTCCTGTAACATTTATAATTAATTCAACTTCACCATTTGTAAGATCATTATCACTTGGGGTATAACGTGGTTCTAATTTTGTGTTATCATAAAAAGAACCATTTGTACTATTATGAGTCCAACTAATTTCCTTATAATTTGTTGCATCTACACCAGATAATGTATAATCTTTTCCTTCGCAAATTGTATCATCAGCACCTGCATATGCAGTTGGTGCAGGGGTGAATGATAGAGTCATTGTATCAGATACATTATCACAACTTCCAGTTCCTGTAACAGTTATAATTAATTCAACATCTGTAAGAGAAGCACCTGGCGTATACGTTGGCGTTAAGGTTGTTTCATCAGCTAAAGTTCCATCTCCGTAAGTAGTCCATAAAACACTAAGCTGATTGCTTGCACTTGCACCAGATAATTTATAATCTTCTCCTGCGCAAGTTATTGCATCAGCACCTGCATCGGCAGTTGGTGCAGGGGTGAATGATAGAGTCATTGTCTCTGGAGGTGGGTTTGTACATGCATCATCTCCTGTAACTGTAAATGTTAAATCTACTGATCCAG
>PIVK01000497.1 GCA_003354135.1 Rhodospirillales bacterium
GTGGTGGGATGGGAGGAAGGGTGGGAGACCCCATGTAACTAATCTAATGTTAATTACTACTAGTTAGGCAATGTAGATTTCATAAAGCAGACGCTGAAACCTATAAACTTTAATACATTCAGTTTATTGAGACTATCCTCAGAATGAGGAAACAGATCTGTATAACAGCATGGCACCGAAACACCTCCTTGGGAGGTCTGAGCAATCAGCAGTAATATCAAAACAATGCAAAACAAAGTAATATATAATATTAACTGAGAATCAGGTATACCAGTGTCTCTAAAGCATGGAGACATATTATACAATCTAGGACCACTCAAGTAGCTAAGAATGAGGGCCTATACATTATCAATGTAAACAAACATTATGTACACTCTCAATAATGAACGGCGTGAGATAACTATGTCCTACGCTGTACGGCCAAAACATGATGGCTGACGACCTAATAGGATACACTCTGGGTACCTAAAACTCATAGGATCATAGCTCGCAGAGCAAGCAAATCTGAAAGCACTAACAACAAAATATCACAGTTGTTTGTACTTCATATCACGAGTACAGACTTTTGTTTCCCCCCAGAAACAAAGAAAGTCTGTGCACGTCCCCGGTCCTTCGTTAAGCCTAACCCACGGAAGTAATGAAATCACA
>PIVK01000498.1 GCA_003354135.1 Rhodospirillales bacterium
AGCCCTGAGTCATGGCAACATTGGGCTATGCCTGACCTACTTAGGTCAGCTCACTTTAAATGTGTCTTAATATTTGAACTGACATGTCTACTAGTTAGAATATATGAAATTAATTTCATTTGACCTTGTATGAGTGCACACCAGAATAAAACCATAGGCAGTTTTCAGCCTATCTCCAAAAATGTTGGCTTTGTAAAGTGAGGCTTTTTGCCATTTCAAGCCCTGAGTCATGGCAACATTGGCCTATGCCTGACCTACTTAGGTCAGCTCACTTTAAATGTGTCTTAATATTTGAACTGACATGTCTACTAGTCAGAACATATGAAATTAATTTCATTTGACCTAGTATGAGTGCACACCGGAATAAAACCATAGGCAGTTTTCGGCCTATCTCCAAAAATGTTGGCCTTGTAAAGTGAGGCTTTTTGCCATTTCAAGCCCTGAGTCATGGCAACATTGGGCTATGCCTGACCTACTTAGGTCAACTCACTTTAAATGTGTCTTAATATTTGAACTGACATTTCTACTAGTCAGAACATATGAAATTAATTTCATCTGACCTAGTATGAGTGCACACCGGAACAAAACCATAGGCAGTTTTCGGCCTATCTCCAAAAATGTTGGCCTTGTAAAGTGAGGCTTTTTG
>PIVK01000499.1 GCA_003354135.1 Rhodospirillales bacterium
GGTTTTTATTGAAAATCTAGAGTGATAAAATTTTCTACGTTCCAAGTGTCCATAGAATTCCTAGAAATCCAAAATTCAAAATTCCGGCCGCTAGAGGACCTTCGTATTCCTTAGATCTAACTATAGATGCGATCAAAAAAGGTCTGCGATGAAAACTGAAGGAGGAGATAGGTTTTCAGTGATTTTTTTTTTCTAAGTTCAAGTGTCCCTAGAATTCCTAGAAATCCAAAATTCAAAATTCCGGCCGCTAGAGGACCTTCGTATCCCGTGGGGCTAACTATAGATGCGATCCAAAAAGGTCTGCGACAAAAACTGAAGGAGGAGATAGACTTTTTGTAAATTGTTGACGACGGACGACGACGGACGACGACGGACGACGGACGACGACGGACGCAGCGCCACGCCAATAGCTTATCGGATCCCATCCGATAAGCTAAAAATGAACAAAGTGCTGTCCTAGAACTAGTTCGAGGTCAAATTTAAAAAATCCGGCTTCACTACCCTCTGCCTATGGTCCTAGGCAACCCATGTGTGCAATATCAAAGATCTCCTTTGAGAAATGTGGCCGAAGAAGATTTTTTCGTGAAATCTAAAATGAAAGGTCCATCGACCATGTGAGCTTATCGGTAAAATATGGGCAATCTTT
>PIVK01000500.1 GCA_003354135.1 Rhodospirillales bacterium
ATGTTAAGACCAGAATATGTTGACACAGAATATATAACAACTAGATAAATGTCAACGCAAGCGTTAACGGATCTTGCCTTAATTTGTTGGTCATGACCTTGACATCTGATCTTTAAGTTCATGTCACCAATGAAGACACTGACCCCACGAATAGGGGGTAGGCAACTTTAGTGTCCTTCTCTGGTGCACAGAAGTGCCCAAACTTGGATTTTTAATACATTAAGGTCAAAGGTCACAATGACCTCTGAGGTTAAAGTTCAAGGTCATTTTATATTTTCACTTTTTGTGACTCAGGCAAGTTCACAGACTGGTTTTGGAAGGTTACCAAATCAATAAATAGTGTTTTAATGTGATTTACAATGTTTAACCTCAATTTCTGACATGACCTTGACCTTTGACATTGGAGGTCATGTCACCAATAAAGTCCTTGACTCCATAAATAGAGGATAGGTAACCTTAGTGTCATTCCCTGGTGCCCAGAAGTGCCCAAACTTGGATTTTAATAAATTAAGGTCAAAGGTCACAATGACCTCTGAGGTCAAAGGTCAAGGTCATTTTATACATTTATTTTTATGGCTCAGGTAATTTTGTAAACTGGTTTTGGAAGGTTACCAAATCAATGAATAATGTTTTAATGTGCTTTGGA
>PIVK01000501.1 GCA_003354135.1 Rhodospirillales bacterium
ACACATGTTTTGAGGACAGAAACAGGTGGCCAGGAGATAGAACTTGGATTCTGTGCTCAGTTTGCAAAGATATGTTCAGAAACGAGGTCGTGGCGCGAGATTCCAATTTTTTTTTAATGTTTTTATTGCTCCTTTAAGCCTGGCATTTTTGAAAAATATTATTACAGATTCTTGACTCCAGACTGAAACAAAAAAACATGAAAAAAAAATTTGAAAAATGTTGACCAAAATTGGTCCATTTTTGAGGAAAAAAGGGTCAAAAATGACTTTCGATTACGACGGTATCTGATCATCCATAATTTGAAAAGGGCCGGTTGAGCCGAAAGTTTTAAACGGAACAATTCTAACCATTAACCCTAACCCTAACCCTTGTTGCAGTCAACGGGAGAAGTCGGTTGATGCTTCTCCCCCCTAACAACCTAACCCTAATCCTGGCGCGGGCACTTTGAGGTAAACGGTCTAGCCAACTGATAGTAATTCACCCGAAACCATAATACCATTTATTTTTGCCATCTTTAGGTGCAGATATACATTTGGTAAATCAAAAAACCCATATCTTAGAACAAACCCTAGCTAAATTTGCATTTTTGTCACAGTTTTTGGTATTTTGCTGCATAAAAGTGGTATTTTGCTGCATAAAATTT
>PIVK01000502.1 GCA_003354135.1 Rhodospirillales bacterium
GAAAATGGATAATCAGTGGCGGCCACTTTGAAATCCAAGATGGCCGCCATAACGGCGTGAATTTCGGATGCCTCCCGATCCTAAAATTATTATGTTACGATATTCTAACATGATGCCAACTTTGGTGTTGATATGAAAAGTGAACAATCCCCCTGGTTTTTGGAGCTAAGCCGCCCCACTACTATTGATTCGAAAGAAAGTAGGTTTCTTAAGTGGCGGCCATCTTTGATTAAACGGCGGCCATCTTGAAATCCAACATGGTGGCCAACGCAGCATTCCTCAATTGGTACCATCATATTCCTCGACCCCCAAAATATAGGTGTAGCTACTGGAATCTTCTTCCAAGCTTGCTTTGTTTGGGAGATACAGCGGAAAATCGATTTTTAGCGGCGGCCATCTTGAAATCCAATATGGCGGCCGGCGCAGCTTTTTCAAATTGATGGTATCGGATTCCTTGACCCCCAAAATGTAGGTATAGCCGCTGGAATTTTGTTCCTATCTTGTTTAGTTTGGGAGATATGACGGAAAATGGATAATCAGTGGCGGCCACTTTGAAATCCAAGATGGCCGCCATAACGGCGTGAATTTCGGATGCCTCCCGATCCTAAAATTATTATGTTACGATATTCTAACATGATGCCAA
>PIVK01000503.1 GCA_003354135.1 Rhodospirillales bacterium
ATCCAATATGGCGGCCGGCGCAGCTATTTCAAATTCATGTCATCGTTTTCCTTGACCCCCAAAATGTAGGTGTAGCCGCTGGAATTTTGTTCCTACCCCGTTTAGTTTGGGAGATATGAAGGAAAATAGATAGTCAGTGGCGGCCATTTTGAAATCCAAGATGGCCGCCATACCGGTGTGAATTTCGGATGTCCCCCGATCTTAAAATGATTGTCTTATGATATTCTAACATGGTGCTAACTTTGGTGTTGTTACGAAAATGTGAACAACCCCCTGCTCTTTGGAGCTAAGCCACCCACTGCAATTGATTTGAAAGAAAATAGGTTTCTTAAGCGGCGGCCATCTTTGATTAAACGGCAGCCATCTTGAAATCCAACATGGTGGCCAACGCAGCATTTCTCAATTGGTACCATTACATCCCTCGACCCCAAAAATATAGGTATAGCCACTGGAAACTTCTTCCTAGCTTGCTTTGTTTGGAAGATACAGCGGAAAATCGATTTTTAGTGGCGGCCATCTTGAAATCCAATATGGCGGCCGGCGCAGCTATTTCAAATTCATGTCATCGTTTTCCTTGACCCCCAAAATGTAGGTGTAGCCGCTGGAATTTTGTTCCTACCCCGTTTAGTTTGGGAGATATGA
>PIVK01000504.1 GCA_003354135.1 Rhodospirillales bacterium
GGAGCCCCCAATCTCACCACAGGTACCGTCCTCCGAGTACCAAGAGAGGAATACTCGGTTCCCAGGGTCGAAGCTGCACGAGGTTCCGGTCCTACCAATCATCTTCGTCCCCTGCTGGATGACGAACGAGATGGTGGCAAAGTACTCTCCGAGTCTTGTGCGTATGATCTTTATCTCCTCACGTACGAAGGAGCTGTCTTGACGGCTACGGAACTCGCGCGGCACGGGGCCCTTGATGCGCAGCCTCAGCACACCCGGGATGTCCTGCAGGTTGAACCTCTCCCGAGTGCGGTTGTTCAGCCCGGACGGTACTTCAATGAAAGCCTCCCCCGTCCCCTTCTTGCGCGTGGAGTAGTCCCGTTCATCCACGAACCTGTACTTCTCCAAGGGCAGGGACTCTTGACGGCTCCTGAAACGATTGCGCCGTTTCAAGGCAAACCGGCTGATGTTGTCAGCGCTTACGTTTGCCAAGGCCGCCTTCTTGGCCCGGAAGAACTCTTCCGCGGCCTGTTGCTTCGGATGACACGGAGCAACGTTCTTCCACTCGTTGGGGCCGTTTGGAGGGACCTTACCGGTAAGAAGCTTTCTTACCCGGCTTTTCTCCGCCATTCCCGTACCGTGAATTTCCCCGTTGTTCTCCAT
>PIVK01000505.1 GCA_003354135.1 Rhodospirillales bacterium
GCCATTTTTAAATGATCTGGAACATTGAACTGGGCCCAGAAAGACATGTTTTGAGGACAGAAACGGGTGGCCAGGAAATAGAACTTGGATTCTGTGCTCAGTTTGCAAAGATATGTTCAGAAACGAGGTCGCGGCGCGAGATTCCAATTTTTTTTAAATGTTTTTATTGCTCCTTTAAGCCTGGCATTTTTGAAAAATATTATTACAGATTCTTGACTCCAGACTGAAATAAAAAAACATGAAAAAAAAATTTGACAAATTTTGACCAAAATTGGTCCATTTTTGAGGAAAAAGGGGTCAAAAATGACATTCGGATACGACGGTATCTGATCATCCATAATTTGAAAAGGGCCGGCAGAGCCGAAAGTTTTAACCGGAACAATTCTAACCATTAACCCTAACCCTAACCCTGTTGCAGTCAACGGGAGAAGTCGGTTGATACTTCTCCCCCCCCTAACAACCTAACCCTAATCCGGGCGAGGGCACTTTGAGGTAAACGGTCGACCGCAACAATTCTAACCCTAACCCTAACCCTAACCCTAATCGTAGCACTACAAATGCTAGCCAACTGATAGTAATTCACCCGAAACCATAATACCATTTATTTTTGCCATCTTTAGGTGCAAATATACATTTGGTA
>PIVK01000506.1 GCA_003354135.1 Rhodospirillales bacterium
GTATCCCAGCCCAATGAAAAATAATGAAAAAGGGAAAAAATGACAAATTGCTCTTAGGCACTGTACAATACAAATATAATTAGTAGAGAAACATAATAATTTGAGAGGTAATATGGTTATATGTCCACCCAAGGCTAAGGCTCTTTTAAGCCCACCGAGGCCATGGACTGAAAGGTTATGGAAACCTGTAGTATGTTAAATTGTTTTTGATTGTATGTTAACCCAAGAAGTGAGGGTAAATGTGTTTGATAGTGATAAGATTATTAATCCACCCAAGGTTGAGGCTCTTTCGAGCCCACCAAGGCAGTGGACTGGAAGGTTATGGAAACCCCTAGTGTGTAAAATGTGTAGCAATATTGTGATTGTGAAACAGCCTAACACCATAGGCTCAAAGTATACAATTGATATCATGATTATATATCACATAAGGCCTAGTGTAAGGTTCATCTTGTAGCATGTAACCTTACCACATCTATTGGCTATATGCTTTGCTGAAAAGATATGTTTTCAGCTGTCTCTTGAAAACACCAATACTCTCCGAGTTTCTTATGCCCAAAGGTAGCTCATTCCAGAGCCTGGGAGATGCCTTACTGAAGGCCCTATCCCCATATTTGTGGTAATTGGTCTTAGACCCCCTACT
>PIVK01000507.1 GCA_003354135.1 Rhodospirillales bacterium
ATGACATCACTTCCGGTCTGCTGGAGTCACTTCCGGTCATTATGACATCACTTCCGGTCATTATGACATCACTTCCGGTTAGTATGATATCACTTCCGGTCTACTGGAGTCACTTCCGGTCATTATGACATCACTTCCTGTCATTATGGCATCACTTCCGGTCATTATGGCATCACCTCCGGTCATTATGACATCACTTCCGATTAGTATGATATCACTTCCGGTCTACTGGAGTCACTTCCGGTCATTATTACACCACTTCCGGTCTGCTGGAGTCACTTCTGGTCATTATGGCATCACTTCCGGTCATTATGACATCACTTCCGGTTAGTATGAGATCACTTCTGGTCTACTGGAGTCACTTCCGGTCATTATGACATCACTTCCGGCCTGCTGGAGTCACTTCCGATCATTACAACATCACTTCTGGTCTGCTAGAGTCACTTCCGGTCATTATGACATTACTTCCGGTCATTATGACATCACTTCTAGTTAGTATGAGATCACTTCCGGTTTACTGGAGTCAATTCTGGGCATTATGACCTTACTTCCGGTCTGCTGGAGTCACATCCGTTCATTATGACATCACATCCAGTCATTATGACATCATTTCCAGCCAGTATGACATCACTTCTGGCCT
>PIVK01000508.1 GCA_003354135.1 Rhodospirillales bacterium
TAAAAACTTGTCTGAGCAATAAAAAATAAAATTATAAAATGACCTTGACCTTTGACCTCAAAGGTCATTGTGAACTTTGGCCTAAATATATTAAAAATCCCAGTTTGGGCACTTCTAGACCTCGGAGAAGGAATTTAAGGGTACCTACCCCCTATTTATGGGGTCAGGGAGTTCAATGGTGACATGACCTCAGAGGTCAAAGGTCAAGGTCATGTCCAAAATGGCCGCTAGACACTGAATATCCCATGAAAATGCTATTTATTCATTTGGTAGCCTTTTAAAACCATCCTAAAACTTGCCTGAGCAATAAAAATACTATAAAATGACCTTGACCTTTGACCTCAAATGTCATTGTGAACTTTAGCCTAAATATATTAAAAAATCCAGTTTGGGCACTTCTAGGCCTGAGATGTGGAATTCAAGTGTAGCTACCCCCTATTTATGGGGTCTGGAGTACAATGGTAACATGATCTCGGAGGTCAAAGGTCAAGGTCATGTGTCCTTCTGTGTGAGATTAGGCAAGATCTGTTAACGCTCTGCGTTGACCACATTTCTTGTTTATATTAAAAATGAATACATGAATATTATCAAAAATTTTCAGTATGACCACCATGATTTTCCTGGTGTGGTGCCGAGGT
>PIVK01000509.1 GCA_003354135.1 Rhodospirillales bacterium
CTGTAATGGAGATTTTAAGGATGTATAAAACTTATTTATATATTCCTTGTAAGAAAAATTCTTACTTGACCGTTCCTCGGCTCTCCTTCCTATGCCTACTGCAAAGTTATGGAAAAAGTCTCATGTCACATTACTTGCTATAATGCCATGTGGTATTATCCCCATTCCAAAAATATTTATTATGTAATGAAATATCTTATTACTTCTGTTACTTAACCTTATCTAGGCGTAGTGTACTTTTATTTCATAAAGTATCTTTGTGTTATGAGTCATATCGAATACTAACTGTTATTCTATATCCTCGTTAACAGGCTATTCTGTCCTTCTATACCACAGGCATCTTAGCCCTTAAGATGCTTGATGTTCCACCTCGTAGTGGCCATAAGCTTCTATCTTATGTTGCCTGTAAATAATAACTTCTCAGCGCCTGTGGGCTGTAAAAGAAATAAATGGGTTAGGGCAAGAAACATTGATGTTTTAATACATCAAAATGTGGATAATAATAAATACACCTTCTGGTGTCATAATGTAATATTTATTATTAGCTCCACATTTGATGTATTAAAAATGAACTACATCAGATTGCCTTGAGGAGGGAATAATATTTAATAAATATTATTTTTATTTATTTTCATAC
>PIVK01000510.1 GCA_003354135.1 Rhodospirillales bacterium
GATGACGTCGAAGTCGACGGCACCTGCATCCCTGGCCATCAGGGGGCGGTGTCCCGCGGGCAGCTCTCCTTGGTTGCGGAGACGCTCCCGCTCCAGTTTCCCTTCACGAAACCACTGATCTATCTGGTCCTGGGAGGGTCGTGACTTTCCATGAGCGTCAAACAGGTGCAGGACGCGTTGAGACGTTTCTTCTGTCACCCTGACTGCTGCACGGGTTGGCTCATCCAAGGCTTCGACGGCGTCCGTCAGGTCGGGATGTAGCCGGTCGATCCCCACTGTAAGGGCTCGGGATTGAGCGCTGGTCTCGTTAGCGTTCTCGTTCCGCTCGTGCCACTGGTTGTAGAACTGCAGCAGCTGCGCCTGTACCAGCAGCAGGGCCTTCAGCTGGGCATTCTGCTTGCGCATTCCCTCGTGGCGATCGACCACCTCCCTGTACTCCTGTATGTGCACTAGACTCCCATCCGGCGTGCCACATAGCTTCTTCTGGTAGCGGGCCTCCCGCTGGCGGTGTAGAGCCACACGGTCATTAAATGCTGCTCGTTCTGCGTTGAGCTCTGCATGTTCCTGGTGGAGACCTCGCTGTTCCTCCACTACCTGGTCGTGGGCCAGTTGAGCTGTGGTCAACAGTCCCTGGTGC
>PIVK01000511.1 GCA_003354135.1 Rhodospirillales bacterium
TATTGTTTGACAGATTATCGTTGGGGTTCGTTAAGCCATAGTTTGGCGTTCGTTAATCCATAGTTGGGTTCGTTAAGCCATAGACGGGTTCGTTAAGCCATTGTTGGACATAGTTAAAGAATCGTCACATTCGTTACAATATAGTCCACAACGTTAATGGACCGATGTGTTCGTTGTAGGAACGTTCGAGGTTCGTTGTGACATAGTTAAAGTAGCGTCCTGTACGTTGGACTAACGTTCAACAATCGTTGTGCAAGCGTTAGACAGGTTCTGAAAGCGTTGGAAAAGTCAGCTGGAAGTGGCCGTATGACGAGCGAATACCAACGATTACAACTCTCCTTCAACGAACGCACAACTTTGTCCAACTATACCCTAACGAATACACCGAATCAGCCGACGCATCCCCAGCGAATATCAAGTCGTTCAGAATCGTCGGGAATTTTTTGACATACCAAAAAAATCCATCCCCGCGGAGCGATGTTGCCGAATGACCCAGCGATATGGACGAATACCGACGAATGTCGAGCGATACCAACGTTCCTCAACGAACCCGGAACGTTTCCTTAACGCTTTGGACGAATCCAACAGCGTCGGCATCGCTAGGATATAGTTGTGGCGTTTCGTTTGGTGTGACAGG
>PIVK01000512.1 GCA_003354135.1 Rhodospirillales bacterium
TTGTTCCACTCCACTAACTGCCTCTGTTGCTCAACATGCGTGAGCATGGGAAGTTCCCACACTACTTTGTGTGGGTTTTCCACTGCCATCTCCAGCAAGTTCTTGAAACAATCAAAGATCATGACTACTGTGCTTTGATCAAAGAGCCTCAAGTTAAAAGTCATCATGCCTTTCATACCATCTTTCCGCAGCAGCTCAGAGTCAGCAACACGAAATAGTGTCAATGCGAGATCCAGATTTTCTAAAGGCTGCTGGCCTTCCATTGCTTTTGCCAATGGGACATTGTCATTCCAGCTCTGCTCTTCGGCTTGAAGCATAGACTCGAACTCCAAACCACTCGAAAATTCAACATCAGAAGAACTCATTTGCTTCAATCCGTCACCGAAAGAGTCGTGAGAATCAATGAAGTCGAGCACAACCTGTGGGAAGTTGGTAGGGTAACATCACAATCAGAAACATTAATAGCCAAAAATGTCACACAAATGTGCCTACTTGGTAGACAGGATGGCAGTTCGCAATGCGTGGCACTTGAAGGCATTGTACAATCCGGCTAAAGGGAACACTGGCATGTTGTAATGCATCGGTCACAACGAGCCGCTGCCGTTCCAGCAGAGTGGAGAAACTAGGGTGCCCC
>PIVK01000513.1 GCA_003354135.1 Rhodospirillales bacterium
ATGCCCTCGGGTGATATCAGCCCTCGGGAGATATCACCGACTCGGGCATGATAACTCGGCCGATATCAAACTGCCCATGTAATAATATATAAGTATTAACTACCTAAGCTATTATCAGCCTGTATTATGGACTTTTAGCACCTGTGATACAGATAGCTGTGAGATGCCAGTATCAGAGGCCGGCTCTTTTTTGTTATAAAAGTCTGTATCAGCCCGGGCTGATATTTTTCAGTATCAGCCTGCTTAGTACCTTCCTTTGCCACCAGGTGGCAAATGCCACATTATAGATTACTACATGTACACACGGGTACCTGCACACAATCAATAATTAGCACATGACATACTGCATTGTTTTGGCTTTTGTTTGAACCAGAATAAAATGTTAAACAAAATGTCATGCAAAATTAATTAAGGTGGAGTTTCACTTTTTGGAAATATTTTTCAAATGCCTTCCTATGCATGTTATATAAGTAGTTATGAACTTTTTGGCAGCCAAAGATAATGCAAACTCACAATTTCATAGCAAAATGTAGCCACAGGGTATAGTAACACGGGAATGTTACTTTAAGGGGGATGTATACATTGTCAGAAGATTTTATTCATTCAAGCTAATTTTAAAGGTTTGGAAAAA
>PIVK01000514.1 GCA_003354135.1 Rhodospirillales bacterium
CAGCGAATACAACTATCCCTTAACTAACCTCTAACGAATAATCGAACGATGGCTGAACGAATAACCTCAACCCCAGCGAAGTTGGCCGGTAGTTGAACGATTGCCCAACGTACACCAACGAATCTCAACGCTCCTCTAACGATCCCAACTATGTTCTAGCGAAGCCAACGCTAGTTGAACGAGACTCTAACGAACCCAAGCGGTTTACCCCGACGTCCGCACTTTGCCAACTAATACCGGCGGATGATGCAACGCTTCAACATTTCAATTTCGGCATTCCAGGAGTAAACAGTTATTAAAGTTCTTATTTCACAGTCATTTTCAATTAATTTTAAATCAACATGTCTGGGAGAGGATCAGGGGCAAGGAAGCCAGGGAAAGGCAGGGGAAACAAGGGCAAGGACAAGGCGGAGAAACCACCACCAAAGAAAATCCCTAAATGTAAGTACCATTTTCATCTTATTTTTCCAGAAATATCTCTTCTTGATTTGATTCCATGATTGAATTATCTTCCACCCCTGAACCAAACCTCCCATTCTTATATCTTTTATGAAAATGACCGCCAATTATCTTGTTGTTGTCGGTTTGGATTCTTGGTCTGGGTGGGAGGAAGGGTGGGGTTTTCATATTT
>PIVK01000515.1 GCA_003354135.1 Rhodospirillales bacterium
ATCGCGGGAAAAACGCTTTTCGTTTATTGGGAGCAAGGGCTTGGCGACACCATTCAGTTTTGCCGTTATGTCTATTTGTTGAAGGAACGGGGAGCAAAGATCATCTTGCAAGTGCAACAGCCGCTGTTAGCGTTGTTGGAACAACTGGCCGATGCGGCGGAGGTCGTGGGGCCGAACGAGAAAATCGGTGAATTTGACTATCATTGCCCCTTGATGAGTTTACCGCTTGCCTTCGGCACGGACCTCTCGAACATTCCCATGCGCAAACAATATCTCCAAAGCGACCCCGACTTGCGCGATCGTTGGGCGAAGCGATTGGGTTCCAAAAAGAAGCCCCGAATAGGGCTTGCTTGGAGCGGCAACTCCACCCACAAGAACGACCGCCATAGATCGTTGAAATTAGAGCAATTGTTGCCGTTGCTTAGCGACCGGGCAGAGTTCATTGCTCTGCACAAAGATGTGCGGGAGGTTGATCGGGATGTGCTGAACGAGAATGGCCGCATTGCATACTTTGGCGATGAGCTTGATTTCGACAATACGGCCGCAGTAATTGATTTACTGGATATTGTGATCTCGGTCGATACCAGTCTTGCCCATCTTGCCGGAGCGATGGGAAAGCCCGTGTGGGT
>PIVK01000516.1 GCA_003354135.1 Rhodospirillales bacterium
ACAGTTGTTTGTACTTCATATCACGAGTACAGACTTTTGTTTCCCCCCAGAAACAAAGAAAGTCTGTGCACGTCCCCGGTCCTTCGTTAAGCCTAACCCACGGAAGTAATGAAATCACACGATCTCAGGCGGTAAGCCATCATAAATTATGACAAAATTACCTAAATTAGACTTAAGAAAAGAGGGGGAGTCCCTGAATTGACTTCCCTCTGACATAACCATAACGGGAAGCCTGAACTGTCTGGCTTTGTAAAGTATTCCTGTACCTCCTAATGGTGGAGGCCACAGTATAGAGGAACCACGCATGTAACTGGTACTTGTTGTGTAACACCTGACTCTCCGGAAAGAGAAGTGTAGACCAATCGGGTAACAGTAACGGTGGTGCAGCCAACACACTCAGCATGAGCGGATACCACGCATACTCGGTGGACTTGGGCGCTATCAAAATCATGGAGGAACCTTCTAGTTTGAACTTGTACCTAACCTGAGCCAAAAGCTTGAATGGCGGGAATGCGTACAAAGGCCAGTCCTTCCAAGAAGACTTGAATGCGTCCACCGAGTGGGCATAGGGGTCGGGTATAGGAGAGATGTAATATCTACACCTGTTGTTTGCCCGAGTAGCGAAAAGA
>PIVK01000517.1 GCA_003354135.1 Rhodospirillales bacterium
CCTATAAAGATATTATGGAGAATAAGCAACCGGTCGGAGGGGTTTTATTAGAACCTCTTGTTTTAGCTCTCTAGTACATATAACAACTAGAAAAAAGCACTCAGAGAGTGCAACACCCGCGTCATAGCATTGACAATATTGGCTGTGTAATCAATCCATAATGTCTTGACCCTAAAAAGAAATTCAAGGTCATATCTAAATTGATAGTGTGCCAGGCGGCCATTTTTAATTTTGTTGACCCCTAAAAGTTAATCATTCGGTCCTTGGCCAACCCTCAACCTATCCACCAAATATTTGTTTGCTCAAAATGGCTGAAAACACCATAAAACACATAAATAATTTAAACAAATTCTTTGCTCAAAATGATTTAAAACACCAAGAAACGCAAACAAAATTAAAATGGCCACCAGGCGGCCATTTTGATTTTTTTTTACCCTAAAAATTAATCATTCGGTCCTTGGCAAACCCTAACACTATTTTCCTTTTTTTTTTTTCAAAATGGCTAAACAAAAAAAAAAATCATAATTTAATTTTTTTTAAATTTAAAATGGCCGCCAGGTGGCCATTTTGATTTTTTTGACCCCAAAAGTTAATCATGCGGACCTTGGCCAACCCTCAACATATTCAT
>PIVK01000518.1 GCA_003354135.1 Rhodospirillales bacterium
TTTGGACGGGAAGCCATCTTTTGGGGCCGAATTAGGCATGATGGGATATCAGGAGGTATTGGCTTCTATGAAATGTTTGGCAATATAGATGTCAGGCTTTCATATGCAATTGACAGCTTGTCAATATCCCTAATAATGGCGACTCTGCAGCTTTTTGAAATTTGTGCAATTTTCATTTTTCTATAATGGAAGTCTATGGGAGAGCAGTTCCAAAACCCGGCCATCTATATATTAGGGTCATTTTCTCCTATTTACATTATCTTATTTTTCTGCAGATCAAAAATCGAGAAGCTAGAATAGATGTCCTTTCAAACTGCAAAAATAATTTTTGAAAAATATTGGCCAGAGGTATCTCTTGAGGAGTTTGAAATTTAAAAACTGATTTTATGGCTATTTTTTCTAAGTTTTGGAACTTTTTCTAACCAAAAACTTTTTTTCTTCAAAAAGTCCTTAGAATGTCCCAAAACATGTTTTTAAGCAGTCAATTTTGTGACTTTTCTTCTTTCTTTTTTGGACGGGAAGCCATCTTTTGGGGCCGAATTAGGCATGATGGGATATCAGGAGGTATTGGCTTCTATGAAATGTTTGGCAATATAGATGTCAGGCTTTCATATGCAATTGACAGCTT
>PIVK01000115.1 GCA_003354135.1 Rhodospirillales bacterium
GACGGACGCCGACGGCGACCCGGCCTCGCTGAGCTATGCTCTGCAGACGGGAGCGGCCAACGGCACGGTGACCGTGAACCCGGACGGCAGCTACACCTTCACGGCCAATGCCGGTTTCTCTGGCTCCGACAGCTTCGTTGCCAAGGTGACGGACGCCGACGGGCTGGCGGGCTATGCCACCATCGAGATCGAGGTGCCGGCGGCACCGCGTTTCGACACCACCTTCCAGGTCAATACCACGGCGCGGGGTCCCATGGGCGGCAACGATTATTCCATCAGGCCGCAGACGACGACCCTCAAGAACGGCAACTACGTCGTGACCTGGGCCTATTTGCGCATGGAGACTAACAGCTGGGAGACCGTGGCCCAGATGTTCGACGCGGGCGGCAACGCCATCGGCGGCGAATTCTCCGTCAATGTGACCAGGACATATCCCCAGAGGTATCCCACCATTACGGCGCTTGCGGACGGCGGTTTCGTGGCCGCCTGGAGCTCGACCCATGGTGACGGCGTGTACTATGACATCTACGCCAGGCGCTACGATGCCGACGGCCGTGCCGTGGAAGGCGAAACGAAGGTCAATACCTACGAGACCGCGACCCAACGCTCGCCCTCGGGGGCGGGACTCGCGGACGGAGGCTATGTGCTGGTTTGGATGTCCTATGAACAGGACGGCAGCGATCACGGCGTTTACGGACAACGCTACGACGCGGACGGGAACGCCGTCGACACCGAGTTCCAGATCAACACCTACACGACGAGCTTCCAGTACTATCCGCAGGTCGCGGCCATGGCCGACGGCGGCTTCATGGTGGTCTGGCAGTCGGACAACCAGGGAGGGGGTTCCTACGACGCCATCATGGGCCGGCGCTACGATGCCGAGGGTAATGCCGTCGGTGGCGAGATCACCATCAAAGACATCACCTACCGCTCCGGAAGGGAGCCGGTCATTGCCTCCCTGGCGGACGGAGGCTACGTGGTGGCGTGGCATGCCGAGATGACGGCCGATCAATGGGACATCGAACTGCGCCAGTTCGACGCCGCCGGCAACCCGGCGCCCGGCGACGTCGCGGTCAACACCGATAAGGTGGACGATCAATATGCGCCGTCGATCGCGGCGCTCAGCGACGGCGGATACGTGGTGGTTTGGCAGTCGGAAAGCGGCGCCGCCATCCGCGGGCAGCGGTTTGATGCCTCGGGTCACATGGTCGGCGGCACCACCAACCTCGACATCGAGAGCAACTTCGACGTCGAGACCTTCGGCCACTACGAGAACTGGCGCCCGGCGGTGACGGCGCTGGCTGACGGCGGGTTCGCGGTCAGCTGGCAGGCCTCGGACAGCGTCGGCGGCGACACCCAGGTCTTCTCCAAGGTCTATGCCGGCAACCGGGCGGCGGACGCCTTGCCGATGAATGAAACCGGAACGGCCGGCGACGACATCCTGATGGGCGGCGGCAACGACGATATCCTGGCCGGCGGCGCCGGGGAAGACACCATCGACGGTGGCGGTGGCAACGACACCGCCAGCTATGAGGGCTCCTCAGCGGCGGTTGCCGTCAATCTGGCAGCCGGCACGGCTTCCGGTGGGGATGCCGACGGCGACACGCTGATAAGCATCGAGAACGTGGTGGGATCGGATTACGGAGATACTCTGACCGGGTCTGCGGGCGACAACCGGTTGGAAGGCGGTGCCGGGGGTGATGTGATCGACGGTGGCGTGGGAGCCGACACGGCCAGCTATGCCGGATCGACAGCGGGGGTGATCGTCGATCTGGGAACCGACACGGTTTCCGATGGGGATGCCGATGGCGACACGCTGATAAGCATCGAGAACGTGGTGGGATCGGATTATGGAGACGCTCTGACCGGTGATGGAAGCACCAACGTCCTGGAAGGCGGTGCCGGGGGTGACACCCTGGCCGGCGGCGCCGGAGACGACACCCTGATCGGCGGGGTGGGCGACGACATCCTCATCGGCGGTGCCGGGGGTGATGTGATCGACGGCGGCGCGGGAGCCGACACGGCCAGCTATGCCGGATCGACAGCGGGGGTGATCGTCGATCTGGGAACCGGCACGGCTTCCGGTGGCGATGCCGACGGAGACTCTCTGAGCAACATCAAGAACCTGATGGGATCGGATTTCGGAGATATTCTGATCGGGGATGGAAACACCAACGTCCTGGAAGGCGGTGCCGGGGGTGATGTGATCGACGGCGGCGCGGGAGCCGACACGGCCAGCTATGCCGGATCGACAGCGGGGGTGATCGTCGATCTGGCAGTCGGCACGGCTTCCGACGGAGACTCTCTGAGCAACATCGAGAACCTGGTGGGATCGGATTTCGGAGATACTCTGATCGGGGATGGAAACACCAACGTCCTGGAAGGTGGTGCTGGGGCCGACACCCTGACCGGCGGGGCGGGCGACGACATCCTCATCGGCGGTGCCGGGGGTGATGTGATCGACGGCGGCGCGGGAGCCGACACGGCCAGCTATGCCGGATCGACAGCGGGGGTGATCGTCGATCTGGCAGTCGGCACGGCTTCCGACGGCGACCGTCTGAGCAACATCGAGAACCTGGTGGGATCGGATTTCG
>PIVK01000519.1 GCA_003354135.1 Rhodospirillales bacterium
CGTGACATCGGTTGTGGGTGACGTTTCTGTGCATCAGCCCCCACAGACGCTCGATGGGGTTCAGGTGGGGACAATAAGCCGGGACGAAATGGAGTTTGATCCGCCGCCCCGGTTGGGCCGGCCATTCCCGGACCAGCTTGGCGTGATGGTAGCGGGCGTTGTCCAAGAACACATGGATCAGCCGCATCTCCGGATACAGGGCCTCAATCGCCATCGGAAGCGCAATGGTGCTCATGGCGTCAACCGTCAGCACCTCGCGGATACGGGTCTGGCCGGTCCCTAGGTCGAGCGCACCGTGAATGTTCATGCGCCGACGTCCATTCAGTCTGGTCAACCGCGACCTTGGTGTCCTTGGGCGCCCAGCAGCCCACGGGCCGCACCGCATGGGTCGGATGCACCGCATCCGCGAACATCACCGCCTCGTCGTCGGGCAGCCCGTTCAGGAGGGTGTCATAAGCCTCGATGAAGGCCGCCTGCTCGGCCACATCCAGCTTTTGCGACACCGCTTGCGGCTTGCGGTGCTCCATCCCCAAACGATGAAGCAGCGCAACCAGCCCCGAGCGGCTTTGATAAACGATGCCGAACTCCTGCTCGATCCACGCCCCGACATGGCGCGTCGTGCGCGGCA
>PIVK01000116.1 GCA_003354135.1 Rhodospirillales bacterium
CCGCGCGAAGCCCGCGACGGGAAACCGCCATCCCTGAAATGCAAGAAGATTGCATGAGCGCTCAAGGCCGGGGCTTTCTGCTTACCCTGCACACCTAATGCATGTGTGCTATCCTTACATGCTGATCTCTGGAGGGGGGCATCAATGTTCAAACCGAATACGGTATTCGTGGTAGGCGCAGGCGCTAGTGCGGAAGTCGAATTACCGACAGGTGAGGGCTTAGCCGAAAAAATCAAGGAGCTACTGGACGGCCTAATCGCCCAGAGCTCCCAGCCCCACACCTACAGTCCGATCAAGGGCGGCAGTGCAAAGATCAGGCGTGCCATTGAAACCCATTGTAAAAATATAGGGGGATCTGATGTCTTCATAGTTGCTGCCAAGAAGATTTCGGGTGGAATTACTTTGGTAGATTCCATTGATAACTTTTTAGACATGCATGCCGCTGATAAGGTAGTAGTGTTCTGCGGTAAACTAGCAATCGCGCGGGCGATTCTAGATGCGGAGAAAGTAAGCACTCTATATCCTTCGCAAGGTACTATTAGTCCCACGGTTGCCAAAACATGGTTTAAGCCGTTTTTCAGCAAGCTGGTAATAGACCGGAAACAGCCGAACAGGAAAAGCGTGTTCGATGGGGTCACCATCATCTGCTTCAACTATGACCGCTGCATTGAGCATTACCTGATCCATGCTTTGCAGGATACATACGCCATACCTTCAGAGGAAGCCGCAGACCTCGTTTCCAAGCTGAAGATCTATCGCCCATATGGAACCGTTGGTAAGCTAAAGACGCCTATAAATTCGGAGGGGCTAGCTTTCGGCGCGGAACTAGAGGGAATTAGCCTAGTTGATGCTGCTAATAATATCCGAACATACACAGAGCAATCCGGAGACCCTGAACTGCTTTCGGACGTTAAACAGGCGATTGCTGACGCAAAGACCATCGTGTTCCTCGGATTTGCCTACGGGGAGCAAAATATAGAAATTTTACGGCCCGATGAACTAGGGAAAGTAGAGAGAATGTTCGGTACGACGTATGAAATGTCCGGCTACAACGCAGATCAAGGTAAGAGACGGGCGAGGAAGCTGTCTAAAGAACGGGGTATATACTGCAAAACTCATTTTAAAAACATAACATGTCACGACCTCATCAAAGACTTTGGATTGGGCCTGTAGGCAATGCGGATTAATCCCAAGGAATGGCGGGTTCGCCGGGCCCCGGTATAAGGGGTACGACAAGAGCGGGAAGCTCCCCGGCAACGGCTCCCCATCTTGGCGGTGATGTTGATGTCTTCGGCTAACGTGCCCCCCTATGTACCTTTCCGTTGAATACCCGAAAATTTCCCACACTCAACAGCACCTGGAAAAAATGCATAATCTTGGAGTAAGTGTCATTTTTTACGGAGCTGATCATGCGATCCATCTTCTTCACTGCCATGGCCATACTGCTGTTCGCCACCTCGCAGGCCGAGGCCCAAAGCCCCTTTGAAACCAGGGAACAGGCGCGGGAACGTCATTCCTCGGAGCGCTACCAACAGCAACAACGACGCGGCACGCCGCTCGGGGGCTACGGAAGCACGCTCGGAGATCCGGCGCCTTCCGGGACATCCTCCCCTGGACAGAATTCCGGGTCCGGAAATCCGGGGAGCGGTTCGCTGTCTGGCGGCAATAATGGAACCGGGAATTTGGCCGAGCCGCTGGTAACAGCGGGCATCCCGCCCCGGTTCGACCTTCTCTCGGATGACAGCCTCGACCCGAACAGCCCGGGCCGCTATCCTTGCGGCATGACTGCATGACGGGGATGCGGCATCCATGATCCGGTCCCTCGCAACCACACCCAAAAAGAAGCGATGAGACCTTGAGCGCTTGGGAACGGATTTCGAAATGGGTTCGCCGGCATCGGGCCGCAGCGGTGGCGGCCCTTGCGGTAGTTGGCATGGTGGGGGGGCTTTCCACCAACCACCCGGCCGAGGCCGAGCCGCCGACGGAACGCGCGACCAAGATCAAGCAGATGGAACGCGCGCTCAAGATCGACGCGAAGACCTACGGGTCCGATCACCCCAAGGTTGCCCTCCGCCTCAACAACCTGGCCCAGCTTTATCAGGCCGCCAATCGCCTGGCCGAGGCCGAGCCGCTGTTTGAACGCGCGCTCAACATCTACGAGACGTCCCTAAGGCCCGATCCCTCCAGCGTCGCCAACGCCCTCAACAACCTGGCCCAGCTTTACCAGGCCACCAACCGCCTGGACAAGGCCGAGCCGCTGTTTGAACGCGCGCTCAACATCTACGAGACGTCCCTGAGGCCAGATCCCCCCAGCGTCGCCAACGCCCTCAACAACCTGGCCCAGCTTTACCAGGCCACCAACCGCCTGGCCGAGGCCGAGCCCCTGCTGAAACGCGCGATCAACATCTACGAGACGTCCCTGAGGCCCGATCCTCCCAGCGTCGCCACCGCCCTCAACAACCTGGCCCTGCTTTATCAGGCCACCAACCGCCTGGCCGAAGCCGAGCCGCTGATGGAACGCGCGCTGAGGATTCTCCGCGAAAGCCTGGGGCCCGACCACCCCAGCACCCGAACCGTGGCCCAGAACCTG
>PIVK01000520.1 GCA_003354135.1 Rhodospirillales bacterium
TCGTTTGATGTAACAAATGGGACGACGAGGGTATCTGATCCTCTTTGATCCCCCAACCTTCGTTCTTCATTGTAAAGTGTTTTAGATTGTATGTATGTAAAAAATACATGTATGATAGAAAAATAAATATTGATTGATTGATATGAATGCATGAGCAGAGTAAAGTAGAGTAGAGTAGAGTAGAGTTGAGCAGAATGGAATAAGAGAGTTAAAGTCGGTCAGTTGTTAATCATGCATTCAATTAATAAAAAGTTGTATATGTGTATGTGTTGGTTGGTTGGTTTGGTAACAACAACAACAACAACAACAACTAAATAAACTATTTCCTGTATGCAACTATAGACTTATCATCGTAAATTCAATTCGAATCAATTCGAATCAATTCAATTCTCAATTCTCAATTCTCAATTCTCAATTCTCAATTCTCAATTCTCAATTCAATTCAATTCTCAATTCAATTCATCATGTTCATAATCATTATCATTATTATGTCATGCGTGCATATATTAAACGTACAATTTAAATCACAAAGAGTATAGCCTAGTCAAGTGCTTTCGCTTTTGGTAGTCTTGCTAGGGTCATAGAATTTCACCTCTCGCCCAGCAGTACTCTTGACTCCAACTATCC
>PIVK01000521.1 GCA_003354135.1 Rhodospirillales bacterium
GAACTAATTGAAACTTATTGTTGAATAATGTGGTGCTCATATCGGATTAGCAAAGCTTTGAACTTATCAACCCAGGCAAAAGTTCTTTCACAGACGAAGCGACCTTTGTACACTTCAGCATTGAAAAAACGCTTACGCCCTCGTTTGGGTGCCTTACGGTTGCGCTTGTTTTCATCAATATTGGGTACAACCCCATAGTTGAAACAGGTTTTGCGGGCATCTTTGGTGTCAAAAGCCTTATCCGCGTTGAAAAATGCACCTTGAAATAGCCCCTTCATGGATTTGAATATCTCTTGTAAATGCGGTTTCAGGTTGAAAGCGTCATTATGATTACCAGCAATGAGTTCTGTGCACGCAACGATGAAGCCATTGCTATCCGTAACAGGTAAGATATTTGTGGTCTTGGCTTTTTTACGTCCTTGATAAGCGACAGATTCACCACCTTTCTTAGCGATAGAATGAGTACCGTCAAAATTTAGCTCAGATAAATTCAAGTCATCCAAAATACTCAAAATGCTACCTTGCCAGACTTTTTCAAGACTACCATCCTTGCTCCACTTGCGATAATGGTAAGAAACTGCATGATGAGTAATTTCTTTTTGTCTGGAACCATCATCTGAAGGCTT
>PIVK01000522.1 GCA_003354135.1 Rhodospirillales bacterium
TTTAACCTGATCCGAAATCCAATATGGCCGCTGGCGGCCATCTTTGATTTCAGATGGTGTTAACTTTGTTCGCGATATCTCCAGAATGCTTTGGCGGATTTTCTTTCTTTCTTTCTTTTTTTTTCTTCCGCCGTTTCTTTTGTCTGCGATATCTCCAGAATGCCTGGGCGGATTTCCTCCAAATTTTCAGAGGTTATTGACCTTGGGCTGGAGCAGATCTGATTAGCTTTTTTAACCTGATCCGAAATCCAATATGGCCGCTGGCGGCCATCTTTGATTTCAGATGGTGTTAACTTTGTTCGCGATATCTCCAGAATGCTTTGGCGGATTTTCTTGAAATTTTCACAGGTTATTGACCTTAGGCTGCCGCAGGTCTGATTCACTTTTTCAACCTGATCCGAAATCCAATATGGCCGCCGGCGGCCATTTTGAAAAAAAATTCCAATATCAATTTTTTTTTCAATTTCTCGCCAAATCACGACATTTGGAAAAAAACAAAAATTTGTCAAAAAATAGCTATCACAGATGACCTAACAAAAAAACAAAAAAAAACAACATTTTTGCAAAAAATGACCAAAAACACCATAAAACGAAAAAATAAGAACTGTTTTTTTTTTTAAATGCTT
>PIVK01000523.1 GCA_003354135.1 Rhodospirillales bacterium
TATGGTCATTTGTCAGTTCTATGTAGTAGAGGCGTGTTGGTCTGTGTCTATGTGATCAGACTGTATTTGCCAAGTTAAGCAATGACGGCCTCGGTTAGTTCTTGGATGGGTGACCATTCAATTTTATATGGTGATTGTTTCGTTAACCTTTCTTAGTTTTAATGTACTGTTAGCAGACCTTGTTGGTCATAATATGCCATTAGAGGTGTAGTCCAGTGTATGTATATATATATAAATATAGTGGAGAAATTGTTAAAGACGTGGGGTATCCCAATCTTATTTTTTCAGTGATGCTGATTGTCAGTTCTTTGTAATGGAGGCATCTTGGTCTGTGTCTATGTGATCAGACTTCGTTTGCTAAGTTAAGCAATGATGGCCTCGGTTAGTTCTTGGATGGGTGACCATTGAAATTTCAGTGGTGATTTTATTATGGTAATTTTTTGCAAGTCAAGATGTGCTCAAAGTGAGTTTGACTTCTTATTGGCTTAGAGAGCCGTGAGTTAATTAATTAATTATCCTTTCAAATTATAAATTTACAGATTTAGATTCCACAAAATCACAAACAAACAACAAATTAATCTGTTTTAATTTGAGTGTTTTAATGTTTGTTCCTGCTAACAACCAA
>PIVK01000524.1 GCA_003354135.1 Rhodospirillales bacterium
GATTTGCCTACCTGTTCATGTCCATGGAATTTTTGGTCACATATATCCCATAATCCGCTTGGTCTTTTTTCAAAACACTGCTTTCTACATCAAGTCCATGCATGAACCAAGAAATGAAAGAAACCTTTTTCTGTTCAAAGTTGACCAAAAGTGCCCATTATCCTTCATAAAGTATATGGTACTGAGCCCAGCTAGGATACCTTGGCTGCCATTTTGAGCTCAGTAGAAAACCCCCAGTCAGTGCAATACAATGTATATGTACTTAAAAACCAGAACAGGCCAGGCCTGTACACAAATGTGCTACACACCACCACTCTGGACTGTGGTTACATAAGGTGTAACAAAGGGCTAAAATTAGTTGGTCAAGCCAGACAACCTATATGTCCAGGGGCTATTCAGGGTGTTGTAAATGGAAATGTTGGCTGAAAACATTGGGAGTACATGCAGTACTTCAGTCTCATCAAAAACAGTCATGTTGTCTATGTTGGACAAAAATAGTATGCTATTTTGCTAGGCATGTGAATGGACTTGATGTAGAAAGCAGTGTTTTGAAAAAAGACCAAGCGGATTATGGGATATATGTGACCAAAAATTCCATGGACATGAACAGGTAGGCAAATCTATA
>PIVK01000525.1 GCA_003354135.1 Rhodospirillales bacterium
CGGGGCTCAACTACAAGCGCCAGCGGTTTGCAGCCCTTCTGGAACGCGTCTATCGGGGCCTTGTCTCGGAGATTGCAGTTACCTACAGAGACAGGCTTTGTAGCTACGGATTTGAACTCGTCGAATCTTTCTGCTCCTTCCATGGCACGAAAATCGTGGTTCAAAATTCCCAGGAGGCAGATGGTAGCGACCAGACTGAACTCGCAGAGGATCTCTTGGCTGTGTGCAGCTTCTTCGTTGCTCGCAAAAATGGCAGGAGAGGAGGGAAGGGGAGAAAAAGACTCAGGAATGCGAGCCAAACGAACAAAGCTAAACCCGTCTCCCGCGTGGAAGAAGAGACTTCGCAAATGGACAGGGACAGCCAGATGGACTTACAACCAGTGTGTCCGCCTCGTGAAGGATAAGAAGGTGGAAGCGTGGGATATCAAGCAACTGAGATCACATGTCATTGCTGCCCACAACCATGGACAGCTGAAGCAGATGAGTAAGTCTAGCAAGCGAACGAGGAAGAAGAAGAGGCAAATCATCAAGCTCAGGAAGCAGAGGCAGAAGAACGGGGGTGCAACTGCGTGGGTACTCGAGACACCGATGGAGATTCGTGACGCAGCAGCTATGGACTTGGTG
>PIVK01000526.1 GCA_003354135.1 Rhodospirillales bacterium
TTGTACCCTCGCCCCCCGAAGGGGAGGAAGAGGGTATTGCATTTGGGTCTGTCTGTTTGTTTGTTTGCGTGTTTGTCTGTCCGGGGCTGTATCTCGGAAACTACTGGTCCGATTTACTTCAAAATTTAACACAAGAACAGGTGTACCCAGGAATGATGAATCACCAAACAAGATGGGGATTGGCCCATCGGGGGATGGGGTAGCCCATCTGCGTCAACTTTTACGTTTTCGTAATTATCTCGTGAACGGAGCATCGTAGAGAGTTCTCTTTTTTTTTAAATGTTCAGCAAACGAAGGGCCTCCTAGCGGTTCGAGGTCGTTTTGGCCTACGACCTACCGTTTTTGACCTAAATTAGGTTTTACAAAAGTTTGTGAAGCAAAAGCGGAAGAAGAAGAATACAGATAGGTTTTGCGCTATTTATATAACGTTATTACGTATACATACAGGGCGGGGATATAGCTATAACGTTACGACATATTTAATATATTTACGTTCATAGCATTATAGTAATGTCAACAACGATTTGCTTAAAGGCGAGGGTTTGCAATCTCTGATTGTCTTGTTTGTCTGTGAGTTTGTGAGTTTGTCTGTCTGTCCGGGGCTGTATCTCGGAAACTACTGG
>PIVK01000527.1 GCA_003354135.1 Rhodospirillales bacterium
ATGAGGGTGTGGATGGGGGTTAAGTGATTAGTGAATAATGGCCTAAATTGATTAGTGATTAGTGAATTGGGAGAAAAAAATTAAGTGATTAGTGAATTCATGCAGTTAAGAGGGTGTGGATGGGGGGGTCCAGGATTCACTAATCACTAAAATTTGAAGCCATAATTCACTAATCACTTAAAAAATAGCCAATTCACTAAAATTTGCTATGTATAATCCATATCTGCTATGAATCGAGCCGCATGAACATTCATCATCAGAATGGTTTCTCGCCAATACCTTCAAATGTGAATTCACTAAATGTTGGATTTTCATAATTCACTAATCACTAAAAAATATGCCAATTCACTTAGCATTTCTTCTCTATTCACTAATCACTTAACTGCATGAATTCACTAATCACTTAATTTTTTCCTCCCAATTCACTAATCACTAATCAATTTAGGCCATTATTCACTAATCACTTAACCCCCATCCACACCCTCGTGTATCGAGTCATCCACTCGAAAAAAAATCTAATATTATTTGGTTGATGAAATATAAATATTGGAGTTTTTGTCTGTTTTACAGCATTCTGATGAATAAATGTCAATTTGCATTTACAGGTAAAATTTTAGAAGAA
>PIVK01000528.1 GCA_003354135.1 Rhodospirillales bacterium
GACTGCTGGGTAGGTAACAGGTCAATGGTTGTCATTCTTTTTGATTTAGGGAGGGTGACTCAAGTAGATAATATCCACATATAAGTCAATTTCATTGGCAAACAGAAATAGGTGTATGAAGGGTTCCAGGACACAAAGGTGTGAACTGACATTGCCAGAGGTTAGTTTTGCTGAAAATACAGAAAATGAGGGTTGGTACAGTCAATTGCAAAAAAATTGAGATTTTCGTGGTCAACCTACCACAAGACATCAACCATGAATCAGGCCCTTAGGGGTCTTGAACTCAGTCATAGCTAAACTTTCAGCAGTAATTTAGGGTAACCAGGGTAGGGTCAAACGTTAACATTATCGCCTATGGGATTTACATTAGTTGTGTTGAGCCTAATACCAGTATATCAGAGTACTATTAAAACAATGGAAACAAACACAGATTAGACAGAACTGTTAGATATTTCTGATATATTTCAAACTTATGGCTAAAATCAGGAAACATAAGCATATTCTCTCTGTAAATATTTCTCTTTTGTCAAAATTAACCCACATTAACCCACACTAGGTATGCTGACCCACCCTGATGTTAATATTTGGACAATCCTTTAGGGTGGTAAATTCAACCCACAGA
>PIVK01000529.1 GCA_003354135.1 Rhodospirillales bacterium
GGATACTGTCTCAGGGAGAGACTCGGCGAAATAGACATGTCTGTGAAGATGCGGACTACTTATACCAGGACAGAAAGACCCTATGAAGCTTTACTGTAACTTGAGATTGGGTTTAAGTTTTATTTACGCAGAATAAGTGGGAGACTAAGAAATTTTTCTCTTGGGAAAAATAGAGTCAACAGTGAGATACCACTTTAATAATACTAAAATTCTAACTTTATATCGTTAACCGATTAAAGAACATTCTCTGGTGGGCAGTTTGACTGGGGCGGTCGCCTCCTAAAAAGTAACGGAGGCGCACAAAGGTTTCCTCAAATCGGTCAGAAATCGATTATAGAGTGTAAAGGCATAAGGAAGCTTGACTGTGAGACCTACAAGTCGAGCAGGGACGAAAGTCGGTCTTAGTGATCTGGCGATATTGAGTGGAAAAGTCGTCACTCAACGGATAAAAGTTACTCTAGGGATAACAGGCTAATCTCCCCCAAGAGTTCACATCGACGGGGAGGTTTGGCACCTCGATGTCGGCTCATCGCATCCTGGGGCGGTAGTACGTCCCAAGGGTTGGGCTGTTCGCCCATGAAAGCGGTACGTGAGCTGGGTTCAGAACGTCGTGAGACAGTT
>PIVK01000117.1 GCA_003354135.1 Rhodospirillales bacterium
AATTGATGCCATAGTGACCGGAAATCCTCTGTTGTAAACAGGAAGCAACTCCTGGGGACAAGAAATGACTACTGGAGACAGGAAGTGACACCATAATAACAGGAAGTAGCCTATTTTCAACTGTAAATGACTCCAGAAGACCAGGAAGTGATGCCATAGTGACCAAAAATGATCTGTTGTAAACAGGAAGTGACTCCTGATGACAGAAAGTGACCTCATAATAACAGGAAGTAGCCTATTTTCAACAGGAAGTGTCTCTAGATGACCCGGAAGTGATGCAATAGTGACCGGAAGTGCTCTATAGTAACTGGAAGTGATCTATTGTAAACAGGAAGTGACTCCTGGAAACAGGAAGTGACCTCATAACAACAGGAAGTAGCCTATTTTCAACAGGAAGTTACTCCAGAAGACCAGGAAGTGATGCCATAGTGACCAGAAGTGCTCTGTTGTAAACAGGAAGTGACTCATGGAGACAGGGAGTGACCTCATAATAACAGGAAGTAGCCTATTTTCAACAGGAAGTGACTCCAGAAAATCAGGAATTGATGCCATAGTGACTGAAAATGGTCTGTTGTAAACAGCAATTGAGTCCAGATGACTGGAAGTGACCTCAATATAACAGGAAATAACCTATTTTCAACAGGAAGTGTCTCTAGATGACCAGAAAGTGATGCAATAGTGATCAGAAGTGCTCTATTGTAACCGGAAGTGCTCTATTTTAAACAGGAAGTGACTCCTGGATACAGGAAGGAGGCCAGTTGTAAACAGGAAGTGACCACTGGGACAGGAAGTGACATAATAATAACAGGAAGTAGCCTATTTTCAACTGTAAATGACTCCCAAAAGACCAGGAAGCGATGCCATGGTGACCGAAAATGGTCTGTTGTAAACAGGAAGTGACTCCTGATAACAGAAAGTGACCTCATAATAACAGGAAGTAGCCTATTTTCAACAGAAAGTGAGTCTAAATCACCAGTAAGTGATGCCATAGTGACCAGAAGTGCTCTATTGTAACTGGAAGTGCTCTGTTGTAACCGGAAGTGCTCTATTGTAAACAGGAAGTATCTCCTGGAAACAGGAAGTGACCTCATAACAGGAAGTAGCCTATTTTCAGCAGGAAGTCGCTGTAGAAGACCAGGAATTGATGCCATAGTGAGCGGAAGTCCTCTGTTGTAAACAGGAAGTGACTCCTGGAGACAGGAAGTGACTACCGGAGACAGGAAGTGAAATCATAATAACAGGAAGTAGCCTATTTTCGACTGTAAATGACTCCAGAAGACCAGGAAGTGATGCCATAGTGACCAGAAATGGTCTAGCAACTCCCATGAGACTGTAAGTGATATCATAATGACAGGAAGTGGTCTGCTATCAACTGGGAGTGACACCTGGAGACACTAGGCGATGCCTTATTGACTGATGGGGTCTGTTGTAACCCCAGTTCCTCAAAAATTACTTTCATTGCAAGCAGATTGAAAGTTTGAGACAATCCCTTATGCTCCTAAGAAAGGGGAGCATCCAACAAGTTTTTCTGATGCAAGCAAGTTTTTTTCAATGAAATTTGACATCTGTGTTTCTGATGCAAGCAAGATTTTTACAATGATGTGTTTCTTGGCATAGTGCCCAAGGACTCCCAATCTGAAAGGTATCTGAAACAATGACTCATGTAATTTCTATAAAAAAAACATTTGTTTGTTTTGGTGTGACAAACAGTAACTGAGAGACCATGACAACCACTTTTAACACTTTCACTTTTGAGAAGTCATATCACTCCTTGGTACACAGTCAGAGTTGATCTGGCACTAAATACTGCAAAGCAGTATAATTGTGCTCTATTTTAATTTAGTGAGGTACAGAGTTAGTATATTTCAGTATGAGAAATTGTTGTGGTGCTAAGAATGTCTAAAATATTTTCATTAAATTAATAATCCAATATATTTATATTGTTTGTAGAAATATTTGAATCAAAAATAGTTCTAGACACCCAAACCCACTTACTATGTATTGTTGTTATGATCTTGATAGGTTTTATTTGTATTTGTGTATTTCAAATCTGACAGTAAGCTTAGTCACAAAACTTACTGCACATGGAAATTTCCTATTTAGCAGAGATTAGTCAGTAAGCAGAGATTAGTCAGTATGTATCTAATTTGGCAATGATCCTAAACATGTGTAACTGTCATAACCCCCTTGCATCATTTCTTCCATTCCTTTCTGGAAGCTGAGTAAGAGTTCCTAGCTGCTATATAAATGCACTGAGATACTGCTCACAATTGGCATAAAGTAATATTTCATTCTCAAAGTTTACATTTAACCATCCCTGTCTGCGGGGACACAATTTCTGACTGGAAGTATTAGAGTATTACTGTCATGCTCTCTTCTAGTTGTAATTACAAAGAAATGGTTAGCCCAACTGTACTCCTCGTCGATTTCAAAAGGTAGTCCATATGATGGTGAAGATTGTGATGATACTGATGATGATGTCGATAGTGGCATAATTGTGATATGCCAGAATAGTGAGGTGTAATGATAACTAGAAGAGAGCATGACAGTAATACTC
>PIVK01000530.1 GCA_003354135.1 Rhodospirillales bacterium
AATCGGGCCTATCTCGTCTATGGGCAGGTGAGCGGTCTTGGCAGAGATTACAATCTCACAGCGTTGAGCGAGCCGAACAATACCTCGCTGGGCAAAGTCTATGTCGCCGACGAAGGTTCGGTTGGCGATTGGCTGTCCTCGGCCGGTGACGTGGATGGTGATGGCTATGACGATCTTTTGGTAGGTGTTACCGGTCTCAGCGGCGGCAACGGCGCAGTCTATTTGGTCAAGGGCCGTTCGGCTACCAGCACCTACGGTGTCCAAGACATAACGACTATGAGCGGCCTGGCCCCGGTATCTGTCGAGTATTTCCAACTGGACAACAGCGGCGCCGTCGCCACCGGCGTGGGCGATGTCAATGGCGACCAGTACGACGACTTCGTGATCGCCGACCCCAATAACAGTTTCGGCGTCTCTCTGGCTGCCGCCGTCTACCTCTTCCTCGGCCCCGTCAATTGGCGAGATGCCAATGAAGCGGGTGCACTCTACCCTCCCACATATGCCAACGCCAGCTTCATCGGCGATTCAGGGGCCCAGGTCGGTTCACAGGTCGTGGCACTGGGCGATGTCAATGGCGATGATCTGCCTGACTTCGCTTACAGCAGCGGTGATGCCCCCC
>PIVK01000060.1 GCA_003354135.1 Rhodospirillales bacterium
ACGGGCCGGGTCTTCACCGACGCGGGAAAGATCATTCACACGGCCCTCACCTTGCCTGCCGACGCGCTCCCCTGCCGGGTTGACCCTCCGCCTTGTTGCACTTGTCGGGGGAGGGTGTGTCCTAATGTACAGCGTGTTCACAGGCACAGGACACAGCTCTGGTCCATTGCCACGGAGGGTGCACGTACCCCCTGCCCCTCGCCGCCGACGTGTCAGGCGCTCTCGCCGCCGCAGGCACCGTCGACGCGGTCGCCGCCGCGGACGCTGTCGACGGCGTCTCAACTCATCCCCCCCTGCCGTCTCTATCTTTATCACCGTCCACCCGGGCATGTCCATGCGGGATATCCGCAATCGAGCAATGGGGTGGTTGGGCCGGTCTCCGCGCGATGACCAGTCAGTGGTCGAGGTATCCATCAGCGGCTCGACGGCTTGGCGCATTGATCACAATGGCATCCGACTACGACATAAACACAGCACCCGTCCCAGGAGGCCGATCGTGCATCCCAACCGACGGGTCGTGGCGCTTGTGACAATCTTGCTTCGCAACCCCCGCCTGGAGTCGCGGGACGGGATCACGACCACCTCACACGACGACGTTTGTCCCCAGGAGTCCAATCGACCTCGGTGCAACGCCCTCGCTGCCACCTCGGTTCAGGGGGGCCCGCAAACTGCACCGCCGTTACCGAGGAAGACCGTCAGCCCTGACAACGCGAGGACTGCCACACTCGAGCAGTGCGGCAAGCATGCTTCTCACCGACGACGCGCACACTCTTCGCCGCAAGGGGGCACTCTGACGACACGTACAACACGCCATCCGAATAGCGGTCGCGCTATCAGCATGCGCACGCCCGATACGCACGATCTTGTGCCCACGGCCCCACGCTGTCGGCCCCCCCACCGCCCCCTGGCTCCTGTGACAGCTACTCGGATAACGGCAACCCCGGTCTCCATCGCTTCATCACATGATATCCGGGGATTCGGGACGGGCGATGTGTCCCGCGCAGTTACACCAGTGGCGGGCACATCTTCGTCCAGCCACTTGCTCAGGCTTCAAGACATCTGTCAGCGCTGGCCGCCCGACCTTCGGGTGGAACTCCTTCATACATGGTCCGGCGCCTCCAACAAAGACAATTTGTTCTGCGCCACGAACGCTCTCGTCAGCTCCATCGCCTCCATCACAAGTGTCCGCCAGGCAGCACTCGACACCGCTCGCCAGGTACTCCAGCTAGACGCCCAGGAGGAGTGCGCCCCCGCTCAACTCACTGCTCTAAGTCTTGCTGTGATCATTGTCGAAGGTACACGGCAGAGCACGGTCCCAGTGGACACCGGCTTGCTCATATGCACGTACCCCAACGGTCTGCGCGACTTTTCGGGTAATGGGGACGGCGGAGCCTTCTTGCGGACCCTGCCTTACCTGCAAGACACATGCCGACCCTCTGTCCTCGCCAGTGTACATGTTGAAACCTCCAGTGCCTTCCATTGCTCGAAGTGCCGGCACTCCTGGCATGCACCTGCACCTGGAGGGGCCACTTTACCGACGTCGTTTGCCTTCATGTACGACCAGTCGGACCTGTCGACAGGCTGCCTTGGCGTCGACGCTCTCGACGACCGGCGGTGTACCGATTGCGGGGTAGCAGGTGGGGTCACACGCACCTCACACGTAGTGGGTGCGGGGGACGGCTTTCTCATCATGCCCCCGTCCCTACGATCAACCACTGCACTCTCGGTCACGGGGATCATCAACTGCGACTCCTGCGGAGATGCCCACCCGTACAAGAAAACGGCGAGCCTGTTTGATGTGCAAAGCCTGTCCTCCCCGCAGGTGAGGGACCTTGTGGACCCATGCGGTACCCCGACATGGAAGAAAGATGCAGTGATACAGGATCACGACAGCACCGTCTGTCGGACCGCGGTCTGCGCACAGCCGACCCCCCCACCGGTCGAAACTGCCCGCGCTCAGGCCGGTGAGTGCTCATGGTCACTCTGTGCGACGGCGTACCACCTAGGGACCCCTGGCGACGTCGTCGCAGGTTCACACTTCGTCAGCATGATTAGTATGCACTCCCATGAGTCCAACCTGCCGACGTGGGTTGTAGCAGACGATGAGAACATGCGTGCCGACGGAGCCTGCGATGGGACGCCTCTGATGTACTGCTATCACAAGCCGCCATCGGCCCCCGCAGGCCGGGTGGCTATGGTGGCGGGCAGCCTACGCGCGACGAGAGATCACACACCTGATAATGACCCCCAGCCACGCGGCTCTGTATCCAGCATGGAGATGACGCCTCCGCGAGCCCGCACCCCGGGCCAGTCTGCGCGAAAGGGCCAATTTGTGCTGTATCGCAAGGGGGGGACAATCCGGGCGGGTCGGATAGATGAGGTTGACGCCGACGGGTGTCTGAATGTCCATTCGCTCTGGCACTGGGTTCGGAAGGGGAAGTCGACAGAATGGGACATCACAGGGGGGAGACTGCAGTTCGAGTTCACAAACACCAAGGGACAGACTGTGTACAAGGGCAAAAATGCTGTGGAGAAATGGCGGAAAACGAAAGACAGCTCTGTCACCCCGAATCTGGTCAGTGTCCCTACAGCGGACGTCCTAGTCTGTAGAAACACTTTTCCAGACATGGTCTGCCCTGACGGGGCCCTAGTACAGGCGCAGGAGCGGCTGCTTGCCACCACGACGGCCCGCGGAACAACAGCCCCAACCACGCTCAGCGTTAAGCAGTCCTCTATTTCGTCTCCGGATGTGGTGGCGATGGACGACTCGCCGGACTCGGCGATGCCTGACCCGATGCGACCGATGTCAGGTACTCGTGAGGCTGTGCACTACGACCGCTCTTCGTCCGTGGAATCAGGGTCGCCACCCCCCACCCTCGGGCGCGATAAGGCGCTAACAGGCTCACACGCCCTCGCACAGGCGCAGGAGAGCCTGCTTAAGCTTGCCCCCACGACGGCCAACGGAACAACAGTCCCGATCACACACCACGTTGAGCAGTCCCATACACCGTCTGCGGATGTGGCGGCGATGGATGACTCGCCGGACTCGCCGCTGCCTGGCCCGATGCAACCGATGCCAGACTCTAGTAAGGATGTGCACTGCGATCGCTCCTCGTCCGCGGTATCAGGGACTCCACCCTCCATGCCTTGGAGCGACACGCTGCGGCGCATTCGCCCGGCCACTGGCGACGCCACGACAACGACACACGTGATGCCGGACATACACGCCGGTCTTATTTCGACCACTCGGCAGCTTGCAGAAAGCATGGCTCAAGAACGCGCCGGGTTGAGTGCTGACCAGCGGCAAAATCTGGATCAGGCAGACATGGCTAAGCTCCGGCAGGCGTCCCCGGTCTCTCCGACATCGCTGCGGGCGTGCCCTTTGGCGGTTGAAGCGGACGAACGCTTCGCTGAAGCATCTGCCCTGCTGTCACACGGCGACCAAGGCAGGCTTGTACCGGTGGATTCGTGCATTCGCAGCGTCTTCCCTGGCATGACCGGCGCTTGGTTCATGCCGAAGTTCGCCCCATTTGGGGGTTCGCCCGCCTTAATGGTCGACTTCTCGGACAACGACCGTCGGCTCACAGCCTTGGAACATGCAGGCGAGCTGCGACGGTGCGGCCGCGGATTCGGACGCATTTGGTCGGTTACGAGGCACCTGAGTTCGGAAGATGAACCAAACAAGGTGGCGGTTTTTAATGTAGCGGCGAAAACAGTTGAACACGCCAAACTCATAGTGTGCAAACAAGTCAACGACTGCTTTCAGACAATGCCGACAAGGGGTGATGTTGACACCGGGTCCAAGGACCCGACTGGGTACTATGAGGAGCAGGTTGGGGTTGCCGAACAACGCTCACCCCCCCGCGGGGAAGCTGGACGCCGAACACATGCAAACAAACGCAACCGTGTTCGCTCGTATGCGGTGTATCTACGCATGTACTCCGTCCAGATGGCGATACACGTTCGCGACTCCCTACATGGGAAACCGTGTCCCGGGGCCGCGGACAAACGGCCACTTCGCGTCGGGGGACACGGGCCCCTTGCCCTGTGCCCGCGCTGTCACGCCCACGGCCATGGCGCTGATCAATGTACGATGGCGACCGCAACGATTGACAGGCCCGATGGGATGCCGTTTACACCAGCGGTGGTCAATGTGGTCAGCGGGGTTCTGGGGGACCTCTGCACCAGAGTGTTCTCAGGTAACAAGGAGGTCCCAGGAGGGAACCCGCGCTGCTGGGCGACTGTGATCCTGCAGTCGTCGGAAGACAGCACTTTCGCGACCGCTCGGCTCCGCTTCGCCGCCATGATGCGGGTAGGCATCATAAACAAGATGCCACGGTTTTCTGAACATGGCACCATCGATCGTTGCTACAAGTGCGGGAAAATTAAGGCCTCCTCGAACCCGAACAGCGCATGCCGCCCGGACATTGTGTGCAAGTACGGCAGCGGCCCCACGTTTTCCCCGGACGCGCAGGCATTCCCCAGCGGCGTGCTACGCTCCGAGCGGGCACCGATGGACCAATGCTCCTCACCATCGCCTCCGGGCACACGTCTCACGGGCAAGTCTCCTCAACGGCCGGTGGGTGGTACCTCCGGCCATGACGCCGGGTTCACGCGGACTGGAAATCGCAAGGGACCACGCTCGAACTCGTCGGGGTACGCTACGCCGACGCGGGCGCGTGCGAGAAGGTCGCCGACAACGCGCGGCGGTCCGCATGGCTCACCGACCAACACCCAGGCGTCCGCCACGCTCGCTTGTCAGAATCCATTCTGGCCCCTGTCCCCCGACCTGCAGGCGGGCGCCCCACGGTTGCGGAAGCTGTCGGACACGCCTCGGCAGCACAACGCCCGCCGTCAGAATCACGAGGATGACCACAGCCGGACGCGGTCCGTGCCCCATCCGTGTGCCCACAGTTCCAACATGGCCGAGCGGAAACGTACGGGCTCTGCACCCGACATGGGAACACCCACAGGCCCGGCATCAGCTGTCGAGGATCGGAGTACATCAGGTCGCGTGCCAGTGCCGGGTGTGCATCCAAACCGCGCGCGCACCACGCGGCCAAAGGCACCACGCGGGTCCCCAGATGGCTGCCCTGCCGCTTCTCCATCAATTACCCCCTGGCCGCGCAGGCGTGCGACATCGGACACCGGCTCCAGCACGGGCGGCTACAACTCGGACGAAAACACTCCCGCGTCCTCGGGCGCTCTAGCGCACACCGACACGCCAGCGCAACAGCCGTGCGCTGTTCGTTCGCGCGGCCGCCGATCAAGACCTCGCCGCACAAATGCGGTGACGCCGCCCGGTCGCACCACGGCCCAGGATGCCGCCGAGACTTCCCAGGACCTGGAGCACGCTCACCCGCCCGACGCACTCTCCCTGTCCACTGACAGGAACGCCGCTCAGGCACTCCCCCCTGCGGTCCCGACCGATGGCGGCAGTCCGGCATGCCCAGGGCGTCTGCAATGCGCAACGCCACGCATCAGCACTGCCGACGATAAACACTGCGCCGCAGGGCCGGTGACGCCGCCCGATCGAACCACGGCCCAGGATGCCGCAGAGACATCCCCGGCACCAGCTGGCCTTGCCGTCGTGCCGAGATCGCTGAGGGAAGGAACGGGAGACGACGCAGGCCACCCGCATCCACTGGCACATCCGCCCGAGGCTCTCTCAATGTCCACTGACAGGGATGCCGCTCAGACACGCCCTCATGCGGTCCCAGCCGATGGCGGCAGCCCGACATGCTCAGGGCACCCACAATGCTCATCTCCACGCACCAGCACTGCCGACGTTCAACAATGCGCCGCAACGGTCGAAGCGCCCACGGTGCCGCCGGCTGCCGTGCCTGGTCCCACGGTTGCGGAAGTCTCACTTCGGAGACAGGCAAAGACTGCACACATCGATAACGCAATGGAGAGTGCGACACCTGCCCCCGAGTCCCACCCCCTTGCGGACGGGCCCCCGACGGTGATCCATCCGGCGGTTCCCCCTGCGCCGCCTGCACCAGTCCAAGCGCAATGCGTGACCCAGGGCGAGAACACCCCGGTTGCATTATCTCGCCGATCCCAGACCACACCGCCGTCTCTGAAGCGCCGAGCCGAAGGCTCGCCGCGACGCACGTCTAACCCTGCGCTCCCGCAAGTCCACGGGAAGAAACAGGACTCCACCAGACGTCGCCTCAACCAAACCTTCAACGCGGCTTCCACAGTCACCGACCCCGAGCACACGCACACTGCGTCCTTCGTCCCCGTCGCGGGGGACGGAGCGCAGTGAACCTGCCTCCCGCCCCCGCCACGCCCCCATGCAGCCCCCCCATCGCGTCTAGATGCGGGGTGCTGTCGTGGAACGTGGGTCGGGGGCTCTGCCCAGTCGAGTCGAAGGCCTCGATGCTCTCACAGAAGGCTCTTCATCTGGCTGATATAGTTAACGAATCTGACTCAACAGTTGTGTGTATTCAGGAGACGGGCTGGGTAGGTCGTCTACCCCCCGAGCCTCTTCGCCAGACACTCAGCGGATACCAAATCCATGTTCATTCATCGGGCCACAACACGAACCCCAGCGAATCACTGGCCATCGCAATCAAGGACGGTTGGGAGGTTTCACAGGTGGATCGGGATCACCGGTGTGGACGGGCCATGGCCGTCACGATCACCCGCGGTACCGCTTCTGTTCGTGTGGTCAACTTATACCTTCCCCCCGGCCTGGACGACCTCTCTGCCTTCTCACGATCCCTTGGCCGGACGAGACAGGCTCGGCGACGCGCAGTCGCGTATAAATCTGGTGAGGCGACTCGCCTGCTGAGGCTTGCGGAACAATGGATTAAAGGCCACGAATGGTATGTCATCGCCGGTGATCTCAATCACACGCGTTCGAAGCCGATTGATTGCAGACCCCGGGCACGCGGTCGAGCCGTTCCGCAGAAGAGCGCGTCCGGCTGTCACTACTGGCATGTTGATGATATAGAGTTACGCGGGCCAGGTCGCAGCGGGCTCATCGATGTGTTTAGGCGCATGCACCCAGACTCACCTGGTCACACCAGAAGAGAGGCCAGGATCGACTACATTCTGGCGCCTCCGCAGCTCGTCTCACACCCGCAGGCAACGTGCTCAGTTCTACATGGCACAGAGAGTATAGGCCAAGATCCGGCGAAGCTTGCCGATCATGCCGCGCTGACGGCAACGCTCTACGTACCCTCTGAACCTTACACTTCCGGTTCCACCGAGGACGCTACGCCCCATAGCGGCTCACTGCTCTACGCAGCCGACTCCATCAAGCGTACGGTGGTACAGGACGTGGAAACGCAGGTCGAGAAAGCCGCCCGGCACTGGCGCCACTTGCTCCAGACAGACCCCGCCCTTCCGACAACTGCTGCTAAACAGCTTCTCATGGTCCAACGTGAGTTTGCAGAGGCATGCACAGGGCCTGCTATCGCTCACCTCAGCTCGAAACCTAGACCACTAGCGGAGAGACACGTGAAGCTCAGGTTCCTCCGCGGCCGCGTCCGTGCCCTAGGCGGCATGCTTTCTCTAGTCCGCTCACTTGGCGCCGGTCGAACGACCGCGAGGTCGAGGCGGTTCCGCTTTGCGGCGGCCCGCCTGCGCCACTGTGGCCTCATGCCGCTGCTGCCTGATGACTCGGATGCGAACGAGTGGAGACAATGGGTTCCGCGGGCTGTGGAACAAATCAGAGCCTTCAAGGAAGAGGGGGCCGCAATTCTGAACGCTGATCGTGCACGTCCCAGCCGCTGGATACACAGAAGCATCGCCGACCCCAGGAAGCGCAAGCAGATATACGCCCGCGTGTTTCGCGGCGCGCGCAAAGCTGATGTCGCCAGTGCGATCGATCCGACTACAGGGAAACGGGAATGGGATCCGCCTGCGGTGCGCTCCCTCGTTGACAACTCCTTGGGCGACCGGTTCAGCCACTTCGTCGCCCTTCCCGATGCGGCCGCGAATGCCGATGATGTGCAGCGTCCTTGCACGGGTCGGTGTGGAGGTCGTGCGGAGGAGCGCTTGCACAAGAACACGCCCCCACCTGCCCCCCCGATTCTCCCGCTTCCACAGGACCGGCATTGCACGGATGTCCGCTGCACGGGCACTCGCCCCTCCTGGTGGTCGGACGACCGTTTCTATGGCCCTGGAGGCAAACCCGGCACCGCAGGCCTGTTCGATCGCCTGGACAGCCCTGTCCAACCGGACGAGCTGTTGCGCTCGATCAGGAAGGCGGAGGCGGGCAAAGCAGCGGGACACGACGGCTTGGCTCTTGATACCATCAAAGTTCTATGCGACACACGATGGTCGCCAACAAAGGGCGACATCACCCCCGTCGCGGACTGGCTCACCAAAATCACTAACAAATCGCTTGAGCTGGGGATCCAGACAGACCACGTCACACGGGGAGAGATAGTCATGATCCCAAAAGTTAAGCCGGATGGTTCGTTTTCCACTGATGTCGACGCAATGCGGCCGATCACGCTCCTGTCAGAGATCGGCAAGACTACTGCTCGAATTCTTGCCGATCGTGTTGGCTCCGTTCTGGTTCACCATCCCAACGTCCTCCACCCAGCGCAACGCGCCTTTCTGCGAAACGGCTCGGTGTCGCAATGCGTTCACACAGTGGTCGACGCCCTGGAGGATTTTAACCAGCGGAAACGCAAGCGCGGAAAGCATATGTACGTAATGAGCTATGATCAGCAAAAGGCCTATGATTGCGTGCAGGCATTCACCATTCATGCCAGCTTGCGGAGGATGAACATTCCCGCACCTGTGATTAACTACATCGTTTCAGGCCTTGCTTCTCCTGCCGATGGTTCCGACACGGGAGCGCGCAGCTCAGTGCGTACAAAATACGGCACCACCGATGGTTTTCCGATATACACATCCTGTCGGCAAGGCGACCCTTTAGCCCCGCTTGTGTTCATTTTCATTGCGGACGCGCTGCACGAGGGCTTCACGAACAACCCCCTGTTCCCGGAGTTCGATCAGCGGGACAACGGCTACACTTTCTGCGGAGACGACAGTCTCACCGTCTGTTCTGTCGGGTATGCTGATGACACGATCGTTTTCTGTGAGTCGCTTCCGGCGGTCCGCCGGCAGCATGCTTGGCTGAGGTCCTTCTTCGGTGCTCACGCATTTGCGCTGAATGCTAGCAAAACAGTCTTCTCCACGACGGACTCTGAGCAAGCGAGGCGTTGCCCGCTAGCGTCAACAAATGGATTAGAGGCCTCCGCCCCCCGCCCATCAAGCTCACCGATCATCGAACCGCACCTTTTGGCTAACGTCTGTGGCCGCGAGGCCGCCCCCGCCTCGACGTCGGATACGACCTTCAGATACCTGGGAGCCTTCATCAACATTGACCTGGACTGGTCCACGCAACGCAAACGCTTGCTACGCATGGTCACTGTTCACGCGGCCGACATTGCGGTTAATCGTCTGGACGCCGCGACTGCAGTCGATTCAGTCAACCAGTACCTAATCCCTCGCCTGGAGGCGGGCTTGCAATTTCTGCCCCTAGACCTCCCCCTTCAAACCGATCTTCGCACCTGGACTACCATCCTTCGCCAAGCCGTCCTGAGAGCCGCTGGAGTCAGACTGGCCCACTCCACGAACGCAGCGGCGTTTGCCATTGTCACAAAGATGCGCGATCTCCCCATGTTTGCAAAAGAAGTCCTCATCTCGGACCTCCACATCCGCTTGTGCTGCACCGACGAGACCTCCGGCCGGTCTGCGTGGGCTCGCCTTGCAGTTGAAGCAGGGATGCCCGCCACGGGTTGGAACCGGCGTGAGATCCTGCACGAGGTGCGGAGTTCGCGCGTCAAGGCCACCACGAACCGCGCCGCCGCTCTTCTGGCGTCGGCTAGCTCTGATGCCGAGCTTCCCGTCGAGTTTGAATACAACCATGCAGGGACGACTTCCCCGCAGTTCAGGATCACGCCACTTGCCTGGAACGGCTGCAATGACTCGTTCCTTGGCAGTCTGCCCCAGACAGACGGTTACTCGAATCCGACCCACTTGGTCCATTCGACGTGCCTGCCCCCCGCGCTGGATATCTTTGTTGATGGTTCGACCGAGGTTAACACCCAAGAACGGTCTGGGTACTCTGCCATAATTGCCCTCAGGACAGACAAGCGGCTGACGCGTTATGTTGCAAGGGCCGGCCCGTTCCGCAAAAGTGGCAACAACTTTCATGCCGAGCTGATAGCCATTCTCGTGGCTCTCATGTCAGTCCCTGTGAATGCAGACGTTCGTGTGTACACGGACTGCGAAGCTGCGATTTACGCCATCTCGCGCGACGACACCGCGGCACGCCGAAGGATCCGCTCCGCCGGCCGCCCAATTCTGCAGTGTATAAAAGCGGTTGTCGCTGCGAGGTCTGGTTCGATACAATTCGTCCATGTCCGCTCACATTCGGGCGCACCCGACCGCCCGTCCAGGGGCAATGTCATGGCGGACAGACTGGCCAACGAGCTTCGCCTGGCCAACCGTGGCCGCCCGCAGATGGACGACTACACCCACAG
>PIVK01000531.1 GCA_003354135.1 Rhodospirillales bacterium
CCTGATTTTGTTTTTCGGATCGGCAAAAAAGCGTTGGCAAGACATACTCTTTTGCAATCTTTAGTTAAGCGTTGGCTCGTGCGAATTGCAAATGTGTATGGCTTTAGCGTGGGCTTATTCATTTGTTATCTCATTTGCAATCAACTCTGCCTGTTTTAATACCGTTTCAGTTGCCAGTTTTTGCATATCCGGTGGATAACCGAATTGTCTCAAAGTCCGTTTGATTATTACCTTCAATTTCGCCCTTACACTCTCTTTTATTGTCCAGTCAATTGAAGCGTTTGCTTTTACTCTTTCAGTCAAGATTATTGCAAGTTCTCTTAATTTGTCCTTTTTCATTAATTCTTTTGCACTTTCATTGTCTGAAACTGCTGTATAAAAAGCATATTCAAAGTCCGTTAAGTTCATTGCTTTGGCTTCGCTGTCCATATTTACGATTTCCTTACTCAATTTAATGAGTTCGTCCATCACTTCGGCTGCTGTCAATATCTTGTTATGATATTTTTTGATGGCATTTTCAAGCATTTCCATAAATGATTTGCTTTTTACCAAGTTCTTTTTAGAACGAGATTTTATTTCGTCATTCAAGAGTTTCTTCAAAACTTCCAATGCAACATT
>PIVK01000532.1 GCA_003354135.1 Rhodospirillales bacterium
ACCGGCCAGCACGGCGTGTCGGGTTCGGCGGGGGCGTATTCGTGCATCCTGAACGTGACCAACGCGAGCATTTTCGAGACGGGCAGGTACTGCCTGATCGCCGACGCAACCGGGTCCTCCGGCGAAGGTCACGCGGTCTATAACGGGTGTTGGGAGGTAACGGACGTGGATGCGGCCAACAGCCGGATTACCATCACCAACACCGACCGCAATTCCAGCTTCTCGGGCGGCAGTATCGACGGCGGGACGATCAAGGCGCTGAATACGGTCATCGACTTCTCGGACGCCGACACGGACGGTTTCACCTTTGGGGATTACGGCTACCTTCGGATCAGGAACGTTGCTCTCGTCAGCACGTCCACCTCCGGGAAATGTTTCAATATGCATGGCAACAGCGCGGGCGCACACCATCTTGTCGCGGACTTAAATGTTGGGGTGAATGGTTGGCACTATGCGCTCTTCATGTATGGGGATTTTGCCCAGTGCGAGGGCTTGACCATCAGCAATGCCTCTGTCTATGGCGTTTGCGTCAGACGAAGGGGGTGGGTGCGTGCTCGATATCTGATCGTCACGGGCTGCGGTTCTCATGGTGTGTACCTTACGGACGGCGGTTATCTG
>PIVK01000533.1 GCA_003354135.1 Rhodospirillales bacterium
TGTCTGTCTGTTTGTTTGTCTGTTTGTCTGTCTGTCCGGGGCTGTATCTCGGAAACTACTGGTCCGATTTACTTCAAATTTTAACACAAGAACAGGTGTACCCAGGAATGAGGAATCACCAAACAAGATGGGGATTGGCCCATCGGGGGATGGGGTAGCCCATCTACGTCAACTTTTACGTTTTCGTAATTATCTCGTGAACGGAGCATCGTAGAGAGCTCTAGTTTTTTTTAAATGTTCAGCTAACGAAGGGCTTCCTAGCGGTTCGAGGTCGTTTTGACCTACGACCTACCGTTTTTGACCTAAATTAGGTTTTACAAAAGTTCGAGAAGCAAAAGCGGAAGAAGAAGAAAATGGATAGGTTTTGCGCTATTTTTTATATAACGTCATTACGTATACATACAGGGCGGGCATATAGCTATAACGTTACGACATATACATAATAGACACCGCGATGGGCAAAGCAGATATTTAATTTACGTTCATGGTATATAATGTCAACAACGATTTGCTTAAAGGCGAGGGTTTGCAATCTCTGATTGTCTTGTTTATAATGTTATAGAGATAATATTACACAATAGATTGTAAGTTTTGTGCTACACCCACCCAACCAACCCC
>PIVK01000534.1 GCA_003354135.1 Rhodospirillales bacterium
AAAAGCTTTTTTACAAGTTGTGTTCCAAAGATATATGGAGTATTAAATTTATAAATCCTAATTAGCCTCAAGTTTTGCTCAAGAATATATTAGGCTTTTCAATAAAATAATTAAAAAAACAAGGTTGTACCAGTGAGATTATCAGTCTTTTAAGTGTTGGGTTGAAAAAATGTTGAAAAATAAATTGATTTTTGGGGTAACCTTTTTCTCTTTTTGCGAATTAAAGAGTATGAAGCTTCGGTTTCATTGTTATTACGTTATTGAATTTATCCTACCAAAAGTTCACACGTGCATCGTGGTTCCGGTTTATTTCATATGTTCATAAAGTTCAACCCGGAATCACTATTGGTAAAAAAAAACAGCCAGATGCTTGCTTTTCATATATAAACATTGAGTTTTTTTAATTTTGAAGAAGGTATTGGATGGGTACGCCCTTCATCAGGAGAGTTTTTTTATGAGCATCGTTTAGATTATTTTTATAATAATACGACCCCAATGCTTTATCAGGATTCAGTTGTGAGGGAAGGAAAAGCTTTTTTACAAGTTGTGTTCCAAAGATATATGGAGTATTAAATTTATAAATCCTAATTAGCCTCAAGTTTTGCTCAAGAATATAT
>PIVK01000535.1 GCA_003354135.1 Rhodospirillales bacterium
CCACCCCCAGGGGGTGGGTGGGGGTCATCTCAAAATACCATGAATCCCAGTTTGGGCACTTCCAGACCTCAGAGAAGGATTCTGATGTTTACTACCCCCCTATTTATGGGGTCAGTAAGATCAATGGTGACATAACCTTGAAGGTCAAAGGTCAAGATCATGTCCGAAATTGAGGTCAAACATTAAAAAACACATAAAAGTCAGTCTCACACCTACACTGAGCTCAACCAAGCTTTGCATGTTATCCTGGTTGGTTCCCAGGATGTGCACAAAAATATGATTTTTTGCCCCACCCCAGGAGGTGCCTGGGGGACATAACAAAATTCCATGAATCCCAGTTTGGACACTTCCAGGTATCAGAGAAACATTCTGATATTACCTAATGCCTATTTATGGGGTCAGTGAGTTCAATGGCTGAAACTTGTAACCATGAAAATTATGTTATGGCAAGATCTGTTAACGCTCTGCATTGCCTTCTTTTCTTGTTTTAACTCCTTCTTGGCATTGATCAGTGTGAGGGATTATGCTTGCATTGTTTGATGAATTAGACAAATGAATTTTGAGTGGGCACACTGAATTCTATATACCAGTAATCATCTTTAGTAGTTAATACTGAC
>PIVK01000536.1 GCA_003354135.1 Rhodospirillales bacterium
AAGCCAAGGTAAATGCTTATTAAGTGTTTGACTTTTGTGGTCAGGGCTATTCCAGGAACAAGTTGTGAGAACACAAGCCAAGGTAAATGCTAATTAAGTGGTTGGCTATTGTGGTCAGGGCTATTCCAGGAACAAGTTGTGAGAACACAAGCCAAGGTAAATGCTAATTAACTGGTTGACTCTTGTGGTCAGGGCTATTTCAGGAACAAGTTGTGAGAATACAAGCCAAGGTAAATGCTGATTAAGTAGCTGACTGTTCTGCTCAGGGCTATTCCAGGAAGAACTTGTGAGAACACAAGCCAAGGTAAATGCTGATTGAGTGGTTGACTCTTGTGGTCAGGGCTATTTCAGGAACAATTTGCGACAACAGAAGCCAAGGTAAAAGCTGATTGAGTGGTTGACTGTTGTTGTCAGGGCTATTCCAGGAACAAGTTGTGAGAACATAAGCCAAGGTAAATGCTGATTGAGTGGTTGACTGTTGTGGTCAGGGCTATTCCAGAAACAAGTTGTGAGAACACACGCCAAGGTAAATGCTAATTAAGTGGCTGACTGTTGTGCTCAGGGCTATTCCAGGAACAAGTTGTGAGAACACAAGCCAAGGTAAATGCTAATTGAGT
>PIVK01000537.1 GCA_003354135.1 Rhodospirillales bacterium
TGTCTCCTGCTGCCAGCTGACAAATTGCAACCAAATCCTTTTGGGGTCTACCCCCACTTTGTGAATGGCCAATAAAAGTCAACGGCAGGCTGCTATTTTTCAGTCCAGATCCAACCATAAGGAGTCCCAGTGACAATGTTAATTGAATTTGACACAATTGTGACTTAAATGAGGATTTCTCCCAGTCTTTTCCTGCTGCCAGCTAACAAATGTCACCCAAATCCGTTTGGCGTCGATCCCCACCTTGTGAATGGTAAATAAAAGTCAACGGCAGGCTGCTATTTTTCAGTCCAGATCCAACCATACACTGGTGGGCTGTAGCAATGGTAAATTACATTATATGCAATTTTGGGTTAGATGCTGATTTGAACCAGTCATCTCCTGCTGCCAGCTAACAAATTTCATCCAAATCCATTTGGAGTCGAACCCCACCTTGTGAATGGTAAATAAAAGTCAACGGCAGGCTGCTATTTTTCAGTCCAGATCCAAGCGTGTGGCAAGCATTGCCAATGTAAAAATACATTATATAGCTTTTTGGGTTAATTCTGGATTCAAACCAGTTGTCTCCTGCTGCCAGCTGACAAATTGCAACCAAATCCTTTTGGGGTCTACCCCC
>PIVK01000538.1 GCA_003354135.1 Rhodospirillales bacterium
TTGACTTTGGGGGGCTGAAAACCAAAAAAAGAACGTTCAAAGGGGGGGTATTTATTTTCAGAGGCAAGCCTCTGGAAGGCTTGGGCGAAGCCGCCGGAGCAAACGGCAGTCAAATCGCGTCAGCCCCCGCGGTTTTAGCCCAAAAGTTTGGGCCCCCAACACCGTATCAACGAGTCAATGCAAAAAGGGACAAACTGGTTCGGAAAAATCGGTTTGAAAAAAGTTTGTCCCTTTTTGCATTGACTGGTTGATACAATACAAGCACCTTCATGAGGGGTGGCGGGGCAGGCGGAAGGCGGCAGCTCGGTTGGTATTGACTTTGGGGGGCTGAAAACCAAAAAAAAGAACGTTCAAAGGGGGGGTATTTATTTTCAGAGGCAAGCCTCTGGAAGGCTTGGGCGAAGCCGCCGGAGCAAACGGCAAGTCAGATCGCGTCAGCCCCCGCGGTTTTAGCCCAAAAGTTTGGGCCCCCAACACCGTATCAACGAGTCAATGCAAAAAGGGACCAACTGGTTCGGAAAAATCGGTTTGAAAAAAGTTTGTCCCTTTTTGCATTGACTGGTTGATACAATACAAGCACCTTCATGAGGGGTGGCGGGGCAGGCGGAAGGCGGCA
>PIVK01000539.1 GCA_003354135.1 Rhodospirillales bacterium
TAAGTCGGCCCGCTTTATCCCCATCCTGGCCCAGTACGGACTTCAACTTCACAATTACCACCAGAATCACAAACCAACACCGCCGCAACTGCATGGATCCCTATCAGAACAGGTTGAGCTATGTTAGCCTACCAGCAATGCTAAACCCAACCACATAGGGTTAGGATTAGGGTTAGGATTAGGATTAGGATTAGGCTTACCGTACCAGAGCAGTCTCTCGAACAACAAAACTTGCAACTCACTGTACCTCGCTAACTAAGGGTCCCCAAGAGCTCCGAGTTGAACCGTTGGGGTCCTTACAAGCTAAGGGGCCCGTTGGTCATCTCTACGGCACTTTAACGCTCTTCTTCCAACCGCCAACCACTACACGAATGACGAGTAATGTAATAGTCAAACAACGAGTGTTGTTTGACTATGTTACAATCCTTCCTTAGGATTCATGAAGTGTGAGGAATGATCTCCCCACACTATCTACCTACTATGTTACTATCCGTTATATTCCTACAGGAACATATTTAAAATTTGAAAATGTTGCTCTTTGTCGCGTTACTCGTATTAGGATCGATGATACGAGGCTCTTCCCTTAACGCCAATCACTACACGCGTAATAAAGTC
>PIVK01000540.1 GCA_003354135.1 Rhodospirillales bacterium
ACCTGAGACAGAGTTGCTCTGTAACCCTTTATTGTCACGGGGGAAAAGTTCTCTACCTCAAATAGGTGATTAAAGAAATCACCTAATTGGGGAACAGTGGGATTGCATGGATCAATCTGCCTTGACTTACACCAATTAAGGAAGCGTTTCCACTTCGCTTGGTACAAATCAGTGGTTGACTTTCTGTGAGGATTCGAGATCCTCTTGGCAACCCTATCAGAAAATCCTCTCGTTTTGAGGGATCTCCTGATAGTTTCCACACGTGAAGCTTCAGGGATTCTGGCTTTTGGTGAAACAGGTTTTTGCACGGCTGTTTCAACAGATTTTGCCATGGTGGAATTTCCCGAGGGAAATCCACCAGCAGATTTATCAGATCTGCGAACCACTCGAAGTGAGGCCAGTTTGGTGCTATGAGAAAGATCTCCACTTTCTCTAGTTTGACCTTGTTCAGGACCAGCCTGAGGAGGCTGGTTGGAGGATAAGCATATGCTACTAGACCATCCCAGGGATGTGCTAGAGCATCTATCTTCCACGCGTGGGAGTCCATCAGTGGGGGGCAATAGAGGTCCAGTTTGTGGTTTATGCTTGTCGCAACTAAATCCACAAACGGCCTC
>PIVK01000541.1 GCA_003354135.1 Rhodospirillales bacterium
TTATAAGGCCACCAACCGCCTGGCCGAGGCCGAGCCGCTGATGAAACGCGCGCTTAAGATCGACGAGAAAGCCCTGGGGCCCCACCACCCCAGCGTCGCCCTCGGCCTCAACAACCTGGCCACGCTTTATCGGGACACCAACCGCCTGGCCGAGGCCGAGCCGCTGATGGAACGCGCGCTCAAGATCGACGAGAAGGCCCTGGGGCCCCACCACCCCAGCGTCGCCATCCACCTCAACAACCTGGCCGCGCTTTATCAGGACACCAACCGCCTGGCCGAGGCCGAGCCGCTGATGGAACGCGCGCTGGGGATCGACGAGAAGGCCCTGGGGCCCCACCACCCCAGCGTCGCCATCCGCCTCAACAACCTGGGCTGGCTTTATAAGGCCACCAACCGCCTGGCCGAGGCCGAGCCGCTGATGAAACGCGCGCTCAAGATCCACGAGACGGCCCTGGGGCCCGATCACCCCAGCGTCGCCATCGACCTCAACAACTTGGCCCTGCTTTATAAGGCCACCAACCGCCTGGCCGAGGCCGAGCCGCTGATGAAACGCGCGCTTAAGATCGACGAGAAAGCCCTGGGGCCCCACCACCCCAGCGTCGCCCTCGGCCTC
>PIVK01000542.1 GCA_003354135.1 Rhodospirillales bacterium
TTCTCTAACTGGCGTTTGCTGTGTCCCGAGATACAGACTCGCTAGTATCTTACTACTAAACTGTACTCACAACGACGAATCACTCGAATGTTGGCTGAGTATTCGCCAATATTCAACACAAACACTTGACATAATCCACTATATTGGACATTACAAAGAGTGAGTTAAACTTTCTAATCATGCACTCTACTCATATTAGAAATGGAATTTTCAATAGCTCATAACATGCAAGAATGGAAATATCAATAGCTCATAACCTACAAGAATGGAAATCTCATGAGCTCATCTTTAACCGCCAATCACCACACGCGCAATTAAGTCGTCGTAGCAATCAAACAAATAGTCTTATTCACTATTTTACTATCCGTAGTTCCGGACACCAGAAGAGTGAGTTTCGTTTCCTATTTTACCTACTATGTTTCTATCTATGTATATATCTATTTCTATAGGAACATAGTTCCTCTTCCTACAGTAACATATGTTCCTCTTCGTTAGGGAGGAACATGTCAATGTTACCCAACTATTGCGAATGCAATGTCCTTGCTCTGGCACCCTAGTTGTCTAGTGCCACTTTGCATACTCGCTCAACTATGTCATGTAGGGGGTTGCACAG
>PIVK01000543.1 GCA_003354135.1 Rhodospirillales bacterium
AGGTTTTGCGTTCAACTAGGCGTTGCTCGCCCCCTTCGTGGAAGGCTGGCTTGGTGTTAGTAGTCCCTGGATGTTCACACCTTCATTGACTCATTAAAATTTGAATTTGTGTCATAATAAGACTGCCGAGGGAGTGCACGCCCTTGGGAGTCAACAGTATTTTGAGAAGCCATGAGGTCATCTCATCATGGTGTGAACGCCCAGGACCGAAGGATGGAATGGGCGGAATAAGGAAAAGTACGTCTATGCCCCATTCATACACCACAACCGATGATGGAGAGCCCAACCGATGACAGGGATCCCGTCAACCGACGTTGGAATCATCGGTTTGAGCAAAAGGATCGGAGCGCTGATCCCGGGAAACGCGTGGACGCGGTCGTCGTGGAGCTGCTGCAGACAAACGGACGTGACGTCATAGTTGCACTTTTGCTGAGATTTGCTAAAACCAAAACATCATATTTGTCCCCCCAAATCCTTAATTTATCAGGGTTAGAAGTGAGTAGTTAGTTAGTCTCAAGGGTCTGGTAAAACCTCATATTACATAGATTTAGCCTCCAAATTCCTGAATTTGGACATTGTGTATTTGTTGGTAAACTTTGAAATTTTGTGTTGT
>PIVK01000544.1 GCA_003354135.1 Rhodospirillales bacterium
TTGGGAATCGGTATTTAAATGCGTGGAAATTGAACTGGGGAACTTAAGATGTGCTCCCCAAGAGGGGGCATCAGAGCTCAGGCCCACTGACCGGATGTCCGGTCGAAACGGGGGGCGCTTCAGTTGGGAAAAACACGCAAATACAAATAGAGCCGACCAACAGAAGACGCCCCCGAGAGCAAAGCCTGTCCAATCGACAAGCCACGCCTCCGGACAACAAACTCTGTCAATCGAGCAGGCCCTAAATCTGGCTTTACAGAACCTCTCTGCGGGCCGTTTATCCCAGGCTGAGGGCATCTATCAACAAATCTTACAAGCCGACCCCGGTCAGCCTATCGCCATGCATCTGCTGGGTGTGATTGCCTTTCAACAGGGGAGGCATAGCGCCGGCATCGATCTCATCACGAAGGCTCTCGCCATCAAACCCGATTATGCCGAGGCTCATAGTGACCTGGGCAATGCGCTCCACAAGCTGGGCAAGCTGGATGAGGCCGCGGAGAGTTATCGCAAGGCCCTTGCCGTCAAACCCGATTCCGCTGCGGCCCATTACAACCTTGGCAATGTGCTCCATAAACAGGGGAAGCTGGATGAGGCCGTGGCGAGTTATCGCAA
>PIVK01000118.1 GCA_003354135.1 Rhodospirillales bacterium
CCTGACTTTTGGACCGCGTCGCACGCATCTCCCGATGCCTCACATCGCTTCGATGCGCGCTCCTAGCCAAAAATCAGGGGAAGCCGTCTCTATGAGTCCTTATCACCGCACCTTGGTATAACCTTCCCCCGGATTGTTGCATCCTCAGGCCCGCCCTCCGCGCGGCGGCACCATGATAACCGTGAAGGCAACAAACGACGACGGCCCGGCCGGTTTTCTTTCCGGTCGGGCCGTCGCTGGGTTCATGGGGGTTACCAAGTAATGTTCTCGACGTTCTCGAATTCGAGTTCGCTGCCGTCCCCGAGGATGATGGTGCCCGAGGCGTCGGAGTTCGTAAACGTGATATAGCCGTTAACATCCGTCGTGTAGGCGTCATTGGTATCCAGCGTCCAGCCGCCGCCGCCCACCTGGTTGGGGCCGCCGTCCAGTTGAATGGTGTCGGTCCAGATACTCCCGGTGCCGTTACCGGCGCCGCCGTCGAAGTAGTCGTTGCCGCACCCGTCACCGAAGACGAACAGGTCGCTGCCCTCCCCGCCATAGGCCTTGTCGACGTCGCCATCCGCCGTCATCTGGAAGGTGTCGTCGCCCCCCCCGCCGTACAGGATGTCTTTGCCTTCACCATCGATAAGGGTGTCGTTGCCGCCTGCTTCGCCAGCAAGCACACCCTCCCACTCACCATAAATAAAGTCGTCACCGGATCCGCCCTTGAGGATGTCATCACCAACGCCGCCCTCGATCTTGTCGGCGCCGCCGTCGCCATAGAGCTGGTCATCGCCGGTATCGCCATAAATCTTGTCGGCCCCGTCCCCGCCATGAATAATATCGTCCTCAAGTCTCACATCACCCTCGAGAATGTCCTCCCCATCGGTGCCGTACACGACACCGGTCACACCGACGACGATGGAGGAGGTATCTAAAGTCTCGGTGCTGCCATCGAAATCATACGTCACCTTGGCGTCGACGGTGAGGGAGACGTCTTCAGTCACCGTGTTGGTGTCGATGGTCATGGTCAGACCAATCCACTGGTCGTTAACCAACGTCCACGTATTGTCCCCGTTGTCCGTGCCGGCGCTTAGGGTGACGCCGTCGGGCACGGAAATTGTGATGCTGAACGTGCCGGAGTCGATGCTCTCGGGGTCGATGTTCAGATCGTAGGTGAGCAAGTTCGACGTGGTGCCGATCGTCAGATCTCCGTGATCAGCCGTGAGCGTCGGCGAGTCATCGGTGCCGGTGATGGTGAGGGTGAGGGTGCCGGTGGCCGTCTCCCCGCCTTCGCCTTGCTCGGACAGGATGTACGTGAGCGTCACCGTCGCAGTCTGGCCGCTGCGCAGGTAGTCGTAGTCGTGGCCTGGTTCGTACTCCACAGTACTGGCGGAGCTTCGGATTACCGTACCACCACCGTCACCATCAATACTGATATCAGTCACCCAGAGGTCCGAATCGGGGTCCTTGTCGTTTGATGTCAGATCGATGCTGTAGAAACGCTCTTCGGTGGAAGTCCACTCCCCCAAGTCGATATCTTCCTCGTCGTTCTCGGCGACGGGGGCGTCGTTGGTGCCGGTGATGGTCACCGTCACGTCTTCGGTCACCGTGCCGTCGGCCGAGGTCACCGTGAAGGTATCGGTCATGGTAACGCCCTCGCCCAGGGCCTCAACATCCGTGTTCTCGTTGTCGAGCGTGTAGCTCCACTCCCCGTCGGCATTGATGGTGAACGTGCCGTACGACCCACCGGTATGCACCTGGAAGCTCGACTCGTCGTCGTCCGCATCCGAGATGGTCAACGTGCCGCTCACCGTGGAGGTGTCGCCGTCCTCGTACACACCGCCCGACGTTTCGCCGCTGATGACGGGGGTGTCGTCGGTGCCGGTCACCGTGACGGTCACGACCTGCTCGGTGCCGTCGTCTGCGATCACCGTGAAGGTCTCGGTCTGCACCTCGTCTTCGCCCAGGGCCTGGGCCCCGTCGCCGAGCGTGTAGCTCCACTCCCCGTCGGCATTGATGGTGAACGTGCCGTACGACCCGCCCGTGGTCTGCTCTATGAATTCCGGATTATCACCCTCGTCCACATCCGTGATGGTCAGCGTTCCGGTCACGGAGGGGGTGTCGTCCTCGACGACGCTGCCCGACAAGTCGCCGCTGATGACGGCCTCGTCGTCGGTGCCGGTGATGGTCACCGTCACGACCTGCGTGGTCTTGTCGTCGGTGCCGGTGCCGGTGCCGGTCACCGTGAAGGTCTCGATCACGGTATCGCCCGCGCCCAGGGCCTGCACCTTATCGTTATTATCGTTATCGAGCGTGTAGGTCCACTCCCCGCCGGTATCGATGGAGAACTTGCCGTACTCCCCGAGCGTACCGTCCTGCACGGCGAAGCTCGCAGACTCGCCCTCGTCCGGATCCGTGATGGTCAGCTTGCCGGACGCCTCATCGGGGGTGGCGTCCTCAGTGACGTCGCCCGACGTCTCGCCGGTGATGACGGGGGCGTCGTCGGTGCCGGTGATGGTGATGGTCACGGTGTTGGTCGA
>PIVK01000119.1 GCA_003354135.1 Rhodospirillales bacterium
ATTATATATTTAAAAACTACAAAAATATGTTCAGTAGTGTAGTTTTATTTTGGCCAGTTTTGTGCCACTTATTTTACATTCCATATCCATTTTATATGTTCATTATAAATATCTTTCATTTCACTGTAGTATCACCACAGTAGGTTTTAGTTAGTGTAAATTTAACACCATAATGGTGCTTATATATGTGATATGTATATACGTTTATCATCTAGTCAATCAATCACACATATCAAATCATTAATATCATTCATTTTTTTGTACATATAAAATTTTTAGTGTAGCCAACCCTAGACCTTAGGTTTTATACCTTTAAAAACCCATATTTACTCAAGAAAACTTTTTACATTTATATTATCACTTAGCTAGATAGAGGTGTCAGACACCTAAATACATGTATATTTTGCGGTAGAACCCAATAGTTTTCGTAAATTACCTAATTATATTTTTATCAGCTTATGAAAAGGCTAACCAGCTTTTCATTAGGAGGGGTGTAGGCCCCACCTGACCGCATATTTTTAGTTATTTTTATATTTTAGGACAGGTTTGGCAAACTTAGATTTTGCAGGCGGACGTATACCTGCCTTATCTAGACGCGAGGGAATCCTGTGCTTAAGGAACCCTGTTCTTTAAAGCTGATCATACACATAGGGGATGGGTTACAGTGTTGGCATCATCCTATATTTTAGATATTTGGACATTGCCTCACAGCAGGACATATAGACAAACCTTTGGGTGCGTCACTGTATATGACTTGTGTTTCCCATTCTTTGCTCAGCCTCCGGAACCAAACCGGCTCTAAAAGGTTTACTAATAAGCGTGATGTTCTCATAGAAGAAAGAAAAAGAAAAAGAAAACTACGAGACCTTCACTTCACAAGTACCAAGAAGAATCCACATTTACATCTACTACACTATATCGTTGGCACTACCCGCGCGTAAGAAGAGCCTCTTAACCTGGGGCACAAGTTAGGATGGGCTACATCCTCAGTCTAGAGGTGTAGCAGAAGCATAAAGTCAAGTGGGAGGAGCTGCCGGCCCAATTCATGGGTTGGCGGCAGAAGTAAAGAAATAGATGGATGCAAGTCCATGACGTAGCCTAGATGGATGTGCTGAGGTAGTGGTGAGCAGTATATCACTTGGGTCTCGGGGATACAGTCCATCGTGTCCCTGCTTCATCTAGTTGGTTGGAGAGATCGCCGTGCAGTTCCTGTACATAGATCTCAGAAGAGAACTTCAGTACCGTGGTGTGGGTTCATGTAGGTCAGTCTTTTTCAAGACTACTCATTAGATCTACCTCTGGACAAATGTTATGTGTGATTTATGACCCATTTGAAAGAGACTCGCCCTACCTATGGAACTTTGGTAGCCGGCCCCCTTACAGCCGTCTACCAACTACATTTTACTCAACTTCACTACACGTCAAACTTTAACCGGACTGTCCACGATGGACATGCCGTGATGCCTGCCGTTGCAGAAGCCCAGATTCGTCTACTGGTGCCCTGATCCTGGTGAGTGGTGGTAACCTAGCCGGATGCAGGGAGGGGTACTGACCGGTTGCAGCGACTCTGGCCGGGGTGGTCCCCACAGACAACCCGACCTCGCCACATATTACTTTCTAGTACGGCCACAAGCATCACCTGCGATGTGCGTGAACTGTCTTGTGCATGTGGTTCCTACAAGTTAAGGCCATATGCGGTCCATACGAGCAGTAGAGGAGTTAAGGCCACATGCGGTCCATACTACATTACTTCACTTCATTATTCAACATGTCAGATGTCAGCAGGGGTAGTGCCTCCGATCGCCATCGATCTTCATATTTATAGGAACATTGTTGCAGTCTACATACTCAGGAAGATTTGTGATCTCACATGTTTAAGATACATGAACTCATGGCCATTCTATATTTAACTAATTTCGATAGGCACTGTTGCCTCATACATATTCAGGTGTTCAACACCATAGTGTTCTTATTATAGTATTATTATACGGGTACACATATTACCCTGGACTCTAACTCAGTGATCACTGCTTAACAGTATTATTCTATTACAGGATGCATCGATTTTAATATATTTATTGAGTACTCCTCAGAGTACATTTTACACATGTTATGTACTTAGTTTGTTGCGAGTTACATTACACAGGTAGTTTTAACACTTAGCTTATGTTTTGAGGACAAAACTCTCATTAGGAGGGGTGTAATGTAACAGGTTTACATATTTATATATATTTCAGCTCTGGATGCCGCACTTGACCCGCACTGCGATGATTCCGCCACTTATGTAGTGTGTTACAAGGGACGCTGCGTCGCATGTTTCTTCATGATGGTCCGTGTAGCACTTGAACTCGCTTTGGCACATAAAGACGTCCGTGGTCTCCACGGACGACTTCTTGGGCCACAAAGACGAGTTCTTGGCCCATACGGACGACTTCTTGGGCGATAGTGACGACGTCGCACGTTACACGTGCGCACGTGTGACGTCACTGACGCACATGATGTCATAATATCATGAGAAA
>PIVK01000120.1 GCA_003354135.1 Rhodospirillales bacterium
TCGCGCAAGCCCTTCGGGGTTACCTTATGTCAGTCTTATTGGAGTTCGTCACCGGATTTCGGCAACTCGGTGCCGGCACGATCCAGGAGTTCGCGTCCACGACCTGTGGCGCGCGCGGCACGTCGGCGAAAGAAATCCTCGGCCGTCTCGATCCAGTCCATGGCATCCCGTTCGTCGGCCGCGGACAACCGTGCGACCTGCTCGGCGACACGGCGGCGCGTGGCTGCGGCGCGGGCAGGCCCTGGGCCTTCCTCTGCGCCCTCATCGCCTTCATCCGGTCGGCTGCTGGTGTTGCCATTTGCCTCTCCATTCTCGTAACGCGCGACAATTGCAACGCGGTACACAAGCACAGATGCGCGGTCATTACAGATACTAAGGTCACACCTTGGTATTATTCGTTATCTTTCTGTTCTTCTTCCGCTTTGTTTCCGGCAATCATCCTTTTGATCCTGTAGAAATACTTTCGGAATGTGTAAGCGATGGCTGCAATAAATCCCAGAATCGTGGTCACGATCACGCTGCCTGAGCCCGGGTCAACATAGGCAAAGGCAATGGTTGGAAAAAACAGGCTTGAAATCAAACAGACCAGCACCGTCGGCACCAATTTGGTGGCCAGGAATTCTCTCTTATTCATAAAGGTAATCCTCATAGCGATTGTGAGACGTGGTTTTGGATTCCGGGAGACGATAGTCCTCCAGGATTCTGGATTCCGGGAGACGATAGTCCTCCAGCGTAATAAAAGCGTATTTTCCACCGGACAAACACTTGATGATCATATGGGCTCCCTGCAGAACCGTCATGAAATTCTTATTATATGGCGTGGAAAAGGACTCGGCACAACGGTCACGTGGGTGAATACCCCCATACACGCCAAATCTGTCTTGGACAAAAATAACACCATTTTCTTTGAAGGTATCCTTCCTTGATATCCCCGGCCCGTGGTCACCAAATACATAGACTATTGCCTCCGGGTCCTCATTGGCAATGAAGGTGACAATATTGTTGAGATATGCGGCGGTCTTTTTGCTTCTCTTAAAATAGTATTGTCTATATTTGTCTGCGACTTCGGTGTCTTTTCTATCAAAATCACCGACGGTATGTCCTGGTGAATAAACGTATCCCACAAATATTTGAGGCGCATCCCTCTGCAAACCGGCCCGCATCTTGTTAATAAGAAAATCAATATCGCTAATATTACTATCAATGATTTGGCCTCTAAAGGCCGATATGAACATATTACTCTTAACTAATGAGCAATACCCCATAAATGTGAATGCCTTAAGGCCAGATGTGCTTATGAACTCGCAAGCACCCGTCTTCGAACCTAACCTATCTATCCAGTAATTATCGACATGTGGACCCTTATTCCATCCGAAGTACCCGCTGCGGTAGAGAGTGTTCGTCTCATAGCCGTTGTGCTTGAAAATTTCGAAAAGAGGACTGGGGATCCGGCCGCTGAAAAAGCGGGAAGCGATGTTATTTCTTCTTGCCTCAGAGTAATGCCCGATGTCTAGCGCGAGAAGGGAATTAAGCGACCTCCTTGTTGGGACGCGGTCAGCGAAGAAATTCTTAAATCGCTGAAAATGGGCGTCGAGCACCTCATGATAAGGGGTGGTCTCTAAGCCCAAATGTTTTTGGAGCAGCACCTTCGGGATAAGAGAATCGAATGCAATGAAATACACATTTGGTTTGGTCTTAAAATCTACAATCCGAATGTTTTTGGCACTTGTCTTTCCGTGCTCGGCTGACACCTCAGGGACAGGTGCGACTGAAAGCAGAGTCTGCGCCAAAACGCCTGCCGTCGCCAAAGCAAAAAGTGCCGGTAGCACCCTGGAAATACGGGGAATTTCGTCTAGCATATTCATGAAAGTGAATATGATGAACATAGACAACAGTAAGCTCAACACTTGTCCATATCCAGGTAGATAGAGAAAAGTCATGTTCAAGAGCAAATTGAGAGAGAAGATATTTACCGTGGCAAATTCGGCCAAAATCATATTTTGCACAACTCGGCATCGGACAAACATATGAGCAATCGCTAGTTGCGCCGTTAAAACAATAGACACCAGACAAGCGATAAAGCCAAGATCTACTTGGGTGAACTCCGTAGGTGCACTTGCGTATGTCAGAGAAAAGAAAAAAACTGACAGAAGAACCGTCAGTAGATATTTCATAGCTGACAATATAAATGGTGGTGATTCTTGTGTAGTTCCAACATCGACTTGCGTGCCAAACCGGAGCAAACGGGACCAAAATTGTGATATCAGCCTGATATCCATGGAATAAGCTATTCTCCCTGTTATTTACGAGTGTCAGAAATACCGCTCACACAAAGCTTGCCATGTATATCCTCGTGCACTTCTGGTTTTGCCCTACCAAGCGGGAATAGGGGCACCAAGCGGCGGTCGATATCGCGGATATCGGTAGCCATCTGCGCTACGGACTCCGCCACTGTCACGACCCTACCGTTGAGCTCGGTGGCCGTTTTGAGGCCGTTGAGGATGTCCTTGATGGCGC
>PIVK01000545.1 GCA_003354135.1 Rhodospirillales bacterium
TGAGAGGTCAAACTCAAGGTCACTTTATTTTGATGGCTTATATCTCAGTAAATATTGCCGATAGAGCTATGGTTTGTATTAGACACTAATAGGAAACCATGTATGGTGATTCTAAAAATCGCATTTGCTTTGACCTTGAGAGATCAAACTCAAGGTCACATTATTTTGATGGCTTATATCTCCATAAATATTGCCAATAGACCTATGGTTTGTATTAGACACTAATAGGAAATAATTTATGGAGATTCTAAAAATCGCATTTGTTTTGACATTGAGTGACCTTGAAAGGTCAAACTCAAGGTCACTTTATTTTGATGGCTTATATCTCAGTAAATATTGCCAATAGAGCTTTGGTTTGTATTAGACACTAATAGGAAACCAGGTATGGAGATTCTAAAAATTGCATCAGCTTTGACCTTGAGTGAACTTGAAAGGTCAAACTCAAGGTCGTGTTATTTTAGGGACATTTTGATACTGACAGGAAAGGAAAATATGGGAGGCAGAGTTGGCTGGCATTATCGGCGGATAAGTTGTGATCGCGGGCGATCTCGACAATTTCTAGTTAAGAGTGTACTTATCCTCGTATCAATTATGGACTTACATTCTCCA
>PIVK01000121.1 GCA_003354135.1 Rhodospirillales bacterium
CCTGACTTCGCAACCGGTACAGGTGAGCAAGGCCTTCGTGCTGTCGCCCACGACCGAGACCGACACCTGGCGCATCGTGGTCGACCTGCTGCCGAAATCCGCGTTGGACTGATCTACTTCTTCACGCGGACCTTCGAGGCGGGCGAGCTTGGCCTGCATGCGGTAGGTCCAGGCAGCCTCGATCATGACGCGCCGAGCCTCGCTATTTCCGGCCTTGGTAATGCCGCCCCGGCGTACGGTCTCACCGCTGGAACGTTCGCTGGGAACCAAGCCGAGGTAAGCCATCAACTGGCGGGGGTTGTCGAAGCGGGTGAGATCCCCGACCTCGGCAAGCAGGGTGACCGCGACGATCAGGGCCACCCCCCGCATCATCTGCAGGGCATGGACGACAGGGGTCATGGACCATTGGGGAACGAGAGCCTCGATCCGCGCCGTCAGCGCATCGCGCCGGGCCACAGCATCCTCGACGGCGTGAATGTAGTCCTGCAACACGATTTGCTGGGCCGGATGCTCGAAACGCACTGTCGACAGCCAACGCCGGTGGGCCAGCGTCCAGTTCTTGCCGGAGTAGACGTGTTCGTGACGAAGCAGGAACCCGCGCAACTGCTGACGCGCTCGGCGGGCCGCCCGCATCGCCGCCGAGCGCGCCCGCACCAGATCGCGCATTGCCTCGTCGTCGGCGCCACAACAACGCAGTCATGGCCCAATTCCGTCAGGTGGCGGTAAACGCCGTAACCGCAAGGACCGGCTTCGTAGCAAAACCGAAGCTCCCTGTTCTTGCCGGACAGCTTCGTCAATGCTGGGAATCACGCCAAGATAGCGAGCCTCGTCCCGCAAGCCCCCGTCCGCAACCGCAACCGAGATGTCCTTCTTGTCCATACCGATATATATGATAGTCTTTTCCATGACCCGTCTCCTATGCATGAGGCAAGGTACCGGACCATCCGGTGCAACCCTCGACACCTGCATATGGTGAGACTGGTCGCTCATGTCATATTCGGACATAGGGTCTAGTGACGACCTGGGACGTCTTTATGACGGTGGGAAACGTGAGTGATAGCGTGAATACAGTTTGTGATAGCGCAGGAGTGGTGAAAATGACAAAGGGTTCGGTCTTGATTTTTCTTATAGCGATATTACTGTCCGCCTGCACGGTCCGATACAAGATGGTTGGTAAATTCGATAACTACAATGAGCTTATTCAAGGCGACTTGGTTCATGATCTACTTGCTGGGGTCGCTCAAATATCCGCGGAAACAGAGAAAACCGGCATCAAATGTGATGGTTCCTCACGAGTCACTTACGTTCCCCCATTCTCAATGGGCTGCAATGGTCAAAAAGGGATAGCAAGGCTCCGGTGTGATGATGGCCGCATGGCAAATGCTGAATGGACGGCAACAAGCTGCGCGACCGGATTTGGATATGGCCAGACCACTGATGGCAACGGTTTTCAATTCACTTTTGGCCTCACTGCAGAGGAGGCAATAAGTCGCTTGGCAGAAATGACGCCCGAGGTTGCACATAAGCCAGATCTTCCAGCTTATCGCCCCAAGGAAACCCGGGAAGAGAAAGGGTTCAGCACGGGTACTGGTTTCTTCGTGACTTCCGACGGCTATCTGGTGACGAACTTCCACGTGATTGAAGATTCGAAGAAAATTGCTGTCACAATTGATGGGAAACTTAAGGAAGCCGTTTTGGTGAAAGCTGATCCGGCGAACGATGTGGCATTATTAAAGATTGATACGACGGCAGAGTCACTTCCAATTCCTGAAGTGGCGCAAGTCGCCCGTGCCGATGAGGTCTTCACACTCGGCTACCCAGATATTTCTATTCAGGGCCAAGCACAGAAAGCTACATTTGGAAGAATCAATGCTTTGTCTGGAATAAAAGATGACATCCGATTTTTTCAAGTCGATGTCCCCATTCAGCCTGGCAATTCTGGAGGCCCTTTAATTGATGAGAAGGGAGAGGTGATCGGTATTGTCACGCTCACTTTAAACGCAATTGTTAGTCTTATCGATCGTGGCTCTCTACCACAAAACGTTAACTACGCAGTTAAAACGGATTACGTTGTGCCTCTCTTGCGAGATATACCTAGCTGGACACCATCTCAATCTCCCAATAATAAGTCCTTGAAAGAGTTAGTTGCAGCATATGAGAAGTCTGTCGTGTTGGTAATAGCGCGATAAGGATAGGCTCTGATCTTCCCTGCCCAAACGGAGTGCCACGAATGGCTCTTCAAGAATTTTATTAGTCTCGTAGTAGGAGGATTTCATCTACATCTTGATCCTCATGGTTTTCTCTTGCCTATATATAGCGTATGCCGCAAAATACAGGGGTTCGATACCGACCTTGTTCTGGACTTGGGGTCCTCGTATGCGCCGCCTCTTGATTGTGGTTCTCGTGCTTTTTACCGCCCTCCCCTTCGCGGCAAAAGCCGAGGAACTTGCCGGGCTCACTCCCTGGCAGATGTTGCCCCAACCCCACCCAAGGCCGGCGGTAGAGGCA
>PIVK01000546.1 GCA_003354135.1 Rhodospirillales bacterium
GGGTGTTTAATCTTGAAAGTATTGCCCTCAGCAACTTCAACAACCGTGTAAGGACCTTTCCATCGGGGCAACAACTTATGCCCTAAGTCCTGGGAGTTTAGCTCCTTGACGAGATCACCAACGGCATGCCGTGGTTTCTCTGTCGTTCTGTTGTAGGTTTTCCGCTGGTTCCTAGCGGCCACTCCTAGGTTATCCCGTGCGATCCGGTGAGCATTCCTCAGTGCGGAGCGAAGCCACTCGGCATATTCCGACTCGCATGGCACGTCCTGTGCCGGCGATGGGTTGGGAAACTGGAGGTCTAGCGGTGTGCAAACCTCCCGTCCAAGCATCAGTCGGTTCGGGCTCACTCCGGTACTCGCGTGGGGCGTTGAGCGGTACGCCATCATCACCAACGGCAACACATCGGCCCAATCATCTCGACTCTCATTTGAGAGGCAACGCAGCATGCTAATCAGGGTGCGGTTGAACCTCTCAACCAGGCCATCGCTCATGGCGTGGTACGGCGTGGTTTGCGTCTTGTCGACCCCTATCAGATGTAGAGACTCCTTGGTCAGTACGGCACGAAAGTTGCCGCCCTGATCGGAGTGGAACTGTCTGGGAATTCCTA
>PIVK01000547.1 GCA_003354135.1 Rhodospirillales bacterium
AGAGTGGCCTTTCCACTCAAGCACATTGGTACTTGACACACCCACAAATACACCACAGTGTTCCCCTTTCAATTCACTCTCTGTAAAGCCTGCACTCATAAGTGCCTCATATCCAACCTCCAACATGTGACGCTGGGCTGGATGCATTACTTCTGCCTCCTCTAGTGAAATGCCAAACTTATCATTGTCAAAGAGCTCCACGTCCTCAATGTATCCAGCCTGCCAGGCTTTCCCCGAAGGTGAATGAAGCCGATTGGGTGGAGGCATTCCAATACAGTCCTTGGCCGGTGCCAGCACTTTAGTCCATAGCTCTTCCGGGCTGTTGGCCCCACCTGGGAATCGGCAGGCCATACCCACAACTGCAATCTGACCCGAAAAATCTCCTTTACTGCGGGTTTCAATCTTCTTTGGACTGTCCAGAATGCCACGCTTACCTTCCTCACTACTTTCAATTAACCTTCGTGCAATAGCACGCAATGTAGTAAGCTCATACATGTCCATAGTGGTCACCTCCAGCCGGATTCCAGCAGGAACGACGACTTCCTCCTGTACTCTTACTGCAAGCTCCGCCAAGGCGAGAGAATCAAAGCCAGACTCCATGAGGGGT
>PIVK01000061.1 GCA_003354135.1 Rhodospirillales bacterium
GGAACAGAACAGGTGGCCGGCGATGGCGGCATTGCATTGGTGGTAGATCGGCCGCGTCTCCAGGATGGATTTTGCCGCTCGGAAGATCTGCTCCACTCTCCATAACTGGCGATATGCAAGGGCTATCGACAAGGTTGGCAACGTGCTGTTGGTACGGAGCACGTAGATGCCGTCGAAGCGGGCGTCCTCGGCGATCCGGTCTGGATCGATCTCGAAATGTCCGGCGGCCTACGCCCGCACCGCCATCTTGATCGGCCCTTCGGCACGGCCGTTGATGAACTGTTCGACGAACGGGTTGCCGGAGGCGCCGATGTCTTCCGTCGGTCCAACCCAGACGATCTTTCCCTCATAGAGCATGGCGATGCGGTTGGCGATCTTGCGGGCCGAGACCATGTCGTGGGTGATGGAAAGGGCGGTGGCGCCCACCTCGCGGGTTACCTTGACGATCAGGTCGTTGATGACGTCGGCCATGATGGGGTCCAGGCCCGTCGTCGGCTCGTCGAAGAAGATGATCTCGGGATCGGCGGCGATGGCGCGGGCCAGGCCGACGCGCTTTTGCATGCCGCCCGAGAGTTCAGCCGGCCACAGGTCCGCCGAGTCCGGGCTCATGCCGACCATGGCCAGCTTTTCGACGGCGATCCCGTAAGCCTGCTTGCGGTTGACCCGGCGTTCGGCCAGGAGCCCGAAGGAGACGTTCTCCCACACGGGCAGGCTGTCGAACAGCGCCGCGCCCTGGAACAACATGCCGAACTTGCTGTTCACCCGGTCCCGGTCCTTGGCCCCCATGGCGGTCACTTCCTCGCCGTCGACCTGGATCGACCCCCGGTCGGACGAGAGCAGCCCCAGGATGCATTTCAGGGTTACCGACTTGCCGGTGCCCGAGCCGCCGATGATGACGACGGATTCCCCACCCCCCACGTCGAGGTCGACGCCGGACAGAACCTGCTTGGGCCCGAAGGCCTTGTGCACGTTGCGGAGCCGCATCTTAGGGGGGGAGGTCTCGGTCATTTTGCGAAGAACATCTCGGTCAGAATGTAGTCGAAGCAGAGGATCAGGATGCAGGCCGAAACCACGGCGTTGGTGGTCGCCGCACCGACGCCCTGGGCGCCGCCCTTGGAGTAATAGCCGTGGTAGCACCCCATCAGCGTGACGATGAAGCCGAAGACGGCCGCCTTGACGAGGCCGGAGTTGACGTCTTCGGCCTGCAGGAACTCCCAGGTGTTCTGCAGGTAGTTCGACGCGTTGAAGCCCAGTTTGTAGACCGCCACCAGATAACCGCCGAAGACGCCGATCACGTCGGCCACCAGCACCAGGAAGGGGAACATCACGACACCGGCCACCAACCGGGGCGCCACCAGGTATTTCATGGGGTTGGTGGAAAGGGTCGTGAGCGCGTCGATCTGCTCGGTGACGCGCATGGTGCCGATCTCGGCCGCCAGGGATGCGCCGATGCGCCCGGCCACCATCAGTCCGGCCAGCACCGGGCCCAGTTCGCGGGTGATGGACAGCACGACCACGTTGGCGATGGCCCCTTCGGCGGAAAAGCGTGCGAATCCGGTGTAGCTTTGCAGCGCCAGCACCATGCCGGCGAAGACGGCGGTCAGCCCCACCACGGGCAGCGAGAAATAGCCGATCTCCACCATCTGGCGGACGATGGTGCGAAAATAGAAGGGGGGCGTCATCGTATGGCGCATCGCCCCGCCGGCAAACAGCGTCAGCCGCCCGGCTGTGCCCAGGAAGCCCAGCGTGAAACGCCCGATATAGCGCAGCATGGTGAGCGGCGAGGCCATGGCCTTACGAATTCCCGCCCGTGTAGACGCGGTTGTAGCGGGGGCCCAGGTTGGTCAGAATCTCGTGGCCGATGGTGCCGGCCGCCCGGGCCACCGCGTCGACCGGGTTCAAGGGGCCGATGAGGTCCGCCAGTGCCCCAGTGTGCACGGCATCCTGCGGCACGTCGGTCACGTCCAAAGTGATCAGATCCATGGAAACCCGCCCTACCACCGGCGCCCTCCAACTTTCGAAATAGGCGAACCCCGTGTTGCCCAGCGACCGGGGATATCCGTCCCCGTACCCCACCGAGACAGTCGCGATCCGGCTCTGCCTTTGGGCCCGGAAGGTCGCACCATAGCCAACGGCCTGGTCGGTGTCAATCGTATGCACTTGTAGGATTTTCCCTTTCAGACTAACCACTTGGCGCATGGGGGTCGGGGAATCCGGGGTGGGGTTTATGCCGTAGAGCGCGACCCCCGGGCGGGCCAGTTGGAAGTGATATTCGGGGCCCAGGAAGATGCCCGAGGAGCCGGCGAACGAAGCATTGAAACCGCCCAGCGCGCCCAGGACTTCCTTAAAGGCGGCCAACTGCATCGCGTTCATCGGGTTCTTCGGCTCGTCGGCGCACGAGAGGTGGCTCATGACATAACGCACATCGAATGCGTCGAGACGCTCAGGATCATCGGCCAGGATCGCCAGTTCGTCCGCCGGCAGGCCGAGGCGCGACATGGCGGTGTTCACGTGGACGTCGGCGGGAAACCGTTGGTTCCGCCAGCGGCAAAGGTCGGTCCACAACTGGATGTCGCCCAGTGAATTCAGCACCGGAATCAGGTCATGTTCCAGGTATTCGGGTTCCGTTCCGGGCTCAGGCCCGTTGAGCACGTGGATCTCAGCCTCGGGCACCAGGCGCCTGAGTGCCAGACCCTCGTCCAGCAATGCGACGAAGAAGATACGGCAACCGGCCCGGAAGAGTGTGGGGGCCACCTCTCTCATGCCGAGTCCATAGGCGTCGGCCTTGACCGCAGCGGCGCAGCCCGCACCCGAGGGCGCGACCCTATCCGCCAGCAGGCGCCAATTGGCGGCGACGGCATTCAGGTCGACGGTAAGCGTGGCTCCAGCGTGCATCCCCGAGTTAGAACGTCTCATCGTGCTGGGTGTCAAGGTTGCCGAAGCGGGTGAACTCGCCCTCGAAGAACAGCTTAACCATGCCGACGGGGCCGTGACGCTGCTTGGCGATGATGACGTCGGCCTTATTATGGGCTTCCTCGCAGCGCTGGCGCCAGCGTTCGAAACGCTCCGTGTACTTATCCATGTTTTCTTCGGGCCGGTGCTGGGGCTCGGCCCGTTCCAGGTAGTACTGTTCGCGGAAGATGAAGGCTACCACGTCGGAGTCCTGCTCGATGGAGCCCGATTCGCGGAGGTCCGAGAGCTGCGGACGCTTGTCCTCGCGCTGCTCGACGGCACGCGAAAGCTGGCTGAGCGCCAGCACGGGAACGTCCAGTTCCTTGCCCAGGGTCTTCAAGCCCCGGGTGATCTCGGATACCTCCTGCACACGGCCGCGGTCCTTGGCGCCGGGGTTGGGGCTCATGAGCTGCACGTAGTCGATGACGATCAGCCCCAGACCGTGCTGGCGCTTGAGCCGCCGGGCCCGGGTGCGTAGCGCGCTGACGGTGAGCGCGGGCGTGTCGTCGATGTAGATGGGCAGTCTGTTGATCTCTTGGGACGCCGTGACCAGGCGGGAGAACTCCTCATTCGACAACTCGCCCTTGCGGATCCGGTCCGACGAAATGCGGGCCTGTTCGGCGAGGATGCGGTTGGCCAATTGCTCGGCCGACATTTCCAGCGAGAAGATGCCGACGACCGCCCCGTCCACCACCTTGACCGTACCGTCCTCGGCCCGTTCCTCGCGGTAGGCCTTGGCGGCGTTGAACGCAATGTTGGTGGCGAGCGCCGTCTTGCCCATGGAGGGACGGCCGGCCAGGATCAGCAGGTCCGATTTGTGAAGGCCACCCAGGCGTGCATCCAGGTCCCTCAGCCCCGTGGTCACGCCCGACAGCTGCCCCTGGCGCTTGTGCGCCGCTTCCGCCGCCTGGATGGCGTTCGTGAGCGAGGTCTGGAAGGGCTGGAAACCGCCTTCGACCTCGCCGGTGGCGGCCAAGTCGTAGAGACGCTGCTCCGCAACCTCGATCTGTTCATTCGCCGTTTCCGCGACTTCGGCGCCGAAAGCCTCGTTGACCATGTCCTCGCCGATGGCGATCAGTTGCCGCTTAAGGTGGAGGTCGTAGACCAAGTGCCCGTATTCGCCGGCGTTGATCACCGTGGTGGCGGCCTTGGCGAGGTCCATCAGGTAGGCGGGACCGCCGATATCGGCCAGTCCCTCGGCGCCCTCGAAGAAGTTCTTCAGCGTCACCGGGTCGGCGATTTGACCGCGCTCGATCAACTTGCCGCAGGCGTCGAAGATGCGGCCGTGCTCGCCCAGGATGAAATGTTCGGGCCGCAGGTACTCGGAGATCTTCTCATAGGCCCGGTTGTTTACCAGGACGGCGCCCAGGAGCGCCTTCTCAGCCTCTACGTTGTGCGGTGGAGTCCGGAAGGCCGCGCCGCCGGTTCCGAACGCCGGAGTAGGCTGGGAATTTGTGGGGGCGGTGTCCATTGGCCGCGGCGGGGTCAGGGTTGTTGGCATGAGCGGGACCCTAATCGAGGGGCTCGGGAGCGTCCACTGCATCTAGCCTGTGGATTACGGGGATACTGAGGATATTGTGTATTGTCCCAGCGATAACAAAGACTTGAACGAAAAAACGGCGCGCCGGATAAAGGGGCGCGCCGTCTTGTCTGAAACTTTAGGGAAGAGACCGTTACTCGGTCTTCTCCTCCTCTGCGGCAGGGGCCTCCTCGGCAGGGGCCTCCTCGGCAGGGGCCTCCTCGGCAGGGGCCTCTTCGGCCGGAGCCTCCTCCGCAGGGGCCTCCTCGGCCGGAGCTTCCTCCGCATGGGCCTCCTTGGCCTCCGCTTCGGCGATCTCCTCGGCTACGGACTCTTCGACCAGTTCCTCGACGGTCGGGGCGGCTTCCTCGACGGTTTCATTCAGGTCTTCGGAGATTACCGCGCGGCCGGTCTCTGCCTGGATCCGGGCCTCTTCATCGGAGCGGGCCACATTGGCGGTCACCGTCACCGCGACCTCGGGGTGGAGCGACACCTTGATGGGGAACAGGCCCAGGGTCTTGATCGGGTGCGGCAACTTCACCTGTTGGCGGGGGAGGTTGAAGCCGGCCTCCGTGGCCATTTCTGCCACGTCGCGACCGTTGACCGAGCCGTAAAGCTGTCCCGCATCGCCGGCTTGGCGGATGAGGGTGACCGTCAAGCCGTCGAGCTTGGCTCCCACGGATTCCGCCTCTTCGCGTTTCTTCAGATTGGTTGCCTCAAGCTCCACCTTCTGCGTCTTGAAGGCCTTGCGGTTCTCCTCGGTGGCGCGCAACGCCTTTTGGCGTGGCAGCAGGTAGTTCCGGGCATAGCCGGGCTTGACCTTGACCACGTCGCCCATCTGGCCGAGGTTCTCGATGCGCTCTAAAAGAATCAGTTCCATTTCAACTCTCCTCGCTGCGGTCCGGCTCCGTACCGGCGTCGGGCCCCGCCATCCGGTGGCGCAGCCCGATCCACTGTTCGACCACTCCCACTCCGGCGACGACCAGCATGGCCCAGCCGGAGACTAACAAGAACAAATAAAACGCCGCCAGCATCATCGTGCCGTATGGCATTCGGCGGGCCAAGGCATGTGCCACGACCAGCCCGAGAAACAGAAACGGCACCGCCAGGATCACCGTTAGGTTGCGACCGATATACTCTATATCGCCCGGTCCCAGCAATGCCAAGGCCGCCGTGGCCACAAGGACCCAGGACGTCCAGTCCGCAAGACGGACATCCACGTAGGCCGGCGTCGGCCTTAAACTCCGTCCCGACTTGGCGAGGATGGCCTGGGCGAGGACCGCGTTGACCACGATCATGATGACCCAGGACGACCCCGTCGCTGCGGGGAAGAAGGGCATGATGGTGCCCAAAATCGTTCCCCGGTCGGTTTCCGTCAACTCCGGGGCTACGCCCCGGAAGGCTTGGTCCAGGAACTCCCGGACCTCATTCTCCATTCCGCCGCTTCCCGACAGCGCAAATGCTGCGCCGAGGAACAGGGCGGCCCCCAGCAGGGTTAGCCACGAGACGATGGCTCCCGGCGGGTACCAGATCGCCTGACCGCGTGGCCCCTGGGTCCAGAGCAAACTCTGGCGGACCACCATCCAGGCCGGAAGCGCATGCACCAGCCCGTAGATCCCGGCACCAGCGGCCCCAGCCAGCAGTCCCGCCACGACGAAGCCGGCGGTGGCTGCGATGCCGGCCATCCTGGGGCCGGCGCTCAGGCCCACCAGGAACAGCGGCAGAGGCGCCGCGTAGGCCACGAACACCGAGACGAAGGCTCCCGATCCTAGGGTCACCGAGGCCAGGGCACTGACGGCACCGGCCCCGATCGCGATGAGCGCGTTGGTCGGCATGGACCTCTCCCAACCCCGGAACCTCCGGGGGCTACGCTTGCCGCCTTACGTCTTGACGACGAAGGGTAGCAGCGCCAGGAAACGGGCGCGTTTGATGGCCCGGGCCAGTGCGCGCTGCTTTTTAGCCGACACGGCGGTGATGCGCGATGGCACGATCTTGCCGCGCTCCGAGACGTAGCGTTGCAGCAGCTTCACGTCCTTGAAGTCGATTTTGGGCGCGGTGTCGCTGGAGAACGGACAGGTCTTCCGGCGCCGGAAGAAAGGTCGACTGCCGCTCATTTGTCATCTCCTTTGGGCTTTTCCTCGGGGCGCGGGCTGTGGTCGCGCGGGGGGCGGTCGCCGCGTTCACCACGGTCGCCGCGGTCGCCGCGCTCACCACGGTCGCCGCGTTCCGACTTGTTCCGCATGACCACCGAAGGGCCTTCCTCCAATTCGTCGACGCGCACGGTCATGTAGCGCAGCACGTCCTCGTGCAGGCGCATCTGGCGCTCCATTTCCTTGATTCCCTCGGCACCGCCGTCGATGTTGAGGAGTACGTAGTGACCCTTGCGGTTTTTCTTGATCCGGTAGGCGAGGGACCGGAGACCCCAGTATTCGCGCTTGGCGACCTTTCCGCCCTTGTCCTCGATCACCGTGGTGAACTGGTCGGCGATAGCGTCGACCTGAGGCGCGGAAATGTCCTGGCGCGCGATGAATATGCTCTCGTAGAAAGACAATTCTTTCTCCCTTCGGATTTTCTCATCCCCTTTCCGGCGATCCGGAAACGGGCATAGCCGGGCCGACCATCGGCCTGGCAAGGAGTTGTGAAGCGCGGCACTATACAGAAAAAGACCCCCGACGCAAGGGGCGCGCGGAGGTCTTAAATCTCCGGTGCCGATGCTGCCATCCGTCGGAAATGGGGCCTAAAGACACCCAGAGACGACTCCGCCTTCTTAATCCAGCGTCTTCCGGCCCCTCTGAATGGCGGGGTTGTTCAGGATCGGCCTGGGCGCGCGGTGGGTGCCGCAGCCGCGGTCCATGGATTTTCTCCCTGATTTTAGTAAGATCGAGCGGCCTTGATAACTTCAGCGGCGACTGCACCGTATTCTTTGGCGAATCGATCGCCGACTCCCTTGGTGGCCTGGCGCCACTGAGACCTTTCCGTTGCGTTCAACTCGATGATATCGATCTTCGAACGCACGGCATCAATGGAACGGCTTTCATCCGCGTAAACATCGTTGCGAAGTTGCTGTTCGGCCTTGGCCGCGGCAGCCATAATGATGTCCTGTTGGGCTTTGGGAAGGCCTTCAAAAAACTTGTTGTTTATCACGGCTACAAACTCAATCGCACTATCATGGCTGAGGGTAGCATGCTTCATCACCTCATAGAGTTTGCGGCTTTCAATCGTCGCGCTGCCCGTCATGCCGACATCGACGGCGCCTTGCTGATAGGCAAGAAATTGTTTGGAACCCGACATCAACGTCGGTGTGCCCCCCAGTGCCCGAACGGTCCAACCTAGAATCTTGCCGTAAGTGCGAACCTTTTTATCTTTCAAATCATTAGGCACCCGGATTGGTGCGTTTTTGCTGAGATAAATATTGCGTCCGTAAGCTTGCCACCAAAGCACCTTGGCGCCCGTTTCCTTGAGTATGGTTGCGTCCAGGATATTCCGAATTACTGAACCGGCTGCGGTTGCTTTTCGGAGCTTGGCTTCCGTATCAAAGAGGAAAGGAACATTGATGACCTCAACGGCAGGAACCGCGCCTGTAAACTGGCCAATAAAAGTCGAGCCCGCTTCAATCGCCCCGGACCCAACAGCTTTGGGAACCTGTTTGTCTTCGAACAGTTGTGCAGATGCAAATATCTGAACCTTAATCTCACCGCCAGATGCGGTTTCCACTTCCTTCTTAAAGACAAGCCAGTTCTTAGCCAACACATTGGTTTCCGGCAACTGCAGGGTAACCCGAATTGTCGTCTCTGCTTGTGCTGCGGTGATGGTGAACGCCGCAAGAAGTGCAACGGTTAGACTCAATACGGTGCGTTTCATTTATTGGATACCTCATCATAAGACAAGCGGATCGCGTGAATCCGCTCTGTCATACTAATAATGTAGAGGACGGTTAACGACATTCCTCAGATAACTTCCGAATTTCGGCCTCGATTGCAGCCGGACAAGCCCCCCGAGTTCTCTCTGGGAATCCACAAGAATTTTTAGCCCGATCAGGGTCTAAGCCATGATCGGACTTGCGGGCATGGGAGTCAACGGGGGGTAAAATCAAGTCCGCGTGCCGCTTGACACTCCTGGGCTTTGCGCTATCAAGGGCTCCGCTTTCTCTCCAGCGTTCGGGGCAGCTTTCATGGCAACCGCTTTCGTGTTTCCCGGCCAGGGGTCCCAGGCCGTAGGGATGGGCAAGGATTTGGCCGAGACCTTTGCCGAGGCCCGCGCCCTCTTTCAGGAAGTCGACGACGCGCTCGGCCGGAACCTGTCGAAGATCATGTTCGAAGGGCCGGAAGACGAACTGCGGCTGACCGAAAACGCCCAGCCGGCGCTGATGGCGGTCAGCCTCGCCGTGATGGCGGTGTTGCGCGAACACGGGTTTGACTTGGCGGCCTCGGCCAAGTTCGTTGCCGGCCATTCGCTGGGTGAGTATTCGGCGCTGGCCGCCGCGGGCACGTTCTCCATCCCCGACACGGCCAGGCTCTTGAAAGCCCGCGGACATGCCATGCAAGACGCGGTGCCGGTGGGCGAGGGGGGCATGGCTGCGCTCTTGGGCCTCGACATGGATGTCGCCCGCGAAGTGGCCGTGGAGGCTGCCGGGGACGATGTCTGTGCGGCGGCTAATGACAACGCACCGGGCCAGGTGGTGGTCTCGGGTACCAAGGCCGCGGTCGAGCGGGCGGTGGAGATCGCCAAAGGCAGAGGTGCCAAGAAGGCGGTTCTGCTGCCCGTCAGCGCGCCCTTCCATTGCGCCCTGATGGAGCCGGCGGCGGATGTGATGGCATCGGCTCTTGCCGACGTCGAAATGGCAGCCCCCGCCGTCCCCGTGGTCACCAACGTGACGGCAGAGGCAACCTCGGACCCGGATGCGATCCGGTCGTTTCTGGTCCGGCAGGTCACGGGCGCCGTGCGCTGGCGCGAGAGCGTGCTCTACATGAAAGACCAGGGCATCGGGCGCTTGGTCGAGGTGGGCTCGGGCAAGGTTCTGTCGGGCCTGGCGCGGCGGATTGACCGCGGCCTAGAGGCCGTTGCGGTGGGAATGCCGGCCGATATCGAAGAATTCCTGAAGAGACCGTGAAGGGGGAAACGACCATGTTCGACCTGACTGGCAAGAATGCATTGATCACTGGCGCCGCCGGCGGTATCGGCGGGGCCGTTGCGCGGGCCATGCATGCCCGGGGTGCTGCCGTGGGGCTGAGCGCCAGGCAGGCCGACGCCATGAAGTCGCTCAAGGGCGAACTGGGCGAACGGGTGCATCTGTTCGAATGCGACCTTACCGACGGGGCCGCGACCGACCAATTGACCAAGGATGTCGAGGCGGCCATGGGATCGATCGACATCCTGGTCAACAACGCCGGCCTGACCCGTGACGGACTGGCCATCCGGATGAAGGACGAGGATTGGCAATTGGTGCTCGACGTGAACTTGACAGCAGCTTTTCGCCTGTCGCGCGCCTGCTTGCGCGGGATGATGAAGCGGCGCTGGGGCCGCATCGTCGGCATCACCTCTGTGGTCGGAACCATGGGTAACGCGGGCCAGGCGAATTATGCCGCGTCCAAGGCCGGCTTGATCGGCATGAGCAAGTCCCTGGCTCAGGAGGTGGCATCCCGCGGCATCACGGTCAATTGCGTGGCTCCCGGATTCATCGTCACGCCCATGACGAACGCCCTGTCGGACGACCAGAAGCAGGCGATTCTGGACAACATTCCCAGCGGCAAGCTGGGGACGGTGGAGGACGTGGCGGCGGGCGTGGTTTTCCTCGCCAGCGAAGAGGCGGCTTATGTCACCGGCCAGACCTTGCACGTCAATGGCGGAATGGCGATGAT
>PIVK01000548.1 GCA_003354135.1 Rhodospirillales bacterium
TCACTGTGGGAAGCCCGGGCACAGCACGGTTGAGTGCTGGACAATGCACCCGGAAAAGAAGCCCACCGGAAGGAGGAAAGCAAAATGCTTTGGGTGCAACAAAGTAGGGCACCTCAAGAAAAATTGCCCAGAGATAGTACATAGTAATACCCCACTGAACAACAATACAGATCCATTTTCCGCCTACCCCTTGCCTATGAGGCGCAAACCCCAACACCAAACATGCAGACGACAAAATCCGATCGTTGACTCGGGATGCACACTGCACCTAATCAACAACAGAAGAAGATTCACCTCCACACCTAACGCCAACAGTACCCAAATCGAACAAGCGGACGGAACCACCCTAAAAGCCACACACAAAGGCAACGCAACACTGACCCACCGAACGGGAGAGACACTCGCCTTAGAAGATACCCTTCTCGTGCCGTCGCTAAGCAGGAACCTAATCTCAGTACAGTCACTGAACGAGAAAGGCTACAACGTAAATTTCGCACCAAATTGTGCGGCGATAACGAAAGGGGGGCAACGGTGGGAACTAATTCGGGAAGGCGGTGCGTGGGTCTTCCCAGAAGCCCAAGGCGGGGCAGCCCTGATGGCCCAAGC
>PIVK01000062.1 GCA_003354135.1 Rhodospirillales bacterium
CTGCGCCATCCGGGCCAGCCTGTGCTATAACACTGCGGCGGAGTGCCTCGGCACGAAGAATCAAGAGGACGGATTTGCATGACGGGCGAACGGGATTCCATGCCCTTTGACGTGGTCATCGTCGGCGCCGGCCCAGCCGGGCCAAATTATTCCGACATGTAGGCCGTAGGCAGACGCTATCCGGTCGGCTAAACTGACGCAGCACGGCAGCCATGGAACCTGGGACATGACAGAAAACAAACAATTTTCGGCGGATATCAGGACAGCGCGCCCGCTCTGGCGGCTTGCTGCGGCGGGCCTGCTGGTCTATCTGCCTGGAGCCTGCCTTCCCACCGGCGAGATGCCGGCTTTGGATGGCCTGTCCGAGGTGGCGGCCCCGATCGAGCCGGGAGGGTCGGCGACCGGGAACTACATTGCCGGACGCCATGCCCAGGCCAGGCACGACATGAAGCGTGCCGCGTACCACCTTACACAGGCACTTGCCGACGATCCCCGAGACGTGGACCTGCTGCGCCGGACCTTCCGTTCCACGATAGCCGGCGGTCGGATGGACGAGGCCGTCGCTCTGGCCAGGCGATTGGTTGCCTTGGACCCCAAATCGCCCCTGGCCAACCATGTTCTGGTGGCGGACGACATCCGGGCCGGCCGTTACGCGGAAGCCGAATCGCGGCTGGGCGAGCAGCCGGACACGGGGATCGACATCTTCATGGCGCCGTTGATGCGGGCCTGGGCCTTGGCCGGCCAGGGTCAGGCGGATGCCGCGTTCGAGGCCCTCAAGGCCTTCGATGCGAACGAAGGATTTATCCCACTTCGCACCCTGCACACGGCCTTGATCAATGACATTGCGGGGCGCATGGACGCGGCGGGCAAGGCCTTCGACGAGACCGCTGCCGGGCAGAAAGAGCCCACATTGCGCTTCGTCCTGCTGGCGGGCAATCATTACGAGCGCGCGGGCCGGTCTCAATCGGCGCGGAAACTCTACGATCGCTATATGACGCACAATCCGGGGTCCCGTCTGCTGGACGGCGCGTATGCCCGGCTGGCCAAGGGAGAAAAGCCTGTTGCGGACATTACGATGCCGGCTCACGGCGTGGCGGAGGCCCTGTTCGGGATCACCAGTTCGTTCCGTCAACAACGGGTCAGTAGGACGGCCCTGATTTTCGGCCGCCTGGCCCTGCATTTGAAGCCAGATTTCCCCATCATCCAAATCCTGCTCGCGGGGATTCTCGAAGCCGATGGACGCCTGGAGAAGGCAAACGGATTCTACGGCGCGGTTTCCCCATCGTCGCCGTTCTCCCGATCGGCCAGGATCCGGATGGCCGCCAATCTGGACAGGCTGGATCACACCGATGACGCGATCGCCCAGCTGCGGGCTCTGGCCGCCGAGGATAAAGGATTGTCGGGCCCCCTGGTCGACGTCGGCGACATCCTGCGCTCGCGGGAACGGTTTGACGAGGCGGTCCTGGCCTATGACGAAGCAATCGCGCGCCTGCCCAAATTGGAGAAGCAGCACTGGGGATTGTTCTACGCCCGCGGGATCGCGCTCGAACGCTCCAATCAATGGCCACGGGCCGAAAAGGATTTCCTGAAGGCCCTAAAGTTCAGTCCCGACCAGCCCTATGTGCTGAACTATCTGGGCTATTCCTGGGTCGAGAAAGGCAAAAACCTGGACGAAGCCCAGAACATGATCAAGAAGGCGGTCAGCATCCGGCCCACCGACGGCTACATTATCGACAGTCTGGGCTGGGTCTACTTCCGCCTCGGGAACTACGATGCCTCGGTCAAGGAATTGGAGCGTGCAATCGAGCTGAAGCCGGACGATCCGGTGATCAACGATCACCTGGGGGACGCCTACTGGCAGGTCGGACGCTACCGTGAGGCGCGCTTCCAATGGCGCCGGACCTTAGGGCTTGATCCCGAGCCGAAGGTCAAGGAGGCCGTGGAGAAGAAACTCAAGAGCGGTCTTGCGGTCGTCAAACCCGTCGGTGAAAATGGCTGACCGGGCCTTGGTGTCGGCCTTCGCGCCCGCCAAGATCAATCTCTACCTCCATGTGGTCGGACGCCGCGAGGACGGGTACCATCTTCTCGACATGCTGATCGCCTTTGCCGGTGCGGGCGACCGGATCACGGTCGCCCCGGCGGGTGATCTGACCCTCCGGGGCGACGGGCATTTCGCCACCGGCGTTCCAGGGGGCGAGGACAACTTGATTCTCAAGGCGGCCCGTGGTCTGGCGGCCTTGGCCGGCCGGCCGCCGGAGGCCGCCATCCATTTGGAAAAGAACCTGCCCCCGGCCTCCGGGATCGGTGGCGGCTCGGCCGATGCGGCTGCGACGTTGCGGGCCCTGGAGGAATTGTGGGGCCTTTCGATTCCCCGCTCGGAGCTGCGGGGCCTGGCGCTTTCCCTGGGCGCCGATGTTCCCGTGTGCCTGCACGGTCGGGCGTCCTTCTCTTCAGGGATCGGAGAGGTGCTGAATGCCGCACCTCCTCTGCCCGAGACGTGGCTGGTCCTGGTGAACCCCGGCGTCCCGGTGTCGACGCCTGCGGTTTTCACAGCCCGGCGGGCCGGGTTCTCCGACCCGGCGCCCTTCGATACTCCGCCAGCCGATGCGGCGCATCTGGCCCGTCTGTTGGCGGAGCGGTCCAACGACCTCGAAATTCCGGCCCGTGCGCTCGCACCCGAAGTCGGGACGGTCCTGGAAGCCCTGAGGCGAAGCGAGGACATACTCTTGGCCCGGATGTCCGGCAGCGGGGCGACCTGCTTTGGCCTTTTCGGGACGGAAAAGACGGCCCGGACCGCGGCGCGAAACATCGCGTCCGCCTACCCCGGCTGGTGGGTGAACCATTCCCGTTTGTTGGAAAACGCCGAATAATGGGGACTATTCGGCGGGCTTAGCCTCGTCCGATTCGACGAAGGTAACCTCGACCCGCCGCGCCGTGGCCGCGGGCTCGCGGACGGGCGCTGCGAAGGGCATGCGTTCGCCGGGCAGGATTTCCGCAAGGTCCGGGGCGACGACGACGGCCTGCACTTCCTCACCGTCCTGATCGTGAAGCGTGACCCGGATCATGGGCACCATTCTGGGCCGGCCGGTCAGATTGACGATCTCTCCCCTGACGATGAGGGTATCGACCGTCCCTTCGATCTTCCGCTCCGGTGTCCCGGTCCGGATGTCCAGCCCTTCGCCGAGGACCTCCTCTTCGCCGTCCACGAATTCGTAGATTCGGTCGGCCCCCGGCCATACGGCTTTGATTTGCTCGCGGGCAAAGAAAAATCCGGCGACCATTCCGCCAACCAGCAATAGCGCCAGAACGGCGACGATCTTGCCTGCGATGCCGCTGCCGGAAAGGTTGATTTCTTCTTCGTCCTCATCTTCGGGCAGAGAACCCGGCGAGACGAAGACTTCCGGGATCGGCTCCGGTTCGGGAAGGTCGTTGATGTCCACCCCGTCGAACTCGTCGTCGTCGCTCTCGACCGCATGTAGTTCCGCAATTGGCTCCGGTTCGGCGTCGGCCCCGAACATGGTGTCCAGCTGTTCGTTCGACAGGCTTTCTTCTTTTTTCTCTTCGATCTCCGGCTCGGGGAGGGGTTTCTCCTCCTCTTCGCTGCCGTCCGGGATCGCCCGTGACGGCTCTTCCGCCGCCGGCGGCGGCGCCGGTTCGGGCGGCGGGGGCGGCGTCGGTTCGGGCGCCGGGGGCGGCGTCGGTTCGGGCGCCGGGGGCGGCGCGGCAAAACCCGGAGCCGTGGGCTGCTGCGCCATCATACCGGGCTGCATCATGAACTGTTGGGGCATCACAGGCTGGGGCTGCGCCATAGCGGGCCGAGGCGCCACACCCTGCGAATAAACGGGCGGCGGCGGCGGCGGCGGCGCGGTGACCGGCTGCTGGTTCCAGGTGTTCCCGCAATTCGCGCAACGGACGGTCTTGCCCGTGGCCCCAAGGGCACTCGGATCGACCGCGTAGTGCGTCGAGCAGACGGAGCAGGTAATGATCATTCGCGACGGCCCTTGTTATGCTGTTGTCGTTTATAGGCTTTCGTGGAATTCCGTGCAAGATGCAGCCCATGCCGGGGTAGACGCCGAGGGGATCCCCGTGTCATTGTGCCCGGCGAACTCAAGGAGCGGGGACGGTGAAGACGGGCGGAAACGGCAGTGTAGTTCGTTTCGAGAATGTCGGCCTGCGGTACGGCCTCGGTCCCGAGGTCCTGCAGGACGTGAACGTTTCGCTTGCCTCGGGTTCGTTCCATTTCCTGGTCGGACCAAGCGGCGCTGGGAAGTCGTCGCTGCTCAAGCTCATGTACCTGGCGCTGAAACCGTCGCGAGGCCTGATCACCTTGTTCGGACGCGACGTCGCCACGACGCCGCGCCCGGAACTTCCCGCACTGCGCCGGCAGGTGGGCGTGGTCTTCCAGGAATTTCGGCTGCTTAGGCATCTTTCCGCCTTTGATAACGTGGCGTTGCCCCTGCGTGTCTCGGGAGCACGGGAAAGCAGAATCAAGAAGCACGTGAGTGAGTTGCTGGCCTGGGTCGGGTTGCAGAACCACATGAACGCCCGCCCCTCCACGTTGTCGGGCGGACAACAGCAGCGCGTGGCCATCGCGCGGGCCGTCATCGCGCGGCCTCGGCTTCTTCTGGCGGACGAGCCGACAGGCAACGTGGACGACCGAATGGCGATGCGTCTTCTGCACCTGTTCGAGCAGCTTAATAGGTTGGGAACGACCGTCATCATTGCGACCCACAACATGACCCTGGTCGATCGCCTCGGCCATCCGGTCCTCAGGCTGGACGATAGCCGGTTGATCGAAGAAGCGGCGCCCGAATCGCGAAACAACTCCGATTCGGGCGAATCCGATGTCGCGCGGATGGACGAATACGGTCTCAACCTGCAGCAGACGTCGGAAACGGCTGCCTGAGGAGGGGACGGTGTTCAATACACGGAGTGATCTGCCCCTCGAACGGGACGGCCAGGGGCGATACCTGCCTTGGCTCATCGCTTTCATGGTTTATCTGGCGATTCTGGCGCTTGCGGGCGTTATGGCGCTCAATAAAGTGACGGCCCGTTGGGACAAGGGGGTCGGGCAGACCCTGACCGTGCAGGTCGCGCTTGGTGAAAACCAGACGGAGGCGGAGGCACTCGACGCCGCCCTCGGCGTGCTTGACGAAACACCGGGCATAGCCCAGACCCACAGGCTGGAGAGGGAACAGGTGGCAAAGCTGCTCGAGCCGTGGTTGGGCCGGTTCGCCGAGGACATGGAAGATCTGCCTCTCCCCCTCATGATCGACGTGCAACTCGCCTCGAAAATCAAGCCGGACCTTGATCGACTGAAACAACGCTTGGATGCCGCGGTGCCCGGCGCCCTGGTCGACGACCACCGCTTGTGGCTCGACCGCCTGATCGATCTCATGCAGGCCGTGGAGCTTTTGGCGGGGACAGTCTTGATCCTGATCGGCTTGGCCTGCGGGGGAACCGTCGTCTTCACCACGCGCACGGGCCTGGCCATTCACCGGGAGGCAATCGAGGTTCTGCATCTGATAGGCGCCCAGGACTCCTATATCGCGCGGCAGTTTGCCGGCCGAGCCCTGGCCCTGGGTCTCAAGGGGGGGCTTCTGGGGTTGGGTCTTGCCCTGCCGACGCTGACCTTAATCGGCTATCTCGCCAACACTCAGGAACAGGGCCTGCTGCCCACATTCACCCCGGGCCTATACCATTGGGCGGCGATCCTGGCCTTGCCCGTGGCGGCGGGGTTGATCGCCATGATGACGGCACGATTTACCGTGACCGGGACTCTCGGGAGGATGCCCTGATGACCTCGCGTCGGCGTCAACCGAGAAGTCTGTTGGGGCGTGTCATCTCGGTGGTGTTCGGATTGGCGTGCGTTTGGGCGGCAGGTCTGGTGTGGTACGCTTCCACTCTTCCCGATGCGGTGAACGACAAAACCAGCCATACCGACGCTATCGTCGTATTGACGGGCGGAAGCGGTCGGCTCGATATCGGCTTCGAGCTTCTGGCCGAGGACCGGGCGAGAAAGCTCTTCATCTCCGGTGTCTTCCCCGGAACCGACATCCGTCAGCTGCTCAAGATGGTCCGGCGCAATCCCGACTACCTGGCAGACAAGGTCGCGATCGGCACCGCCATCAACACCACCGGCAACGCCTTGGAGACGGCGGTCTGGATGCGCAAACAGGGCTTTACGAGTCTCAGACTCGTGACGTCCGGCTACCATATGCCGCGCAGCCTGCTCGAATTCCGTCATGCCCTGCCTGAAGCGGTGTTGATCCCGCATCCGGTGTTCCCGGAGCATGTTAAGCAAGACCGGTGGTGGGTCTGGCCCGGTACCACCAGCCTGATTGTCGGGGAATACAACAAGTATATTTTGGTCTGGCTTCGTCTTGCCGCACGGCCCCTGCGGGCAGAAAAAGAAGACCCGGACAGCCCGTCATGATCATGTTCCGCTCTCTGGTCTTCAATGTGATCCTGTTCGTTTGGGCCGTAACGTCCCTGCCCCTAATGATCGTCTTCCTTCCGTTTCCCCCCATGGTGATGCGCCGGGTGGTGAGGGGGTGGTCGTACATCGTCCTCGGCTTCACCAAGGGCATCGTCGGGATCAATCACGAGTTCCGGGGCCTGGAACACCTGCCGGAGGGCTCGGTTATCCTGGCCAGCAAACACCAGTCCGCCTGGGATACGGCGATCTTCTACCTTCTGGTCCCCGACCCGATCTACGTCATGAAGAAAGAACTCCTGGCGATTCCTTTCTGGGGTTGGTACGCGCGCCGGGCGCAAAGCATCGCTGTCGACCGTTCGGCCGGAGCCAGCGCCTTGAAATCACTTGTTGCCGATGGAAAGGCCACTGTGGGCCGGGGGAACCAGATCATCATCTTTCCCGAGGGAACTCGCACCGCGCCGGGAACGCATTACCCTTATCAGCCGGGTATCGCCGCCCTTTACGCCAAGACCCAGGCGCCCGTCGTGCCGGTTGCATTGAATTCGGGCCTGTTCTGGCCGCGGCGCGGCTTCAAGAAAATGCCGGGCACGATTGTTGTCGAATTGTTGGAGCCGATGCCCGAAGGGCTCGACCGCCGGACCTTCATGGCCGAACTGGAGAGGCGGATCGAGACCGCCTGCGCATGTCTTCCCGGCTTGTCGGCGGAGCTTGTGGATAACGTGCCTGCCTCTCCTGTGGAAAACGGGGAAACCGGGGAATAAAGAAGAGGCTGCGGCGGAGACCGGAGAACCGATGCCAAGGCTCCTGGGGATAACTCCGGGGAGAAACAGAACCAGAACTTTCCTTGACCGGGTGCTGCACAGATCCTACACTACCAGGATCGGAAACCGTTGGAATCGCAGGGCGAACGCCGCCCCTCCAGCCCCGGGAACCCGCCATGCCACAGGTTGCAACAATTTCCCAGCAGATCTGGGACATGAAGTACCGTCTGAAGGGAGCCGACGGGCGTCTCGTGGACAAGTCGATCCCGGATTCCTGGCGCCGCGTGGCACGCGCCATCGCCTCCGTGGAGGCCGATGCGGAGACCTGGGAGCAGCCGTTCTACGACGCGCTGGAGAATTTCCGGTTTCTGCCCGCCGGGCGCATTCTCGCCGGTGCCGGGGCGGATCGCAATGTGACGCTGTTCAACTGCTTCGTCATGGGCGAGGTGCCCGATGACATGGCGGGAATTTTCGACGCCCTCAAGGAGGCTGCGCTGACCATGCAGCAGGGGGGGGGCATCGGCTACGACTTCTCAACGCTTCGGCCCAAGGGGGCACCGGTCAAGGGTGTCGGCGCCGATGCTTCGGGGCCGCTTACCTTTATGGATGTCTGGGACGCCATGTGCCGCACCGTCATGAGCGCGGGCTCGCGCCGCGGGGCCATGATGGCGGTGATGCGCTGCGACCATCCGGATATCGAGGCCTTCATTGAGGCCAAGCGCGAGCCGGGGCGGCTTCGAATGTTCAACCTCTCGGTCCTGGTGACCGATGCCTTCATGGTGGCGGTCAAGGAAGACGCGGCCTGGGAACTCGCCTTCGACGGCACCGTCTATCGGTCGCTACCGGCGCGCGAGTTGTGGGACAGGATTATGCAGGCGACCTACGCCTATGCCGAACCCGGCGTGATCTTCATCGACCGCATCAATCAGCTCAACAACCTCTCTTACTGCGAAACCATCCACGCCACCAATCCCTGCGGCGAGCAACCCCTGCCGCCCTACGGCGCTTGCCTTTTGGGGTCGGTGAACCTGGTGCGCCTGGTGGCCGAGCCCTTCACGGACGGCGCGGTGCTCGACCTCGAGGGCCTGGCGGACCTCGTCGCGACGGCCGTCCGCATGATGGACAACGTCATCGATCTCAGCCGCTTTCCTCTCGAACAGCAGGCGCACGAGGCGCGAGCCAAGCGCCGCCTTGGTCTCGGCATCACCGGGCTGGCCGACGCGCTGATCATGTGCGGGGCGCGTTACGGCAGTGCCCGGGCGGTGGAACTGACGGAACGCTGGATGGCGACCATCGAGCGTGCGGCCTACCGTGCCTCGGCCCTTTTGGCGGCGGAAAAGGGGGCCTTTCCGTTGTTCGATAAGGAAAAATACCTCGACGCCCCCATGATCCGCCGGCTGGATGCCGAAATCCGCGAGCTGATCGCCGAACACGGCATTCGCAACGCGCTGGTGACCTCGGTGGCGCCGACGGGAACCATATCGCTCTATGCCGATAACGTGTCCTCCGGATTGGAACCGGTGTTCAGTTTCACCTACAACCGCCATGTCCTGATGCCCGACGGCACCCGCAAGGAAGAGGAAGTGGCGGACTACGCCTACCGGATGTACCGGCGCATGTTCGGAGAGGCCGCCAAGCTGCCGCCCGCCTTTGTCGACTCCCAGGGTTTGAGCCCGCGTGACCATGTGGTCATGCAGGCGGCCGTCCAAAAATACGTCGACAGTTCCATCTCGAAGACCATCAACGTCCCGGAAAGCATCTCGTTCGAGGATTTCAAGGACATCTACCTCCAGGCCTTCGACCTGGGCTGCAAGGGCTGCACCACCTACCGCCCCAACGAGATCACCGGCGCGGTGCTTGAGGTCAAGAAGGACAAGACGTCCAAGGACCTCCATCAATTGGAAATGCGCTTCGACAAACCACGCAAATCAAAGCCGGCGCCCAAGACTAAGGACGACAACATGGGGGCCACCGTGGTCCACATGACCCAGCCACTGGACCGGCCCGAAGCCCTGCCCGGCGCCACCTACAAGATCCAGTGGCCCGAGTCCGAGCACGCCATGTACATCACCCTGAACGACATGATCGACGACCGGGGGCGGCGGCGCCCCTTCGAGATCTTCATCAACACCAAAGACGTCGAACACTACGCCTGGATGGCGGGTCTGACGCGGATGATCTCCGCCGTGTTTCGGCGCGGCGGCGACGTTTCCTTCGTCGTCGAAGAACTTCGGGCCGTGTTCGATCCGCGGGGCGGCCACTGGATGGACGGCAAGTACCTCCCGTCCCTGCTGGCCGCCATCGGCGACGTCATCGAACGCCACCTAATCGCCATCGGATTTTTCAACGTGCCCGGCGAGCTGACCCCGGGAGTCGACGAAGGTGAAATCAAGGTGGCGGCCATGATGGGTGACGGCGGGTCCGCGTCGGCGGAGAGGCGTGAACGGCCCCCCGGGGCCCCCGTCCCGGGCAGGCCTGCCGACTCCCGCTTCCGCCACTGCCCCAAATGCAGCCACCCCACCCTTATCCGCCAGGAAGGCTGCGACACCTGTACGTCTTGCGGCTATTCGAAGTGCGGGTGAGAGAGTTTCCTACTTCTTTTCCGGAGGGATGCCATGGAACAACGCATCAGCATGGTTACGCTCGGCGTCGAGAGCGTAGCGGCCAGCACGGCCCTTTACGAGCGTCTCGGCTGGCAGTATTCCCAAGAGACACGCAATGAAGCCATAACCTTTTTTCAAATGAATGGTCTCGTCCTTGCGCTCTTCGGCTGGACAGCTCTAGCCGAAGACGCTGGGATCAAGCCCGATGAACCGTCCCCATTCCGAGGCATGACTGTCGCTTACAACACCCACTCCAAGGAGGAGGTTGATTCAGTTCTCGAACTCGCCGAACGCGCCGGAGCTAGGATTGTCAAGTCTGGTCAGGACGTTTTTTGGGGCGGTTATTCCGGTTACTTTTCTGATCCTGACGGGCACCTCTGGGAGGTCACATGGAATCCCTTGTTCCCCCTAGGCGAGGACGGTTCCGTTACCTTGCCCGGCTGAGGTGAGCCCCTACACGTTCCAGATACGATAGAGGTACACCGGCGAGCGGTAGATGTCCCCCGCCGTCAG
>PIVK01000549.1 GCA_003354135.1 Rhodospirillales bacterium
AACCCTATTGTTTGGTGGAGTGCTGCTCAAATTTTCTGGACCATTTTATGCCAAAAATGACTGATTTTTTGCTAAAATTAACCTTGTGATCACCCTAGCACCAAGGAGATTGCACGGATTGACTTCTAACCTTGCAGGATTGTTTCTTATGGATAGTACAAGAACCCTATTGTTTGGTGGAGTGCTGCTCAAATTTTTTGGACCATTTTAAGCCAAAAATGACTGATTTTTTGCCAAAATTAACCTTGTGATCACTCTAGCACCAAGGGGATTGAACGGATTGACTTCTAACCTTGCAGGATTGTTTCTTATGGATAGTACAAGAACCCTATTGTTTGGTGGAGTGCTGCTCAAATTTTTTGGACTATTTTAGGCCAAAAATGACTGATTTTTTGCCAAAATTAACCTTGTGATCACTCTAGCATCAAGGGGATTGCGCAGATTGGCTCCTAACCTTGCAGGATTGTTTCTTATAGATTGTACAATAACCCTATTGTTTGGTGGAGTGCTGCTCAAATTTTCTGGACCATTTTATGCCAAAAATGACTGATTTTTTGCTAAAATTAACCTTGTGATCACCCTAGCACCAAGGAGATTGCACGGAT
>PIVK01000550.1 GCA_003354135.1 Rhodospirillales bacterium
GTTGTTCTGTGCATATTCTCGCGCATCTGATGATGGAACAGTTTCTACTTTATTTTGTAAACATTTCTTTTCTTTTCTGGCAATTTTTTGTAATTTTTGATCATCATGGAATGAAACCATGACTGCAAAGGATAGTTTGTATCAAGAAAAAAATACAGAAAATCTGGGCACCATGCAAATCTTATAAAATATGAATAGTTTCTACAGGAAAATCTTACCAGCATCATTATATGGTCTTATTGTGAAAAAAGTAGCATGGGTACAATATGTTTTTTTCATCTTATTTTGTGACATATATATTTGTTTTATCAATATCAGAGAAACAGAAAATTCTGAACATTTTCTACAGGAAAATCTTACCTGCAATTGCAACCACTTGGTCCATTTCCCATTGACTTACATTATGTAAATGGCCGATTTTCTCTATTTTGTAGCATGATTTCTAAAGGCTATATCTCAAAAATAAGCATGGGCACCTATCATTATTTTTTCAGAATGTTGCTATACTAGATGTGTTTAATAAATATGCAAATTTTCAAAAAATTCTGAACATTTTTATGAAAGCCTCCGAAGCCTCCTTAAACATTGTAAATAACATGAAAACA
>PIVK01000551.1 GCA_003354135.1 Rhodospirillales bacterium
GGATAGGTACTGTCAGAATTGTTCTCCGAGGTCCAGAAGTGCCCAAACTGGGATTTGTGAAATTTTGAGATGGCCCCCACCCACCCCCTGGGGGTGGGGCAAAAAATATTTTATTTTCTTGCACATCCCAGGAACCAACCCAGATAACATGCAAAGCTAGGTTGAGCTCATTTCCATAGTATAGGGGTGAGAATGGCTTTTATGTGTTTTTTAATGTTTGACCTCAATTTCGGACATGACCTTGACCTTTGACCTTCAAGGTCATGTCACCATTGAACTTACTGGCCCCATAAATAGGGGGGTAGGTACTGTCAGATTTGCTCTCCGAGGTCCAGAAGTGCCCAAACTGGGATTTGTGAAATTTTGAGATGACCCCCACCCATCCCCTGGGGGTGGGGCAAAAAAAATAATATGTTTGTGCACATCCCAGGGACCAACCCCAGTAGTGTGCAAAGATTGGTTGTGATCATACCAACACTGTAGGTGTGAGAGGGAGGTGTGACGGACTAACGGACGGACGGACGGACGGACGGACGGACTAACGGACGGACGGACGGTTGCGATTAATATATCTTGCCGAGATTTTATCTCGGCAAGATAATAAA
>PIVK01000552.1 GCA_003354135.1 Rhodospirillales bacterium
CGCGGCAACCGATTGCCGTGTTGGAATACTCCACCCACGTCGTTGAGTAGATTTGTAGATTTGTGCATTGGTCACTTGAGGTATTATTGTGCAGTTTCGGTATACCAGCATAGAATCGGCATAGAATTTAGAGGATACTATGCTCCAGTACGTTACAATGATACAGCGGTGCAACTGATCAACTGCGGATGTATTGCTTGATCAGAACTTAAGTTACTTAACTTACGTAGGATGGTACTGATGATAGAGGCTGAAGAGGGAACACTTTCTTCAATTCACTTCTTCTTATCTTAAAGGGTAAGGAATACTATCCCCTTGCCTTCTTCTACTACGGTCTCGTGAACATATCGATGAGAGATGTAGTTGGAGGTTGCTCTCCCTTTAATGTCATCCCCAACGGCACACAAAGTGGCCCACAGAAGTATCCTGTCCTGTTTCAGCTACTCTAATCAGTAACCCACTATTATTGGGTAGTTCAGAGAGTGAGAGAGATTTGGGGTCAAATCAAGACGTCCTCTACGACGTGCATTAGACATGGACTAGTTTTCCATACTCCATAACTACTGCAAGAATGGAACTACTCTCATGAGCCTAATTCACAAAC
>PIVK01000553.1 GCA_003354135.1 Rhodospirillales bacterium
TATACTAACGTAACTAACGTAAGTTAAGTATATATAGAGATATAAATGGTACTAAAGAATATGCTTATATAAAAGCATAGCCAAAATAAGTTACGTAACCTACGTTCTTACGTTTTCTTCTATTCTGATTCAGAAACACCAATTTTTGACGTAACTACTCAAAATTTCACCTTACGCAACTCCAATTCTTCTTACGTAACTCGCAACACGAGCTTTATTAAACAAGAACTATGATAGCTTGATAAATGTCGTTTTAATATTTAAAGGATCGTTTTATATAAGTCGAATTATGTAACTTAAAAATTAAAAATATAGAAGATATTTTATAAAAAACGAAAGAAAATAAAAATTTTTTATCATTTAAGAGTAGCATCAAATTTAATTTATATCCATTTTTACTGTTATTTAGATCATAAGCTAACCTGTTTTTCCGTTTTACCAGGAAAACAGGTTGTGTACAACTCTTTACGTTCTTTTTATTATAATAATAATTCAGTAAAATGCTTTTTTATTAATCTTAAATTATATTAATGATGATTAAATACATTAACAAAGTTGCTATATTAACATTCACAATCTTTTCTATAAGTTGTGCAGCAGATGA
>PIVK01000554.1 GCA_003354135.1 Rhodospirillales bacterium
AGAAGGTCCCACCAAAGGCTTGATCCTATCCCTAGCTTGCTATAAAGAAAGTCTGTGCACGTCGAGACCGTGGTGGGATGGGAGGAAGGGTGGGAGACCCCATGTAACTAATCTAATGTCAATTACTACTAGTTAGGCAATGTAGATTTCATAAAGCAGACGCTGAAACCTATAAACTTTAATACATTCAATTTTATTGAGACTATTCTCTGATGAGAACATTCATGGCAGTATAACAAACTGGTATCAAAAATAGCCTCCTTGGGAGGGCAGAAAATCAGCATTTCTATCAAATAATGCAAATATATTAATATAGCAAAATAACAATAGGACTGAAAAACATGTATATACCACTGACCCTAGGAAGGGTGACATATTATACACCGGGGGTCCTCAAGTAGCTAGGAATGAGGCCCTTTGCAGTAACAATGTAAACAACATTATGTACATACTCAATAAAGAACGGCGTGAGAATACTATGACCTACAAATGAACATGATGGCTGACAACCTGCTCAGATACTGTGCGTACCAAAACTCATAGGATCATAGCTCGCTTAGCAAGCAAATCTGGAAGCACGAACACTCAATTTAACACTGGGTTC
>PIVK01000555.1 GCA_003354135.1 Rhodospirillales bacterium
TCTCAAACATTCCCATGCGCAAACAATATCTCCAAAGCGATCCCGATTTGCGCGATCGTTGGGCGAAGCGATTGGGCCCCAAAAAGAAGCCCAGAATAGGGCTTGTTTGGAGCGGCAACTCCGCCCACTGGAAGGACCGCGATAGATCGTTGAAATTAGAGCAATTGTTGCCGTTGCTTAGCGACCGGGCAGAGTTCATTGCTCTGCACAAAGATGTGCGGGAAGTTGAGCGGGATGTGCTGAACGAGAATGGCCGTATTGCATACTTTGGCGATGAGCTTGATTTCGGAAATACGGCCGCAGTAATTGATTTGCTGGATATTGTGATCTCGGTCGATACCAGTCTTGCCCATCTTGCCGGAGCGATGGGAAAGCCCGTGTGGGTCTTGCTTCCGTTTAGCTCTGACTGGAGATGGATGCTCTCGCGAGAAGATAGTCCTTGGTACCCTAATGCGAGACTATTCAGGCAACCGAAACGCGGTGATTGGGAATCGGTATTTAAATGCGTGGAAATTGAACTGGGGAACTTAAGATGTGCTCCCCAAGAGGGGGCATCAGAGCTCAGGCCCACTGACCGGATGTCCGGTCGAAACGGGGGGCGCT
>PIVK01000556.1 GCA_003354135.1 Rhodospirillales bacterium
GGTTATGAAAGTTGGCACTCGGGCAACTTTAAAGTGATGAGTCAGCAGTTTTTTATTTTGGGGGTTTTATGCAACTCTTCTACTCATTTCTGGGCTAGGAAGTTCAAACTTGGTACCAAGGTAAGATGAGGTGAATTGTGATGCCTATTGATGGAAATTGGCACTCTGCCAACTTTGCTGAGTCAGCAGAAGTGATGTCATAATGACCGGAAGTGATGTCATAATGACTGGAAGTAACTCCAGCAGACCGGAAGTGATGTCCTAATGACCGGAAGTGACTCCAGTAGCCTGGAAGTGATCTCACATGGACCGGATATGATGTCATAATGACTGGAAATGACTCCAGCAGACCGGAAGTGATCTCATACTAACCGGAAGTGATGTCATAATGACTGGAAGTGATGCCATAATGACCAGAAGTGACTCCAGCAGACCGGAAGTGATGTCATAATGACTGGAAGTGACTCGAGTAGACCGGAAGTGATGTCATACTGACCGGAAATGATGTCATAATAACCGGAAGTGATGTCGTAATGATCGGAAGTCACTCCAGCAGACCGGAAGTGATGTCATAATGACCGAAAGTGACTCCAGTAGAC
>PIVK01000122.1 GCA_003354135.1 Rhodospirillales bacterium
TTTGTATTTTTACTCATGGGGGTATTATTGTTTTATACACCTCAAAGATATTGTATATCAATGAGATAACAAAGTAAATGCCCCCGTTTTTTCTATTTTTTATGAATTATTCAGGCTAATGTCTCTTTATAAAAACAAAATTAATATTTCGAAAGAATTAGAAATATATTTATCACAACAATCGTTAGAGGGAGGATATTCAACATACACCAATAAACATAAACTTTTAGATTGCTTAAATTTTGAATGTAATAATGTGCAAGGATGGATGCAGGAACATATTTGTGTAAGTGCCGTTTCGTATTACTTAATGAAAAACTTAGAAATAGATAACACAGCAAAAGATAAATTACTTGCATTTCTTCAAAAAAATCAAAATCAAAACGGATTGTGGAATTCTTATTGGTGGAGTTCTCCTATTTATGCAACAAGCTTTATGCTTCAAGCCTATTTTATTAATAATTATAAGTTGAATGAATCCATTTTAAAAGCAATTAAAGGGCTAATAAACCTCCAACAAAATGATGGCAGTTTTATAGATAATAACAAAATAAAAAGCCCTTTTTACACGGCTTTAGTGATAATTGCACTTAGTTCAAATGAGGAAACTTGCAGTAAATATCAAAAAGAAATAAAATTAGCGATACAATGGTTATCATCACAACAAACAACAGATGGTTCATTTTTTTCATCATATTCATTACAAATACCTGAAGCAAGTGTTTTAAATCCTAAAAAGGTTGAAAATTGGTCTAAAGAAGAAAACCAAACAACAAATATTATTTGTAATGATTTTATGCGATTATTTACAACTTCAACCTGTATAAAAGCATTAGATTTATATATTAAGAATGAAAGCAAATAATATAAGTTCAATAATTCCTATCCTCGAAAAAGAGATTCATTTTTCCTTTTTTGATAATTCAAGTTACCTTGTTTCACAAGAGAAATATAATTATGAAGTAAATATTAACAAACGAACTTATCAAATTTTACAATTAGTAGATGGTAAAAACACTTTAGAAGAAATTACAGCTATTTTTAACACGAACAACAATCAAAACATAACAACAAAAATAGTACACCAACTACTTTACAATAAATTGAAAAAATATGGTATTGTAGAGAATAAAAATGTAGTTGTAGAGCCTTTATCAAGAGCAAGTTATTTAAAATTAAGTACCATAATTATACCTGCAAATGTTGTAAATAAAGCGGCTATTTTATTTACCCCTCTATTTAAAGGTTTTGCTTTAAAAACAATAACATTAATCACGCTATTGTTTTCATTGTTTATGGGTGTAAATTATTACCACCTTTTAGAGCCTTTTGTAAATAATTTATCAGAAGTTAGTTTTTTGTTTGTGCTGCCGATAATACTTATCGGTATTTTTATTCATGAGTTAGGCCATGCAGCAGCAGCAAAATATTACGGGGTAAATTCTCGTGGCATTGGATTTGGCTTTTATTTATTTACTCCAACATTTTTTGCTGATGTAACCAAAGCTTGGCAGTTAAGTTCAAAACAACGAGTTGTTATTGATTTGGCAGGCATTTATTTTGAACTTATCTACATTAGTTTTTTACTCATTGTTTTTATTTTAACCAATGAAATTAATTTTTTAGCAACTTCATTTTTGTTATTTATTTCTATTTTTTACACCCTCAACCCTTTTTTAAGAACTGATGGTTATTGGGTGGTTTCTGACGGACTTAAAATTCCGAATCTCAGAAAACAATCTTTTGAAAAACTAAAATTGTTTTTCAAAAAAATAGCAAAAAGGAATGATATTACTTTTTCAAAAAAAGACTGGTTTTTAGTTGTTTACGCATTATCAAGTTTATCTTTTATTGTTTTTTTTGTTGTAAGTATTTTAATTTGGAATTCAGATTCCGTGCTATATTTTCCAGTTAATTTATACCATTTCGTAAAAGAAATTTTAACTGGAAAATTGAATGATTGGTCTTTAAAAAACCTAACTACTATTATACTTCCTTTAGTATTTTATTACCTCTTAATTAGTATTTCTTACAAAACATTTAAAAAACGAAAAAATAAACAGATAGATGAATAGTAAAGTATTAGCAGAAGTAAGTTTTGCTACTTTCTTTTCTTAGACTTTACCCTATCAGCCTCTTTTACAGTCGTTTTCGGATGCTCCGCTGCATACTTTTTCCTGTTTTCAGCGTTGCAGCACCCTAGAAATTTTTCACAATTATTTGGTAAAGCTCAGCTTGCAAGTCATCCATCTTGAGTAGTCTTGTTTTCGTATGCTTCGATTCAGGTTGGATAGACCGCTCCATCTTGTGCCACCCATACCGATTGATGTTGTGCCACTCATACCGGAGCAAAGCGTGCCACCTATACCGGAGTTATTGTGCCACTTGAAACAGAAGTAATTTCTACCGTATAAGCTTTGAAATTAAACTAAAAGCTTATGGCCGCAAAAAAGGTAGATATTATGGAATTAAGA
>PIVK01000123.1 GCA_003354135.1 Rhodospirillales bacterium
CAGCCACAATTTCTTGTTGTTATATGGCGTCGTGTCGTATTAAGGGTTCAAATATGCGCAGAAGGAAAACATGACCCGCGAGAAGAATATGGAATTCGGGACGTTCATGCGCCGTGAGAGAGAAGACCGGGGGATCGGTTTACGCGAGATGGCGAGGAGGGTCGGCGTCAGCCCGACCTATCTATCGAGAGTCGAGCGGAACCAATTTACACCACCGAACGCAACGCCTCCAATTGAGTAAGGACGCCGGAACTGCCGCCTACTCAAGAAGCAACACACCGAGGCTCAACAGCGGGTTCACGATTGGCTGAATCAGGAGGGGTATCTCGAGGATGACCCGGGAGAAGATGCGTAGTTTGTGCATTCAGCCGGGATTGCACATCAAAAAGAATTCAGGGTATTTTTTCCCCCTATAGGTACGGATGGAGAAGGTGAATGGTTCGATGGTTTACTTCTGGCTTTCTGGTGTGCCTCGTCGCGATGTCACCTTTGTTCGCGGTCGGTGGTGCGTCTGGAAAGGAAGAGGACAAGCTGATTCTTGGTAATTTCGGCTCCCTTTCGAAGTGTGGGGAAGCACAGATAGCGTATATTTTAGAGGCGGGTCTCTGGGGGAAGCACATTGAGATCATGAATTCTGGCCTGGGGGTTGTGAGAAAGATTCCGACTGCGGATGGTTCGGTCCTCCTTACCTGTAATACCAATGGCCGTCTGACCATAACGGTCCACAAGTACTGATTTGATCAGATGAGAGGGGAAGCACCGTAGAGCCTCCCCACAGTCCGCCCGCCCTTGCTGCGCGGCTATGCCAATGGCACCAAGATCAAGCGGGTGGGGTATGCTCACCGTGAACGTCCAAAAACACGGGAATTGGGGTTTGTTACTCAAATTTTACTAGCCCGTCACTAGCCCATACGTTCTGCCCGTTTTTTAAAGTGACTTGGTGAAAGGTTAATACACTTCCGTTAGCTATTTTGACAGTCTCAGTTTTAACGGGACCTGTAACGACAGTCTTTTCATAGATTATAGGGCAATCGTGGCTTGTTATAATTCTGTCAGCCTCAGCATATTTGGACTCTGCAAGGGCTTTGTAGAACTCCTGAAACTTATCAAGGGTTTTGCACACTCCGTCGGTGCGAAGAACCACACCTTTACCCTTTTCCAACTTAGGGGCGGGGCTTAGGGCCACATTGATTTCTTTTTCTATAGATTGGCTAAAATGAGTTGATCGACCTTTGTTTCGCATGTAATCAAGGCCAAGTGCTAATAAATCACGGACTGGAATACGAATCTCCCTAATAACGGACCCTCCATGCCGTGCGTCCAAAGTTTCTACGCGGCTCATCCATTTTGAATATTGGCAACATTGAGAAAAGCCTACTTGATGGAACTTTGAATCACGCTTGAAATATTGTAATTCTTTGTATAGTTTCGCGAAGGTTTGAACTTCTTGAGATTGCGCGGCTTTCGCAGATGTTGAGAAAGAAATAACGCCAAAAGTGATGGCGACAGCAGTAAAAAAGATTGTTCTCATTTTGGGCCTCAAAACTATAGGTAGAGCTCAGCTTGTCTACCCGGTTAACCCACGCATCCCCAATAGCTAGTGATGCCACATTGTCCGTTTGACGCACACCCGCCCCTTGCGCTTGTCTTCGTCGTACTTTCGACCGATGCCCTTCTCGATCAGGGTGTCCGCAAGGCGATTCCCATCGATGTACACGTCCGCCAAGACGCGCCCGGCATATTTGCCCCATCGGGGCTCGCAGAAGGCGACACTTTTGGCGGAACGAAGGCGCTTGTTCACAAAGTCACGGGCCGCCAGGGCGTCGACCTTTTCGGAAGGACACTCGCCACGAATCTCCGGGGGGTCAATACCGTTGACGCGGACGGACATCTTTTCGATCTCAGGCAAAAGGCCGGACGTGGTAATGCAGATCGTATCAGCATCGTAAGCAAGATGTCCGCCTTTTCCTTCTCGCAAAGGTCATTCGTAGCAATCAGCCGATGCGAGGGTCGGGAAGAGAAGTGCGGAGAGAAAAAATATCAGATGCCTCATGCCGCAAGGATAGGGGTCCGGGCTGTTCAGATCGAGGCTGTCAGCCGAGAAGGCCGAGTCTCGGTTGTCAATTAGGGGTATTCCCCGTGCTAACGAGAAGGCACTAAATGGGTCATCTGCATAGCGGATGTCTCGTGATATATAGACGTCAATAGACAACACGCCCCCTCCGATTGAGATGCTGCGTTGCGGTCGAGCGATCGCGGCGAAGGCAGTTGCGCTACATGGCGAACGGTTTCTCCCCATCTTTAAACGACTGGATGACGAGATTAGGGAGAGGGAGAACACCGTCACCTCGGATAGTATGCGGTGGCGACACCGACCACACCGGCGCCGAGCACCAGGACCCTCACGATATAAATCCTCCGATCAGAATGACCGCGCCGTTATAGAGCGGCCGGCCGATTTCCGCTAGGC
>PIVK01000557.1 GCA_003354135.1 Rhodospirillales bacterium
ATGGAGCGGACATGCAATAGAATATGTTTATAATGTGAAATATGTGGAAACTGGTAATTTTTGTGCACCCAGTGACCTTGACCTTTGACCTCAAAATCACTAGGTCAGAAGGTCATGTTCAGGTCAACTTATATTCTGGCTTTAGATAGATTAGCTACAATAGAATAGGTCTATAATAAGAAATATATGTAAAATAGGTCATTTTTTGCACCCAATGACCTTGACCTTTGACCTCTTGTCCCCAAAATCACTAGGTTAGAATGTCATGTTGAGGTCAACTTATATTCTGGCTTTAGATAGATTAGCTGCAACAGTATAGGTCTATAATAAGAAATATATGTAAAATAGGTCATTTTTTGCACTCAGTGACCTTGACTTTTGACCTCCTGACCTCAAAAGCTTCAACAGGTCAGGACTTCCTAGGAACTACTAACATGTGAAGTTAGACCACTCTAACATCAGTGGTTGCTGAAATATGGAGCGGACATGCAATAGAATATGTTTATAATGTGAATATGTTTATAATGTGTCATTTTTTGCACCCAGTGACCTTGACCTTTGACCCCATGACCTCAAAATCACTAGGTCAGAAGGTCA
>PIVK01000558.1 GCA_003354135.1 Rhodospirillales bacterium
GGAGCTTGCAGTAAGAGTACAGGAGCAAATCGTTGTTCCTGCTGGAATCCGGCTGGAGGTGACCACTATGGACATGTACGAGCTTATTACATTGCGTGCTATTGCACGGAGGTTAATTGAAAGTAGTGAGGAAGGTAAGTGTGACATTCTGGACAGTCCAAAGAAGATTGAAACCCGCAGTAAAGGAGATTTTCCGGGTCAGAATGCAGTTGTGGGTATGGACTCTTCATTCCCAGGTGGGGCCAACAGCCCGGAAAAGCTATGGACTAAAGTGCTGGCACCAGCTAAGGACTGTATTGGAACGCCTCCACCTGGTCGGCTTCGTTCACTTACAGGGAAAGCATCCCGGGTGATGCCAATTACGCCTCGACCAAGTGAGATGAGACTGCAGACCCCTGCCTCTTTCCAGCAGACCGCCATGTACACGGGAGAGTATCTGATAGCATCTCAGGCACGTTCAGATTACAATGAAATGATTCGGTTCGGTGCCATAGGCGAGCTAGATGTTGAGGCACTGAAGATGGCTCTTGCATTTTTGTGGCGCCGACATCAAGTGTTGCGTACTGCACTGATTCTTCAGGTACCACAATTTCCTGG
>PIVK01000559.1 GCA_003354135.1 Rhodospirillales bacterium
CAATGCAAAAATACTTAATGTACCTTGATTTAATGAACAAGAAAACAGAATGGACATATTTTGCCAAATAAATGGTCAAAAATGTCAAAAAACCTGATTTTGGCCCCAAATGCTGTTTAGGTCTCACAACACGGTTTCCTTTTTAATAGTAATTATACCATTTTGGGCCATTTTTATGGGCTTGTCAGAAATTCACTGCGAGTCCAGGACACATGTGTCTTATATCATTGGAAAGCTTTATGTCTTGGCTACTACCCTATGTCAAATAAAGTGGTTCATGACCGATTAGATTTTGAGCATTGGGGCACTAAAGACACCCACCCTGTGTTTCAAAGGGGTCCCCCTTGGCTCATCTGTGAGGCCAAGCCTGTGGTATAGGGGTACTTCTGCCACCTTAAGTGCCATACCCAAGTTTCACAAGTAAACCATATTATCCATTTTTAGAAAGGTATATGCATGTAGAATTTAAACAAAAATGAATTGCAACAATAACCCTTTGGGTGGTCATACCATAGCCTATTGTTTGCAGAAGGCACTATTTCCTAAAGAGACTACTTTTTGAACGGGTACCCCCTACCTATAGAAACCGTGTCGTGA
>PIVK01000063.1 GCA_003354135.1 Rhodospirillales bacterium
ATAAGCGACCGGAACGGCGGCTTCCCCTGACTTTTGGACCGCGTCGCACGCATCTCCCGATGCCTCACATCGCTTCGATGCGTGCTCCTAGCCAAAAATCAGGGGAAGCCGTCTCTATGAGTCCTTATCACCGCACCTTGGTATGAGGCGTGCGAAACGCGGGGGGCATGGGCGAAGGCTCGAAAACACGGAAGGTTTGGCGCCCGCCGTCGCGTGAGAAGGCGGTTTCGCCGATCACGCGGCGAATCCTCGCCGTCAACGTTCTGGCGCTGGGAATTCTGGTGGCGGGGCTGCTCTATCACGATGAATATCGTCAGAGCCTGATCGACGCCGAGATTTCCTCGATGGAGACCCAGGCCAAGATGTTCGCCGCCGCCTTGGGCGAGACCTCGGTCATGCTCAGCGATCCCATCGGCGAGGAATTCCTGTTCGACGCGGCGCGCCAGATGGTGCGCCGGCTTGTGGAAACCACTGGTGCCCGGGCGCGCCTGTTCGGGGCTGATGGCACGTTGGTCGCCGATTCGCGCTATCTCGGCGGCATCCGGGGGCCTGCGGGCTCCATTGAGGTGGAAATCCTTCCTCTTCCGGAGGGACTCGGTTTCTGGGAGTTGATCTTGCGATACTATGACCGGCTGGCCAAGCACTTGCCGGGACACAAAACCCTGCCCCTCTATAGGGAATCCATCCTTCAGTGGGGCGGGGACTACGTAGAGGTCGCAGGGGTTCTGGGCGGGCGGTTCTCGACCGCCGTCATGGTGCGCAGACGTCCCGACAGCGGCCTGGTGCTCGGCGTTGCCGTGCCGGTGCAACACTACAAGCAGGTGATCGGCGCCATCTTTCTGACCAAGGGGTCGACCGAAATCGACGCCGCACTCCTGGACGTCCGACTCAATGTGCTCAAGCTATTCATGGTCGCGCTTCTGGTCACCACGGCGCTGTCGGTCTATCTGGCACGGACTATTGCCAGACCCATCCTTCGTCTCGCCGCGGCGGCGGAACGGGTGCGCCTCAGCCACCACCGACAGCATGCCATACCCGACTTCCGGGGCCGCGGCGACGAGATCGAGGATCTGGCCGTGGCCCTCAGGCACATGACCGAGGCCTTGTGGGAGCGCATGGATGCCATTGACCGTTTCGCCGCCGATGTGTCCCACGAGATCAAGAACCCGCTCACGTCGCTACGCAGCGCCGTTGAAACGGCGGCTCGCCTGGACGATCCTGACCAGCAACGCAAGCTAATGGGCATTATCCAAGAGGACGTGCAGCGCCTCGACCGCCTGATTACCGACATCTCGGAGGCCTCGCGCCTCGATGCCGAATTGTCCCGGGCCGAAAAGACGCCGGTCAACCTGTCGGACATGCTGGCCACGCTGGTCAGCGTCCACGGCAGCACTATGTTCAAGGACGGCCTGCGGCTCACGCTGGAGAGCACCGAGGGGATGATGGTCGACGGCATGGAGGACCGGCTGGTCCGCGTCTTCCGCAACCTGATCGGTAACGCCGTGTCCTTCAGCCCCCCCGACGGCGAAATCGGCATCCGCATGGGCCTGCGTGGGAACGATATCGAAGTTTCGGTGGAGGATCGAGGACCCGGCATTCCACCCGGCAAGGAGGATGCCATCTTTGAACGCTTCTACACGGAACGGCCCGAGGGCGAGAAGTTCGGAACTCACTCGGGGCTGGGTCTCGGCATTTCGCGCCAGATCGTCGAAGTCCATAATGGTACATTGCACGCCGAGAACCGTGCCGAGGGGGGGGCCCGCTTCGTGGTGCGTATCCCACCAGGGAAGCCCGCAGGATAAGGGAGAAAGAAAATGGACCGCATTCACGCCACCTCCGTCGCCATCGACGGAACCGCGGTTCTGATCCGCGGACCGTCCGGGAGTGGAAAATCGGACTTGGCGTTGCGGCTCATGGACAAGGGCGCGGAACTGATTGCCGACGACTACACAGAGGTGTTGCATGACGGCGAAGCCCTCATCGCTCGGGTGCCGGAACCCGTGGCCGGGGTGATGGAGGTCCGGGGACTGGGGGTGATCCGGGTCGACTATTGCGGGGAAGCCCCCGTCGGTCTGGTGGTCGAACTGACAAGCCGCAAGGACATCGATCGCCTGCCCGACCCGGAAACCTGCCGCGACTATGGCCCGCCGTTGATGCTGGTCAGGCTGGATCCCTTTGACGCGTCCACCACAGCCAAGGTTCGCCTTGCGGTGAGGATGGCTTCGGGTAATAACATTCGGGCCGACTGAAACTTGGGGGGTGGCCATGGTAGATGAGGCGGTGCAGACCGAAAAAGGCGCGGCTTGCGTTGTCCTGGTGACCGGAATGTCGGGCGCTGGGCGGACGACGGCGCTGAAAGCCCTCGAAGACATCGGTTTCGAGGCGCTGGACAATATCCCTCTTTCCCTGCTTGGAAGCCTCATTACGCCGTTGCCCCGTCCCATGGCGATCGGCGTCGACATCCGCACTCGGGATTTCGATGTCGCGTCGTTTTTTTGTGGTTTTGAAAACTTGGGCGCCGATGGTCAGGTTGAAGTGCGGGTCCTTTTTCTCGACTGCGACGACGAGGAACTGGGGCGGCGCTATGCCGAGACCCGTCACCGCCATCCGCTGGCCCAGGACCGCCCCATCGCCGACGGCATATCCCGCGAAAGGGCCGTCATCTCGCCCCTACGCGAACGGGCCGACGAGGTCATCGATACCACGGGCCTGAGTCCGGGCGGGCTCAAGCAGATTCTTGAAGGCCATTTCCGCAAGGATGTCGGTCAGGGCCTAAGCATTTTCGTCACTTCGTTTTCGTTCAAGCAAGGGGTGCCCCGAAACGCCGACCTGGTGTTCGACGTCCGCTTCCTCATCAACCCGCATTATGATCCGGCGCTGAAACCGTTGTCGGGACAGGATGGCGCAGTCGCCGATTACATCACCAGCGACGAAGGGTGGGAGAGTTTCTTCGAAAACCTGACCCGCCTGCTCTTGCCGTTGATGCCCCGTTATGCGGCGGAAGGGAAAAGCTATCTCACCATCGCGGTGGGCTGTACGGGAGGGCGGCACCGCTCCGTCTTCACCGCGGAAAAGCTGGCCGGATGGCTCCGGGATCAGGGTTTGATGGCCGAGCTTTTCCATCGGGACTTGGAACGCGGTCGGAAATGAGACACAGTGCACCCCAGGAAAAGGTGGAGATGGCATGATTGGTATGGTGCTCGTGACCCACGGTCGTCTGGCTGAAGAGCTGATCTCTGCCCTAGAGCACGTGGTCGGCCCTCAGCCCAACACGATGGCCGTTTGCATCGGTCCCGAGGACGACATGGAACAGCGGCGCGCCGAGATCCTGGACAGCGTGGCCAAGGTGGAGCAAGGCGACGGGGTCGTGGTGCTGACGGACATGTTCGGCGGCACGCCGTCAAACCTCGCCATCTCGATCATGGACAAGGCCCATGTCGAAGTCATCGCCGGGGTCAACCTGCCGATGCTGGTCAAGCTGTCCAGCGCCCGCAAGGGTGGTTCGCTGGACGACGCAGCGAGTTGCGCTCAGGAAGCGGGCCGCAAATACATCAACATCGCGTCCCATCTTCTGACCCAGGACGAGAAATGACCTCTGCCGCTGCATGCGCCTATAGCGTCAAGGCGATCATCCGCAACCGGCGCGGCCTGCATGCCCGCGCCGCCGCCAAGTTTGCCAAATTGGCCGGCACGTTCGATGCGGACGTCATGGTGCGGCGCGACAGCACGGAGGTATCGGGCGTTTCCATCATGGGGCTGATGATGCTGGCCGCCAGCAATGGGACCGAGATCCAGATCATGGTGTCGGGCAACCAGGCCCGGGAAGCGCTGGATGCCCTGAACATCCTCGTCGAAGCCAAGTTCGAGGAGAGTTGACCCGCCCCCGGGTTACGAGGAGAACCATGGCCGAGAATAAGGAAATCGTCTTTACAGGCCTGGGTGTGTCGTCGGGCATCGGAATCGGCAAGTCTTACGTGCGCGAATCCGGGACTATCGCCGTCCCCGAATACCGGATTAAGGTCGGCCGCGTGAAATCCGAACTCGACCGTTTCCAGGCGGCCACCACCCGGGCTCGGCGCCAGATCGGCCGTCTGCGGTCCAAGGCGAAGGCCGTCGAGGGCGCGGCGGAAGACCTGGATTCGCTCTTGGACGCTTATTTCCAGATGCTCAAGGACTCGCGCCTTGTGCGCGGGGTCAAGGCCCGGATCGAGACCGACCGCATCAACGCCGAGGCGGCCGTCCAGGCTGAATTCGGCGAGATTGCCAAACAATTCTTGGCCATGGACGACGCTTACATCCGCGCGCGGCTCGAAGACATCCGGGCAGTGGCGTTGCGGTTGACACGGAACCTCTCCAACGTCGAGGAAAAGCCCTTCACACACCTGCCCGAGAACAGCGCCATCGTCGCCGAGGAGTTGTCGCCGGCCGATACGGCTCAGCTCAACCCGGCCAAAGTCGTCGGCATCGCCACCATGCTGGGTGGCGCTGAGGGCCACACTGCGATCATGGCCCGGGCGCTGGGTCTGCCTGCCGTTCTCGGCGTGACCGGACTCCTGAAGGGGGCTCGTTCGGGTGCCGACATCATCATCGATGGCGATGCGGGGCGCATCACCGTCAATCCGACACAGGAAACTCTGGCCGCCTATGAGCAGCGCAAAGTCGTCCGGGTCAGAGAGGAGCGACGCCTGGGGCATCTCAAGCGCCAGCCGGCAATGACCCGGGATGGCATCGAGGTGGTGCTCCAGGCCAATGTAGAACTGCCCATGCAGCTGCCCTCTGTCGATCGGACGGGCGCAGCCGGCATTGGTCTTTTGCGCTCCGAGTTCATGTTCATGAACCGCGAAACCATTCCCACCGAGGACGAACAGTATGAAGCCTTAAAAGAAATCGTCGTGGGCATGAATGGCAAACCGGTTACCATTCGAACCCTCGACGTCGGCGGAGAGAAGACCTCGGCCGCATTGATGGGAGATTACGGGGGCAGCGCCTCCTCGGCGCTGGGGCTGCGCGGCATCCGCCTGTCCCTGGTGCGCGAAGACCTGCTGGAAACCGAGTTCCGGGCCATCCTGCGTGCCAGCGCCCACGGCTCGGTGCGTATCCTGTTGCCCATGGTGACCACGGTGGGGGAGGTTCGGCGTGCCCGCGACGTGTTGGCCCATGCGGCGCGTAAACTGAAACGGCGTAAGGTTCCCTTTGCCTCTCCCCTGCCTCCCCTCGGGGTGATGATCGAAGTGCCGGGTGCGGCCTTGTCGGCGGATGCCCTGGCCCAGACTTGCGACTTCTTCGCCATCGGTTCCAACGATCTCACCATGTATACCCTGGCCATCGACCGCGGCGATGAACAGGTGGCCAATCTCTTTGACCCACTCAATCCCTCGGTATTGCGGCTGATCCAGTTCTCGGCCGAGTCTGCGCTACGTGCCCGGATCCCGGTCAGTATCTGTGGCGAGATAGCTGGCGATGCCCGCTATACGGCGTTGCTCTTAGGCCTGGGTTTGCGCGAACTGTCCATGACCGCCACCTCCATTCCGAAGGTCAAGGAACATATCCGCGCCATGGACTTTGCCTCCGCAAGCCGCCGCGCCAGCATCATCATGGACCAGGTGGACGCCGGACGCATCGCCATGCTGCTGGACGACTTCAATGCGCTTTCTTGACGCCCCTCCGGGGGGCTGATAAACCCCGCCTCTCGCGAAAATTTTCCAGGAGCGTCTCGCCATGAGCGATTACATCGTTGCCGACATCTCGCTGGCCGATTGGGGCCGCAAGGAAATCGACATCGCCGAGACCGAGATGCCGGGCCTCATGGCCACCCGCGAAGAGTTCGCCGCCAGTCAGTCTCTTAAGGGTGCCCGCATCGCGGGATCCTTGCACATGACCATCCAAACGGCGGTTTTGATCGAGACCCTGAAAGCCCTGGGGGCTGACGTACGCTGGGTGTCGTGCAACATTTATTCGACCCAGGACCATGCCGCCGCGGCCATCGCCGCCGCCGGCATCCCAGTCTTTGCCTACAAGGGCGAGACGCTCGGGGAATACTGGGACTTCACCCATCGGCTCTTCGAATGGGGCGACGGCGGAACGCCCAACATGATCCTGGACGACGGCGGCGACGCCACGCTGCTGATTCACCTGGGGGCCCGGGCCGAGAAGGATATTTCGGTCTTGGACAACCCGGACAGCGAGGAAGCAGAGACCTTGTTTGCCTCAATCAAGAAGAGGCTTGCCGAGAAGCCCGGCTGGTACTCCAACATCCTCGGCAACATCCAGGGTGTCACCGAGGAAACGACGACCGGCGTCCACCGTTTATACGAAATGGAACGGGCCGGAACCTTGCCCTTCCCGGCCATCAACGTCAACGACTCGGTCACCAAATCCAAGTTTGACAACAAATACGGCTGCCGCGAGAGCCTGGTCGACGGGATCCGCCGCGCGACCGACCTGATGATGGCCGGCAAGGTGGCCTGCGTGGCAGGCTACGGTGACGTGGGCAAGGGCTCGGCCGAATCCTTGCGCAATGCCGGCTGCCGGGTCCTGGTGACGGAGATCGATCCCATCTGCGCCCTGCAGGCGGCGATGGAGGGCTTTGAGGTGGTGACCATGGAGGACGCGGCGCCGCGCGCCGATATTTTCGTCACCTCCACCGGCAACATCGACATCATCACGCTCGAGCACATGCGGGACATGAAGGATCGGGCCATCGTCTGCAACATCGGCCACTTCGACAACGAGATCCAGGTGGCGAGCCTCAAGAACATGAAGTGGAAAAACATCAAGCCCCAGGTGGACGAGATCGAATTCCCCGACGGACACAGGATCATCCTTTTGGCCGAGGGGCGCCTGGTGAACCTGGGCTGTGCCACTGGTCACCCCAGCTTCGTCATGAGCGCGTCGTTCACCAACCAGACCTTGGCCCAGATCGAACTTTTTGCCAACAACGCCGGCGGCAAGTATGAGAACAAGGTCTATGTCCTACCCAAGCACCTGGACGAGAAGGTGGCCAAGCTTCACTTGGCAAAGCTGGGCGTGGCGCTGTCCAAGCTCAACCAGGCCCAGGCCGATTATATCGGGGTTCCCGTCAACGGCCCCTTCAAGTCGGAGCCTTATCGCTACTAAGAGCCGGCGGGGATTTTTGGGTTTTGGGGCGGTCTTTTCGGTCTGGCCTTGTCTTTCAGGGGCTTAGGGGCATACACTCGCGTCATGCTGGAGGGTATTCAACCACTGACCGCAGCCATAAGCGGGGCTGCCCTGGCCGGCGTGCCGCTTGGCATGTTCATTATCCGGCTGGTACGCAGGCACAAGGTTGAACAGGCCCTACGCCTGAACCAGGCGGCAGAAACCTCAAAACACCGGGAGATCCTGGATGCCTCCCCGGATGGCCTATTCATCTGGGACCATGAGACGGGCCGCGAAATGGGCTCCCATCGTCTGGCCGTTCTTCTGGAACTGGCCGACGGCACCGACGCGACCTATCACGACCTCCGCAATGCCTTCGAGGGCGATGCCTCGGCGGCCTTCGACCGGGCCGTGGGCTCGCTCCGGCGCAGCGGCACGGCCTTCGACCAAGTGCTTCCGGTGGGCGGACGCCTCATTCATGTCATCGGCGGTCGGGTCTCGAGCACCATGGGTGAGCCCTTGGCCGATCTTCTGTGGATGCGTGATGTGGATGGCGTCCCGGCGGGCGCCACGGCTCCGGACACTGGGCAGCCAGATGCCCTGACGGCGGCCTACGACAGCTTCCAGTATCTACTCGATGCGCTTCCCGTCCCCATTTGGCTGCGCGATGCAGACTTTGCTGTGGCTTTCACCAACAAGGCCTGCGGCGGCGTGAACCTGGCCAGACTCACCGGCAATTTGGCGGGCAAGGCCCGGGACGGCGGCAAGGCTTTGATCGAGACGCATGTCCTGACCCAAGGGGACCAGCAGCATCCCATCGAAGTCACCGAGACACCCGTCAAGGGCTGGGTGGGCACCGCAGGTTTTGCCATTCCCGGGCGAGGGCCCGTCGCGCCGGCAGGAGTCTCCGGCGAGGGGGCTTCGGTTCCCGGCCTGCATCTGCTGGAAAGCTTGGGCGCGGCGGTCGCTGTCTTCGGCGCCGACAAGAAGCTCGAGGCCTTCAACCGGACTTGGGCCGATCTGTGGCGCTTGGATGCCGAATGGCTAGGCAAGAATCCCCCCTTGGCCGAGATCTTGGACCGCATGCGCGATCAACGCCGATTGCCCGAAGTGACGGACTTCAGGGCCTTCAAGGAAAAGGAACTGGCCCTGTTCGACTCCGGAAGCGAGCCCGTACGCCGGGAACTCCATTTGCCGGACGGGGCGGCCATTCTCAGTATCGTCACCCAAGCCCCTCAGGGAGGCTTGGTCTTCACGGACGAGGACATCACCGATCGGCTGACCTTACAGCGCGATATGCATACCCTGGATGCGGTTCAGCGCGAGACCCTGGACAACCTGCACGAGGGGGTGGCGGTCTTCGGGAGTGACGGGCGGCTGAGACTCAGAAACCCGAGGCTGCTTGAACTCTGGCAGCTGTCCGCTGATGCCCTGCCCGCGGGCACTCACGTCGGGGCCTTCATCAGCCTTTTAAAACCCTTGCTGCCGGAGGTTGCGGATTGGGAGGCTTACCGCGACCGCGTGGCGGCCCAGCTAACGGGGCGCGAGCCCGCTTCCGGGCGCATCGCGAGGCCGGACGGCAGCGTGGTGACGTACGCCAACGTCCCGCTTCCGGACGGGGCGGTGCTGACCGGCTACCTCGATGTTTCGGATTCGGCCAAGGTCGAGGCCGCGTTGGTCGTCCGGGCCCAGGCGTTGGACGAGGCCAATAAACTGAAATCGTCATTCATCGCCAACGTCAGCCATGAAATCCGGGTTCCGATGAACACCATCGTCGGTTTTGCCGAGATCCTGACCCAGGAGTATTTCGGATCGCTGAACAAACGCCAAAAGGAATACGGCGAAGGCATTCTCGATGCCTCTCAGGGCCTGATGCAAGTGGTGGGGAACATCCTGGACCTGGCCTTGATCGAGGCCGGGACCATGACCTTGGATGTCGATTCCGTCGACTTGCATGCGGGCATGGTCTCGGTGCTGAGCCTGGTCCGTGAGCGCGCAAGGCGCAAGAGCCTCATCCTGGAATTCGACTGTCCGGCCGACATTGGCTGGATCGTCGCTGACGAAAGACGCATCCGCCAAGTGCTGCTCAATTTGCTCAGCAATGCCATCCAATTCACCCCGGTGCGCGGCACGGTTCGGGTATCGGCCGACCGCCAAGGGGAGGACATGGTGCTCAAGGTGTCGGATACGGGGATCGGCATTCCCCAGGGAGAACAGAACCGCGCTTTCGAGGCCTTCGAACGACGGCCGGAGCCCGATACGGGGCACGCCGGGGCCGGTTTGGGGCTTTCTATCGTCAAGCAGTTCATCGAACTGCACGGCGGCAGCGTGGAGATCAAGTCGATTCCCAACAAGGGAACCACCGTGACCTGCCGCCTGCCGGTCGGCGGACTGATCGGGGACCAGGAAGCTTTCCCGACACCCGGCCTTCCGCACTAGAGGACGCCGCGCGAGAATTCGGCGCCGCGAAGCGGCAGGAGGGGGCTGACATCGCCATCCGGGTGGCGGCGAGCCAAGGTCCCTCCTAAGGATCTGTCCTGCCGTCGTACCGCTCCATCCTTTTCCAGGTCTCGTCGAGGCTCTCCGTAATGTTCTTGAAGGCCATGCGGGCGAAGTCCTTGGCTGCATCGAGGCCCCAGAAATAATGGGTGGCGTCGAGCTTGGTGGGATCCGCTTCCTGTTCGCGCATGATGTGCATGGCTTCGGTCATGCGAACGGTGGCCGTCTCCAGCGCAACCGTACGGTCCGGGTCGGTCTTTCCGACCTTGGTCACCGTAATGTGGCGGCCCGAGACCGCGACCCGGTAAAGATCCCTGTTTCCGTCCTTTCCCATCCCGGCCTTTCTTTCGGCGTTATGTCCTCCCGCCAATCATGGGGAGAGGAGGACCTGGATGCAAGATTCTCAACCTTAGGGCGCCTCTATAAATACCCCCCTCATTTGCCAAGGTCTGCTAGAATCTCCAAAGCGTGATTTTCGGAATTTAGGATGACGACCATGAGCCAACTGGGATTTTTTGACATTGCCAATCG
>PIVK01000560.1 GCA_003354135.1 Rhodospirillales bacterium
TGGAACTTCCTAGCCCCAGACATGAGAAGGAGAGTAGCCAAACTGCAAACTTGAAAAAATGAAAAACTGCTGACTCAGCATTTTAAAGTTGGCTGAGTGTCAACTTTTTTCACCTGGTAAAATGGTTTACCCCATGGTACCTTGGTGCCAAGTTTGAACTTCCTAGCCCCAGAAATGAGTAAGTCGACACATGCAAACCCCAAAAATAAAAACTGCTGACTCAGCACTTTAAAGTTGGCTGAGTGCCAGTTTTCATAATCAGGCACCACAGTTCACACCCCAAGATAACTCAGTACCTAGTTTGAACTTCCTAGCCCCAGACATGAGTAGGAGAGAAGCTGAAAACTACAAACTTGAAAAAAAATGAAAAACTGCTGACTCAGCACTTTCAAGTTGGCCGAGTGCCAATTTTTTTCACCAGGCAACATGGTTTACCCTAAGGTACCTTGGTACCAAGTTTCAGCTTCCTATCCCCGGAAATGAGTAAGTTGACATGAACGGATGGACAGACGGAATTCAACAAATTATATAAAGAGGCTATATGGGTTGGATAGTATAGGAATTGAAAATCTCAAAAAACAAAAACTGCTGACTCA
>PIVK01000561.1 GCA_003354135.1 Rhodospirillales bacterium
TGACATCACTTCTGGTCTACTGGAGTCACTTCCGGTCATTATGACGTCACTTCCGGTCTGCTTGAGTTACTTCCGGTCATTATGACATCACTTCCGGTCATTATGACATCACTTCCGGTTAGTATGAGATCACTTCCGGTCTACTGGAGTCACTTCCGGTCATTATGACATCACTTCCGCCCTGCTGGAGTCACTTCCGATCATTACAACATCACTTCTGGTCTGCTAGAGTCACTTCCGGTCATTATTACATTACTTCCGGTCTTTATGACAAAACGTATAGTTAGTATGAGATCACTTCCAGTTTACTGGAGTCAATTCTGGGCATTATGACCATACTTCCGGTCTGCTGGAGTCACTTCCGTTCATTATGTCATCACTTCTGGTCATTATGACATCACTTCCTGTCTACTGGAGTCACTTCCGATCATTATGACATCACATCCAGTCATTATGACATCATTTCCAGTCAGTATGACATCACTTCTGGTCTACTGGAGTCACTTCCGGTCATTATGACGTCACTTCCGGTCTGCTTGAGTTACTTCCGGTCATTATGACATCACTTCCGGTCATTATGACATCACTTCCGGT